>SLJM01000098.1 GCA_007135085.1 Myxococcales bacterium
GACGCCGTAGTCTCGGTCCATCTCGATGATATCGTTTCTGGCGGCGTGGAGGACTTTGCAGACCTCCTGATCTTCGAGGATTTCAAAAAGCGGCGCCAGTTCATGGGCCTCCAGGGCCAGCGGGTCGACCAGGGCGGCCGCCTCCTCGGTGGCCAGTTGGATCAGGCAGACCTGGGCGTTGTAGGCGTGGAAGTGGTCGCTCTCGGTGTCCACAGCCAGAGGCTTTTTCTCCACTGATTTACAGAAGTTGGCCAGGTCATCGGCGGTGTCGATCCAGTTGAGTCGCATTACTGCTCCAGCGTCGTCTGAGTGTCTGGGAATCCCATCAAGTGCTAAAGAACAGGAATGGTCGCGAAATTCCACTGCCTGCTCGATAGGTGCACCACATCTATCACCCGCGGGTCAATGTGACCAACTGATGTGCTGCGCCGGGAAGACGATTCAGGAGTCGAAGCACCGGGGCCGAGAGCTTTGGGCGAGTCAGCGCCGCGTTGAAGAGTCTGCCCAATTGAATTCGCATGGCGTAGCGTCGGCGCCAGATGCGATTCCACTGCTCCAGGGGAACCGTCGGGAGGTGGCGGTCCAGAAGATCGGCCAAAATGAGTGAGCCCTCCATGGCCATGGCCTGGCCGTCGCCGGCCAGGGGCGCGATCATAGAGGCAGCGTCGCCGATAAAAAAGATCTCCTCTCGAGCCGGTTGCTTTATGGTGAGGGGGATCTGGGCCACCGAAAGAGGCCGCTCGAAGCAGGGCTTCAGGCCGGCCAGGCGTCTTCCGAGCGGGCTATTCACGCGTCGCAAAAAATCGAAGGGAGCGCCGCCGTCGGCGGGTCCGTCGGGGCCCAATAAATCAGCGCGAAACATGGTACAGATATTGAGCTTGTCGCCCTCGACGAAGCTGGCCCCGCAATAGCCGCCGGAGAAGGCGTGGAGTTCAACCACCCCGCGCAGGTCGTCGGCGCAGCCGGGCTCGTTCATTTGATGATGGCCCTTGAAGGCCACCCATGGCGAGCGGGTCTTGAAGAAAGGGCGCGACAGGCGGCGGTCAATCGACGTGCGCCGGCCGTAGGCGGCGACGACCAGGTCGGCGTCGAGCTGAGAATGGATGATTCGCTGCTCCAGTCTAGTCGCCAGGTGAAGCCGTTTTTTGCGCTTTGGCAGAGCTTCGATGCGCTGCACCTCAATGCCGTCGAAGGTGTGGGCCCCGGACCTGCAGGCCTGGTCGAAGAGAAAGGCGTCGAGCTGATATCGGCTCAAGCCCCGGGCCGGGCGCGGAAGGTCGACGCTCAAAGTGGCGCCGTCGGGAGCGGTCAGCCGGGCGGTGGTCATCGTCGGCGCCCCAAATTCCTCAAAAGCCGAGCGCCATCCCAGTTCATCGACGACATCCATGGACTCGCCGGATAAGAACTCTCCGCAAACCTTGTGGCGTGGAAAACGATCGCGCTCCAAAAGGACCACCGAACGACCTCGTTGGGCTAGGGCGGCGGCCAGAGTGGAGCCGGCGGGGCCGGCACCGATGACGGCGATCTCTGTGCGATCGGGCAAGGTCATTTGGTCTCCCTGGGGATAACCATCCGCCAGCGAAAGGGAAAATGCCAGGTCAGCTCCGGCGGGGGCAGCTCGGCCTGGTCGGTCAGCCGATATAGATCGGCGGATCGAAAGGCGCGCAGCACGGAGAGCGCACCGTCGTGGCGGATGATCTGACTCCGAGAGATCAGGGGAAGGGCGATGCGACTTCCCAGATAGGCCAGCGGGTGGCGGTGCAGGTCGTTGATCACCACCCCCAGTCGGCTCAGCTCGTACATCCGTCGAAGGCCCGAGGCGGCGTGCTCGGCGTCCAGGTGGTGGAGCATCAGAGCGGCGTGGACCACGTCAAAGCGGGCCTGGCCGGACATGGCGAAGAGATCGCGGCGCTCAAAGCGAATGCCCGCCGACCCCTGGCAGCGTCGTCGGGCGGAGTCGACGGCCGTCGGTGAGAGATCGATGCCCAATACCTCGAGTTCCACGCCTCGCTTTGACGCCCACCGGGCCAGCCGCTGTGGAAAATCACCGCCGCCGGTGCCCACGTCGAGCAGCGACAGGCGGCGTCGCTCTCCGAGCAGCCGTTTCAGGCCGGCCAGACTGGGCTCATATCCTCCGAGGAGGCGATTAACCCGGACCAGCTCGTCGAAGGTATGTGCCAGGCGACGATCGTCTAGGCTCAGATCGTCCATCAACTCCTGGCGTTGGCTTCGGATCGAGAAATCGGGAAACATGGCGTACCCAAAAGGAAAAAGAGCTCAGGTTGGTTTTAATACGGCGCCCTCCAGGGTCAGGCCCGGACCAAAGCCGAGCAGCGCCATGGGGCCGTCGTCTTTGCGGCGGGTCAGGTGGCGGTGGAGGACGAAGAGGACGGTGGCGCTCGACATATTTCCGAAGTCTCTCAAGACACTTCGCGACAGGGCCACGTCCTGCTCTTCGAGCTCGACGGCGTCGCGCACGGCGTCGACGATCTTGGGCCCTCCGGGATGAACCAGCCAGCCCTGTATGTCGTCCGGCGTCATCTGAGAGGCGTCGAGGAGGCTGTTCACAAAGCGGGCTCCCCCGGCGCGCAGGGTATTTGGCACCTCCACATCGAGGATCATCGTGAACCCATGATCGCCGATATGCCACTGCATCTGGTCCAGGCTGTCGTCGCTGATGAAGCACTGGCTGTGGACCAGATCGGCATAGCCTGCGTCGAGGCGGTCGTCGGCTGCCCACACCGCGGCGGCGCCACCGTCGCCAAAGAGGCAATTGCCGATGATGACGTGGGGCTCCAATTCGGTCTGATAATGCAGAGAGCATAACTCGACGCAGACCTGCAGGACTACTGCCTGGGGATCGGAGGCGATGATCTGGTGGGCTGTGCGCAGCCCGTTAAATGCCCCGTAGCAGCCCATAAAGCCGATGACCGTGCGCTGTGTGTCCGGCCGCAGGCCGAGCCGCTTGGTCAACAAAATATCGGGGCCAGGGGCGAATAAACCGGTGCAGGTCACCACCACCAGGTGGGTCACCTCCCGGGGAGAGACCCCGGCGTCGGCCAGCGCTCTGCAGGCCGCCTCTTCGGCCATGGCCACGCTGACCGGCTCGTAGATCTTCATGCGCTGATGGGTGGTGGGCAGGGGCTCGAGATCCCAGGAGGGTGGAAAAAAAGTAAATTCCTCGGGATCGTCGCGGGTAAAATCCTCGACGGCGCTATAGCGACGGCCGATCCCGCAGCTCTCGTGAATGGCGTCCAGGTATAGCAGCGCCCGGTCCACCTCCTCTTCGCTGGCCCGAGCCTCGATGACGTTGGTCATGAAGCGATGGGAGTGGTGCTGGGTGGCCGTATAGGGAGCCCTGGAAATGCCGGTGCCGTAGAGACGGGTCTGCATAGCGGTGCCCTTGGAGTAGCAGTAGGAGAGGCGGTGAGGGAGCCCAGAAGAAGGTGGGGCGCCTTCGGCGGGAGTCAAATTTGAATATTCTCAGAACCGGGACGTCGAAGACCCACCTATGGTAGATTGGCAGATGGATTGCCCCATTGATTGACGATGACGCGATAAGTTTAATCTCACGGGAGCGCTCGAGATGGCATATGTAGATAGACGATGGACCTGGGCCGCGCTGGCGGCGGTGATGCTGGTGATGCCGGCCTGCGAATTCCGAGCGGTCCAGGAGGGTGATCGCGGTAATCTTCGCTTCATCTCCACCCCCGCCGATAACAGCAACAATTTCGACCGGCCCCTGGCTGTTGGGTCGTCGATGACGCTCTACGCCGAGGCCCTGTCGGGGCGCCAACTGGAAGAGCTCATATCGGTGCAGACCTCTCCCGAGCAGGTTTTGGCCGGCAGCCTGTCGAGCCAGGCTTATAACGCCATCAATTTGACCGGCCTGGCCGCCGGCAATGCCTCGATACGAGTCGATGCCCGCGGTGGAGGAGAGACCTTCTCCGATACCACCTCTTTGTCGGTCGATTATGTCGATCGGGTGGCCCTGGGCCATCAATGCACTCAGCAGGCCGACGCCGCCTATGCCGTCGGCGAGCCGGTGAGCCTGAGGTTGGACCGCTATAATTCGTCGAATCAGAAATTGGCCGGCCACACCCGAAGCCGCCTCGATCCCCTCGAGAGCTGTCAGGTCCAGATCTATCCCGACCCCAATTTCCAGCATCCCTCGGACCTGCAGGAGGTCGCCCTATGCGATGAGGCAGGCCTTCATTTCCCCGTCTTTGAGACCGTGGGGCCCGTCGATGTCTTTGTCGCCGACCAGATCGGTGTGGCCAGCGGCGGCCTGCCCGATATGGGAGTTCATATCGTGGATCACGAGGTGATCGACTTCGACTATGCCGAAGGGGAACTTCAGGTCGATCGCAATCGAGATATTGAGCTCACCCCCTTCCGCGCGCCGCCGGGGACCAACCAATATTGGCCGGTCTGCTCCCCTCTAAAATTATGGGTCGAGGTGATCACCACCGACGTGTGCAGTGGCCCCAATAACGAGATTGATTTCGCCGTGGAGCGCGAGGACGAAAACCACATCACTCTGCGCGGCCACTACGAGGGCACCTGCGAATTCGCCGTCGAATTCTATGATTATCCCGAATTCGGCGAGTGGATCTTCAACGTGCCCGTATATCGCTGAGCGCTGGGTTTTCGATCTGATCTGACGGGTTATCTGACGAGAGAGGGTCCGAAAGGGGGAGGGCAGACCGAGAAGGGACGAGGAAATTTTTGTACAAAAAAAAAGCCCCGCGCGGGGGCTCTGAGGACTTTCTTGTCGACCCGGCCAAGCCGACTCCGCGCGGGGACGGTAGTGTCACGGATACCTTCTAGCGTAACGGCCATCTGCCGTTCTGGCGTTATTCTCCCGACTCGTCGAAGACGAGTTCGGCCTCGAGCGAAGAATAACGACGCTAGCCAGTTGGCCCGCTAGAAGTGCACCACCTCACCAGCCGTGTAAGTACAATCGATATCCACTGGATCACCTCCTTTGTTACGGCAAGTCCGTTGCGCGATATCCTGCATCGCCCATCGACCTCGGATGCCGCATCCGAACCCGATGTCGGGGCGAACCGATCGCCAATCCAGGCGGTGAACCCGGATCCGGAGCGTTTTTGAAGCGCTCCGCCATGCATCACGATAACTATAACGTCATTAGGGGGGGTAAACAATTCCCAATAAGTTGAAAATATTAAAAAAAACTGAATGCCACCGTTTTTGAAGAAAGCTTTGAAAGTCGTCAGTTGTTACGCTACTTTACAAGTGGGTGGTTATTAAACTACCCGGTGGTCAATGCTCTCTATCAGGTTGACCGGTGATTCATATCAGCCGGCCTGTAGAATATAATCTATGAATTCTACACAGCCTTTGCCGATTGGCATCCCCTCCCCAAGGGGCTGCCCATAGCCTGCCGGGAGAAGAAGATGTGTCGAGATGACTCCCATTTATTCGTCCAGATCTGCTGTCCCCAGCGGTGTGCCGAGCGGGTGGCGAAGATACCGGCGCCGGCGGAATTGATCGCCGATTGTCATCATCATTTTAGCGATGACGGTGATGACTTAGCTCTTCCACCCGGTCTGGCCGACGAAGAGGTGGGCACTGAGGAGACGGGACCAAAGGCAGAGGAGTCATTTCGCGTCATCGAGCGTTATTTTCCCTCCGAGGCGGTCTCCGAGCGGGGGCAGCGTGAGCGCTATCAGCGGGGGAAGACGCCGCATACCATTTTTACCTGGTGGGCCCGGCGCCCCTTCGCGGCGGCCTGCGCGGTGGCCACGACGTCGCTGATGGAGAGCAACGGTCTGGAGCAGAGCGCTCTGGACCTGATCGACGAATATTGCGGCAGCGACGATCCCGGTCTGCTGCGAGTGGCGTTGGAGCCGCTGACCGGAGCGCGTCGCCAGCGGGTGCTCGATCTCTTCGGCGGCGGAGCGACGATCCCTATCGAGAGCAGTCGTCTGGGGGCCCAGACCTATGCGGTGGACAATAACGAGCTGGCCCATTTTATCCAGACCTGCCTGTTGGAGATCTCCCAGGACGAGCCCGGTCTGGCCGACGAGGTTCAGAAGAGGGGCCTCCAATTATTGGAAGCGTTGCGCCATGAGACCAATGAGTTTTATCCCGCCCGTTATGCCGGTGATTCGGGGCGAACCATCGCCTATCTGTGGAGCCGGGAGGTGCAATGCCCGGGATGTGAAGCATGGTTGTCGTTGATGAAGCGCCCCTGGGTGACCAAACGGGATGAATCATCGATCTTCATAAAGCGCGAACCCCTGGGCGATGGCAGGGGCTATTCCATCGAACTCTGCGACGATGAAGAGCCCGCCCACTGCCATTCGGCCTGGGAGGGCCAGGAGGTGGATTGTCCCTTCTGTGATCACCGCATCGAGCGAGATGAGATGGACCAGGTCATGTACGAGCGCACTCGCGACCGTCTGTTGGCGGCCTGCACCTCCAGGGGGCGCAGCGCCCGGGGGCGTAAGGAATATCTGGTCGCCGACGAGGCAGCTCATTTTCCGGGCCGTGGTCGCCTGGAGGCGGCGATAGCCCGTGATCTGAACGCCATGGATGAAACCCTTCCCGAGGCATCGCTGCCCCGCTGGTCGGGGGTGACCAACCCCACCCTCTACGGCATGAGCCGCCATGTGGATCTATTCAACCTGCGTCAGCGTGCGGTGCTGGTGAGGTTTTGTCGGCTCCTTCGCGAGCATCACGAACAGTGGATCGAAGAGCTCGGGCAGCAGCGCGCCGATGGGGTGGCCGCGTTTTTGTCGGCGCTGATCGATCAACTGGTGGACTGGAATAGCCGCCTGTCGACCTGGATCTCTCAAAACGAGCAGGTCGGCCGCGGCCTGTCCGGGCCGGGGATGGCCATGGTCTGGGATCATGTCGAGATCGATCCCCTGGAAGAGGCGCCGGCAAATCTATGGGACAAGCTCGATCGGATCGTGCAGGGAATGAAGGCGATCCCCGTGACGAGCAACCGCCCGAAGGCGGTGCGCGCCGACGCCAGGGAGCTGCCCTTTGCCGATGATTTCTTCGATGTGGTGGCAACGGACCCGCCCTATTTCGACAATATCTTCTACAGCGCATTGGCGGACTGCATCTATGTGTGGAAACGGCTGGCGCTGGCTCCGATTTTTCCCGACCATTTCAGGGCGGAGACGACCGACCAGTCCCGTGAATTAACGATGAATCGCCATGTTCACGACGATGTGGAGGAGGCCACCGAATATTATCGCCAGGGTATGGAGGAGGTCTTCGGCGAAGTGCGGCGGGTGCTCAAGCCCGGGGGAGTGCTGTCGCTGATCTTTGCTCACGGCACCGTCGAGGGGTGGGCCAGCATCGTCGACGCCCTGATGGCCGCTCAACTGGAGCTGGTGACGGCCTGGCCGATGTATGTGGAGCGGCGCCATCGGCCCCGTGGGATGAGCTCTCGAGCGGTCAATACTTCTTTTGTATTGGTGGCCCGCCAGCGCCGAGAGAGCCGCGACACCATTGACTGGAGCCGCTTTGAGGAGCTCTTGCGCCGGCAGCTGGGCGCCGAGGACCAGGCTCTGGACCTGGAGGGTAAATATGGGCCCCATACCAGGGGCAGGACCCTATTTGGTCTGGGAATCTCCCTCTACTCTCAGCAGGGGATCATCGTCGACGAGCAGGGGGAGGAGCTCGATCCCGTCCAGGTGGTGGAGCGCATCGCCCGGGCCGTGGAGGAGCTCGTCGGCGACGAGGCCTGGGGCGTGCGCCGGCGCTAATGAGCGCTACAGCACGTTGGCCGACCAGGGGATTCGCGCTTTTAACTCGGGCGCCCGGCTTCGAGCCAGGGGGATGGCCTGGTCGTCGTCGCTATTCTGGCCCACGACCAGGCGATAAGTGCCCGAGCCCACAGGGGTGATGCGGGTGATGGCGTCGAGGCGCACGATAAAACTGCGGTGGCAGCGAAAGAAATGCTCGGTGTCGAGGTTTTCCTCCAGAAATTTGAGGCTGAAATCGGTCAGGTGGGCCCCCTGGTCGGTGTGGACCGTGGCAAAACCCTCGTCGGCCTCGATCCACAGGATCTGGTCGGTGGCGATGACGTGATATTGGCCCAATTTCTCAACGGAGATGCGCTCCAGGGGCGCTGAATTCGAATCGCCGAGCTCCGCCGGCAGGTCGCCTCCGGCGCCCCGTCGACGGCGGGCGCGATGGAGGGTCTTTTCAAGCCGTGACAGGCGCACCGGCTTTAAAAGATAGTCCACGGCGTCCAGGCTAAAGGCGTCGACGGCGTGTTCCTCATAGGCTGTGACGAAGGCGATAAGGGGCATCTCTTCGCCGAGGCGATCGTGCCATAATTGGGCCAGCCGCACTCCGTCGAGGCCGGGCATATCGACGTCGAGAAAGCAGAGGTCGACGGGCTCGGCCATGGCCTCCAATTGCTCGGCCGCTTTGCGGGCCGACGCAAATTGCCCGACCACCACCACTCCTTCGCATTGGCCCAACAACCAGGCCAATTCCTCCCGCGCCGGCTGTTCGTCGTCAACCACAATGACTCGCATTTCTTCCTCGTGGAATATTAATCAGAATTTAAGTGGTGACCGTCATCAAAAGTTTCAGGCGCCAATGACTTCCCGGAGTTTCTCGCGGGCCTGGTCGGCCAGGCCCGATTGTCCCGAGCCCTTCGGATCCAGGGGCAGCCGCACTCGCGCGCAGGCCCCCTGTCGATCTTGACGGGGACTCAGGGTCAGCTCGGCTTCGCCGCGATAAAAGCGGGATAATCGCTCGCGCACGTTATTTAGCCCCAGCGACGTACGGCGCCGTCCAGAAGAGGTCTTCTCACTTCTGGAGCCGGGGGCCGGTGGTCCGGGGCCGTCGTCGAGGACCTCGATGATCACCTCGTCGGCCTGGCTCATGACCTCGATATGGACGTCCACTTCGCCATCTTGAGAGCCGTGGCGAATGGCGTTTTCCACCAGGGGCTGAAGGATCAGCGGGGGCACCGTAAGGGTGATCACCGCGTCGTCGTCGGGCAAATTGACCGAGAATTTAAGGCCCTCTCCAAAGCGGGCCCGCTCGAGATCGACGTAGCGCTCAATCTGGCGCAACTCGTCGCCCAGGGTGGTCTTATCGCCTTCACCATCGAGGGTGTAGCGAAGAAAATCGGCCAGGTCGAGGGTCAACTCTCGCGCCCGATCGGGTCGGGTGCGGATGAGATAGGCCAGGGTGTTGAGGAGGTTGAATAAGAAGTGGGGCTGGAGTTGGTATTGAAGGGCCTCAAGCCGGGCGGAGCGCGCCGCGGCGCGGGAAGCGGTGGCCTCTTTTCGGGCCGCCTCGAGCTCGCGGACCAGGCTGAGAAGCCCCATAAATAAGATGATCCCCACCGAGTTGGCCGTCACCTTGGCGCCGTGCAGGGTCAGCCGTGATCCGTGAGACACTGCCAGCTCCCAGTTGACCAGGGCCATCACAGAGCCCACGCAGACGTGGTAGGCCCCCTGGATGACAAAGGCGCCGATGGCCACAGAGGCCATGGCCGTGCCGAATTGGCGGCTCCACATCCCGGCCCCGAGACCGGTCAACAGGCTCGCCGCCAGCACGTAGGGCGCAAGCTCTGGCGGGGCCTCAAGGGCGTAGAGAAGTCCCGCGGCGGCGCCTACGCTCAAGCCCACCCAGGCGCCGCCGAGGTAGCCGGCGACGATAATCCCCACCATACGGATATTAAATTGCATCCCCTCCACTTCGAAGCCCAAAAAGGTGCCCCACACCGCCAGCGATCCCAGAAGAAGCACCAAAAAGATCCGACGGCGCACCGAGGCCCGGGCCCCGGTCTCGCCGAGCCACACCTCGGCCGGGCGCAGCAGGAGCA
>SLJM01000175.1 GCA_007135085.1 Myxococcales bacterium
CTGGGTCGTGGGTCTTGAACGGCACCCTGCGATGAATGTCTTGTATTGGACGCCCTCGAACTGCGGAGGGTGTAGTGTCGTTCAAGACCCGAGACACAAGACTCAAGACCGCTCCCGAGTCGTCACCGAGGTAGGATGCTCAAAAATTTACGACAACCGACCAAAACCGATCACACCAGATAGTTTGCAGGGGGTTGACGACCGGATAAGGGCCGATTATGCTCCGCGCCTTCGGGAGCAGTACCAGGGACGGCGACGTACCCGTGAGGGGGCGAAAGGCAGTAGATTCTTACTGACCGGACGATTTCTTTTGAGGGACTCGACGTCATGACTAGATGCTTGATTCGATATTGTATTGGTGGATTGGCTGCACTGTTTTTGGGTTCCGGTTTGGCTACCATCGGCGATGCCCATGCCAGTGAGCCGGCGATGGATTGTGCGTCGGTAGTGCAGTTGATGCTCGGAAACGGGCCCCTGCCGGCGGCGACCATGCAAGATCCCACTGATTGGGACGACCTGTCGGCGCTGATCACCGAGCATGCCTGGCAAGTGCCGGAGGCCCGGGATTGGCCGCTGGACGAAGAGGGCCGGCCCATCGTGGAGACCCGGCGAAAAGACCAGATGTGGCATGAAGTGGGGAAATGGGAGACCGCAGGGCGGCTTCGCAATATGTACCGGCGAACGACGGCGCAGCTTCAGGAGCTAAACCCGGACCTCGATCTTCGCAATCTGGAAAAGGGCCAGAAGATCTTGATCTGGGAGGGCGACGAAGAAGCCATCGCCGAGAGCCGGGGGGAGCCCCGATCGGGACGCCTCATCTATGGGGAGCCCATGCCGAAGAGCGATGATTATATCGTGCTCTTTCCCCACCGCGCATTTGGCACCTACTATGCCGTGAGCGAGACCGTTCGGATTCTCGACGAATATTATGAGGCCTTTCCCGAGGCCGATCCCCTCATCGTCGGTGATTTTAGTTTCCGCACGGGACGCACGATCAATCCCCACAATTCCCACCAGAGCGGCCGCGATGTGGACATCACGTTGCCCCGTTTCGATCCCCCGCCCAATTATAACCGATTTCATCACGTGCGCCGCGACAATCTGGACGGGGAGCGCACCCTCTGGATTTTGAGCACCCTCCTCGAGGGGGGATATGTCCAATATATCTTCCTCGACTGGCACCATCAGCGCACGTTATGGCGCCTGGCCAAAGAGCAGGGAGCCCCCGAGGAGTGGCTCGAAGAGGTCTTCCAATATCCCCGCCGTGGAGGCCAGGGAATCATCCGCCACGAACCGGGTCATGCCACCCACTTTCATGTGCGTTTTCATTGTCAGGAAACGGATCGGTGGTGCCGCTGAAAGTTTTCGAGCTGGCGACGAAGATTCACCGTCGCAAGATGGCGGCGGTTATCTCCGGCTCTTCGGCCAGGGCGTAGCCGATAGCCAGAAGAAATGCATAGGTCGAGGAGCGATCGATCTCAAAGGGGTGATTGAGGTGGGGCAGGAGCTTGTGGCGTCGCTCGTGGGCGATGGCGGCAAATCTGGGATAATGGGATCTGTCGATACCCCATAGATAGGCCAGATCCTCCAGGGTGTCGCCGGCGCCGCGGCGCAGATCGTGGCGCAGGGCCACCGCATTTTCGCGTAGATAATTCTCGGCGGTCGTCCCGTCCATGCCCATGCCGGTGATGATGACCCCCAGGGCGGTGGTGCTGCCCGTGACGAGGCTGGGCGCAGAGAAGATCAAAAATCCGATAAGCGGTGCCGAGGGACCTTCGTCGGGGTCGTCGGGGTCGGGGTTTTCGATCTTGGCGTATGTATTTGGCGAGGTCGTGAAGGTCGTGATTCGCGCCCCCTCGTTGGTGGTCCACACCACGGGGCCGCCACCCTGGTTGGCGCCAGGGGCGATGACCGGCGCCGGGCTGTCGGCCGGCGTATTGGGCGACCATGCCCAGAGGTCGAGCGGAAATCCGACGGCGACGACCATCGCGGACAGCAAAATGAAAATTTTGATCTGACCATTCATATTCAGCGAACTCCCAATCACCTGAGGGAAGATCATCTTAGTCGTTGTGCGGCGATCATCAAATAGGAGTTGGTCCGTTGAGCGAAAACCACCCCTCTCTTAATTCCCGGCTCCAATAAGCGGTTCCAGCGCCAGGCCAAATAATACTCGCCGAACGTCGAATTCGTCGTGGCCGCCAAATTGCTCCAGCTCATACTCGACATGGGGGGAGATGATGGCGCCCTGGCGTCCCATCGGAATGAAGAGGTCGACCCCGACTCGAAATTGGCCTCGGCGATGGAGGGACCAGCCATATGGCGAGAGAGCCTCGAAATGACGAAGTCGAATAGTCAGGGAGTTGTCATAGGGGCCGGCCAGGTGTTTACGGGCCAAAATATAGCCCTGCAAGCCGGCGGAAAAGTGGTTGGACTCCCCGCTGATACCGCTGCTGAGCACCGGCCCCAATCCGACGGCCAGATATTCGACTCCCGACGGGCTCAAGAGCAGGGGAGTGAAGACGCCGAAGAAGGCGTGGCCCGAAAGAGGTATGGCGTGATTTCTGGCGCGAACCTCGGCCTCCGCTCCCCAACCGAGACGATCGACAAGAGCGCTACCGGTGGCCCCCGGACGGCTGGCGAGAGTGATGTAGCGCAGGATTGTCAATTGGAAGTCTAAATTGCGATAGAATTCGTCGCTCACCGGGGCCCGAAGTCGGCCGGCAAAACCGACGGCTTCGATTTCCGGGCGATGTCCGTGAAGGCGCCGCTGTCCCAGGTGATCGTCGAGTACGGCAAATTGGATATCTGCCAGAGGCGTCTCCAGCGGCCACTGGAGACCGATGCGAAGGCGATTGCTATTCGACGGGGTCAGGGATCTTTCGTCATGGCGAGCCTGAGCATCTCGTCGCAGCTGGTTGTGATAGTGATGAAAGTCGACGGGATCGAACGTTGCGTCTACTTCGCCAAGTGCAGACACAATCTGGGCCTGAGCGTCGGCGGCAGCATCATAAGAGCGATTTAGATGGTCACGCTTTTCGAGGAGCGTCTTCTCTCGCGACGACGGAGGACGTCGCGGTGCATCGCGAAAGAGATAAAAACGCTGTCGGGAGAACTCGTTTTTCTCCCGAGCTCGTCGATCGAGGTCTTCATCGCGAAAGAGATCGCGGCGCATGGCAAAGACCTCGTCCAGGGGAATCGATAGATCTATCTCGAGGGCCCGATCGTGATATTCGAGTAGCTGGGCGTTTGCTCGCTCTAGTTCGGCGCGCTCCATGTCGACGAAGGATTCGCTGAGTGTCCAGGCAGCATGGGCGTCCATCGTTTCCTCGGCGATGGCCTGGGCCAGGAGACTGCCCAATTCACCATAGTTTTGAGCACGTTCCTCAGGGGGGCTCGAGCGCAGGTCATCGATGATTCCCGGCAATTCCGGCGGGGCCGAGGCGTTTAACGAGGACAATAACTCGCGCTGAACGTTGACCGCTGCCAGCGCTCTGTCGGCGGCGCTGAAGACGTGGTCCGGTCGATTCGTAAGCAGGGGCTCGCCATCTTCGCCTTCCACGGCGGCCAGGATATCCAATACCTCGGTGGGCATGGCGATGGGCCTACGGGCAAAACTCTGATCTTCGTCGATGACCGGCTCGATCAGGTCGAGGAGCATGGAGGCGCAATTGTGGGTTGAAAAATAATAGGGGAAGGCCAGGCGGCGCTCGGCCTCCCAGATTCGCTCCATCAATTGATTGAGTTGGTCGTCGCTAAGATTAAGCGAGTAGCGACGCAACGTGCGTTGTTCCAGTTGCAGATAGTTATGGTCCACGCCTCGAAAGGTGGAGAGGTCGAAGATGGCCAGGAAATTGCCCGTCATGCCCCGTAGCAAATAGGTGATCGGATCCACCTCGGGATCGGTGAGGGCACCGAATTGGTAGACGTAATCAAAGCCCTCGCTGCGAAAGCGCTGTGGCGAATCGTGGCGGATATGAAGCAGGAGGTGACCGAAGAGCGACTCGGGACGGCTGGTCTGCTCCGATGCGAAGAGGACGTCCACACCGGTGACGTTCTCAATATCGGCCCAGGCTACAAAGGAGCGGCAATAGGGACGGATCTGGTCGTCGTCGCGCCAGGTGTCCTCGCGCCATCGGGGATCGATATCGTCGAGAAAGGCGCCGAGAATACGGGAGCGAGTAAACTCCTGGCAGGAAAAGGTCATATTCGGATCGAAGTTCGGCGACAGCTCGTCGGCGCGGGCGGCCAGATCTTCTTCTCGAAATAGAAAAGCCTCCATGGAGGTGACGAGATCGAGCTGGGCCGAGCGCTTGCCCATGGGGCGTAAAAAACCACCGACGTGGCGGTTTCGCGGCCCCGTGCCCCGTCGATTCCAGCCGTTGATTCGGCGCCAGCCGAGGGAGGTGGACCATTCATATTTTTCGTCGGCCCGAAGGGCCAGAGCGTGGGCGACGGAGCGCATCCTCAACAGGCGCAGCCTGTCGGCATGGGAGAGCATCTCCAGGCGCCGAGTGGGGCTGTCGACGTGATGGCTGATCGCCACGTCGTAGAGCAACAACGTCCCGTCGTCGGCAAAGGTGGGACACGTCGACGAATAGCGGCCCATACCGAAGAGACAGGGCCGGTCAATCCGGGCGATTCGAAGTGGGGCATCTGCCGTCGGGAGCAGGACCGCAGGAATGGCGTCCAGACCCTCGGCGATGGCCTCCAATTCACCCATCCTCCAGGCCTCCCCGGCGATGATATCCACGTGGCGATCGGCCAATTCGGTGGCTTTTTCCTCTAGTGGAATTTCCGACCAGGGCTGGTCAACCGCGGGGGCTGGAGCAGGGGTCGAGCAGGCGAGCGCTGTCGCCAAGAACAGACCTGCTGTGAATATGAGGTAGAGGCGCACGGCATATCGGCATCGGAGAAGGATATTTCGAGTTCCGAAAGGTTGACTTACGGTGCCTCAAATCTAGCTCAATTGCCAGTATCTTACGTACTCTTCGTCGGCCTGATTTCGCACCCCGCGCGCCGAGCCTGGCGCCACAGGTCGGGGTAGGATTTGGTGACGCATCGAGCATTGACGATGGACAGAGAGTTGCCGGGGGTGACGAGCACCAGGGCGGCCATGGCCAGCCGGTGGTCGCCGCGGGGATCGAATAGGGCGTGACGAGCTGGGGACTGGATTCCCGTCGGCACTTCGAAGCCATCGGGCCTCGGGTCGAGCTTCAGCCCTATCTCGTCGAATGCGTCGGCCAATTCACCGATTCGATCGGACTCTTTGTGACGCAAGTGGGGAGCGTCGGTGACCAGAAGTCCGGCGGGCAATCGGGTGGCCACTGCCGCCAGCACAGGCGCCAGGTCGGGAGCGTCGGCCAGGGAGATGGTCAGAATTTGATCGCCCCCCTGGGTCAGTTTGTCGACCAGCTCTGGAAATATGCAATCTGGGTGTCCCGTATCGAGGGCCGGAGGGGCTTGAAGATCGTCGTGGACCGCCGCCAGGCCGTGCCAGACCACGGCGGAGCTCGCGTCGGGCGGAACCTGCAGCCGACTTGCCGCGGCGAAGGACGACCCCCGTGAAAATTCGAGAGTCTGCCCATCTTTCCGGTCGATAAATATCCCGGCCGACTCGAGCATGCGCAACGTGAGCTCGAAATAGGGCTGGCTCACCATGGGGCCTTCGAGGTGCAGCCTGAAGTGGTGGCCCGATGCGGCCAGCAGGGCCAGGGCCGAGGCAAATTGAGACGACGAAGAGGCGTCGACCCGAAGCACTCGGGGAAAGGCCTGCCAGGGAACGATGCGATAACCTTTTTCGATCTCCCTGATCTGCGCACCACCGCCGCGCAGCGCTTCGAGCAGCGGCGTATGGGGCCGTCGGCGAAGCTGGGGGCCCATGACGATCGTCGTCGGTGCTTTTCGAAGAGCGGCGGCGGCGAGGAGGAAACGGCCTGTCGTGCCCCCTTCGCCGGCGTGAATGATTAATTCTTCGTCTCGTTGTGCGGCAGCCATGGCGGACAGGGCACGGCGTAGTTCGGCCACGTCGTCGGGCAGCACCGTCGCCGGCGCATCGATCGCCGGCGTCTCCGGCCGAAGATGAGCGATAACCTCGGCCCGATTGGCCTCCGATTTTCCGGGAGGCAGGGCATAGTCGGGAGTGCGAAGGCGCTGTGGGGCGCTTATCTGCAGCGTCGTTCCCCGCCATCTATCGGCGGCCTGCCAGACCGCTCGCCACCAATCATCGGCGGTGACCGAGCGGGTCTGGACCGGCTGGCCGGGGCCGTCCAATAAAACGGAGATCAGCTCGCCGTCGACCCGCTTTTTATCTTGCTTTAGGCAATCAAAAAATCTCTGCTTTTCCTGTGCCGAGGGCTGGCGGGGCAGGGCGCTGAGGAGGGGGTCAATATGGGACAGGAGACGACGTGCCTGCTCCTGGGACAGCCCCGCAAATTCGACGGAGAGGAGCGCGCATGCCGCAAGCCCCCAGGCCACGGCCCGACCGTGAGGAAGTCCGTAGACCGCCTCCAGGCCGTGGCCGGCGGTGTGGCCCAGGTTTAGGATTCGGCGGTGGCCCGATTTCTCGTGGGGATCCTCGGCGACCACCGCATATTTGGTCTCCACGGCAGCGGTGACCAAATCTCGCCACTGGGCGCGGGCGCTGGAGATGGGGCCGGCGGCGATGGTGTGTGCCACAGTGGCGTCGTCGAGCATCGCCAGCATGTCGGGAGCGCCGAGCCACAGGGTCTTGATAAGCTCTGCCAATCCCTCTTCGCGTAGATCGAGGGGAAGGGTCTCGAGAAATTCATCGCAGACCACAACGCGCTCGGCATCGTAGAAGGTGCCCAGTTGATTTTTGCGTCCCCCCAGATTGATGGCGGTTTTCCCACCGTGTGCCGAGTCGACCATGGCCACCAGAGTGGTGGGCACCTGCCACAGGCCGACGCCGCGCCATAGGATGCTGGCCAGAAATCCCAGGGCGTCGCCCAGAGAGCCGCCGCCGACGGCGACCAGGGTCAGGGGGCGGGTGGAGCGGATGGCCAAAACCTCTTCGGCCAGCTCACCGAGGCGAGCCAGATCTTTGAGCGATTCCCCGGCGTCCACTTCGATTTTGGGATCGGGCAGCGATTTCGTCGCCGTCGATGGCAGGCCGGCGTCGACGATAAAGACTGAATGCTCGGGCCAGTCCACGTCGTCGAGGCGGGTCACATATTCCAGCGGTGTAGTGGTCATGGTCGTACTGCTCGTGCTTAGAGAAGCGGGCTGAAAAGTCGTGCCGTACCTTCTTTGAAACGAGCCGAAAAAGGCCGGGCACGAAAGGTCTCGAGATCGATCTCGTCACTTCCGTTGAGGGCATTGAAGAAGAGGTCATGGAGACGGCGATTCATCTCTTTGCTCTCGAGGACGCAATTGGCCTCGAAGTTGAGCCGAAAACTTCGAATATCCATATTGGCGCTGCCGACGATGACCTGATCGTCGTCGACGAGCATCAATTTGGTGTGCAAGACGCGGCGTCGATACTCGTAGAGGCGCACGCCCACCAGAAGCAACCGTTCCCAATAGAAGCGACCGGCGTGTTGAGTCAATGGGACGTCACTTCGGGCGGGGATGATGATCCGCACGTCGATACCCGCCAGGGCTGCCGTCTCCAGAGCGGTGAGGATCGCATAGTCGGGCACGAAATAGGGGGTAATGATGTGGAGTCGCTGCCGGGCAGAGTTAATCCCCTGAAAGAACATCTTGTGAACCCGATCGACCTGTTCGTCGGGACCGCTGGCGACCATACGAGCCGCCGCGCCTTCCACATCGGGCGCAGGGCCTCCCAGAAAATGGCTCAAGAGCTGGGGCGACCGCTCCTTTAAGGTATCGCCATCGCTGAGCTCGGGAACGTATCGGGCGTCGGCCAGGTCTTCACCGGTGGCGAAGTACCAATCCTCGGCAAAGAGCTCCTGCATCTGGTGAACCACGCCGCCGGCAAAGCCGTAAGCCGTATCAAACCACTCCAGATATTCGTCGGCCAGGTTGACGCCGCCCGTAAAGCCACATCGTCCGTCGACGATGAGAAATTTTCGGTGATTTCGGAAATTGGCCCGCGATTGAGGCTCCCAAAGTCTGACGGGCAAAAATGGGGCCACCCTGCCGCCGGCCTCTTCGATGGGAGACAAAAACGAACGGCTCATGCGAACGCTGCCCACATAATCGTAAAGCGCCCGCACTTCCACACCGCGCCGGGCAGCGTCGGTGAGAAGGTCTCGAAAGCGGCGACCTGTCTGGTCGGGTTTCCACACATAGAAGAGGAGGTGCACATGATCTTCGGCCCTCTCGATAGCCGAAGCGAAGGCGTCGAAGGCCTGCGTTGCGTCTCCGAAAATGGTCACTGAATTGGAGTGAGTGGGGGGAAAGAGTCCGTGCTCTTCGTATAGCGCTTGCGGAGGTGCGACGTCTGCTCTGGAGACCCCGTCGATCTCCTCCATTCGCCTTGAGTGAAGGCGGCGGAGCCGGGCGCGGCGCCGTCGGGTTCGTTCGAAATGATTCCGGCCCACGAGCCACCAGAAGATAACCCCCAGATAGGGGACAAATAAGAGGGCCAAAATCCAGGCCACCGCAGACAGTGGGCGTGCCGAGCGCTCGAGCAGCACCAGGGGCACGAAGAGGAGCCCCAGCAAACGCCCGCTCCATACGAAGAGGGTCCAGTTGCTCAGCTCCGAGAGCCAGGCGGCGATGGCGAGCAGGGACATTGGAGTCGTGGCCGATGGATAGTTTTATTTCGAACATTTTAGGCCTAAGCTGCGTCTGATGATTGACGCGAAGCAGGGTGATGGCAAGGCTCTTACGTCTTACGAGGTAGTATTATGAGTGATTGGAGACTGGGATTTTCGGAGAGGGCGCAGATGGCGGCAGCCATAGCGCTGAGCGCCGTGGTGGTGTCGATGACCGCCGGATGTGACGTCCAAAATTGTGATGACGTGCAGCGCCAATATGAGCGCACCGTCGAGCGCGAGACCGGTCTCGAGGAGCTCACCGATCAGGGGGCGCCTCATCTGGCGATGGCCATGCGTCTCGATCTGGTCAACGATCTGACGTCGGGACTGATCGACGCCGCCGTTGGAGAAGCCCTCGGTCACCGAGGTAATCTCGACATCGGTGCCGGGCAGACCGTGCGGTATTCGGTGGGCTCCACGGGCGCCGACCTCCG
Source organism: Myxococcales bacterium (assembly GCA_007135085.1). Taxonomy (GTDB): domain Bacteria; phylum Myxococcota_A; class Bradymonadia; order Bradymonadales; family Bradymonadaceae; genus SLJM01. The sequence goes on from SLJM01000175.1 coordinate 9,179, forward strand.
GTTTCGGGCCTCCGATGCCTGCACCACCTGCCTGCGAGTCTCGGGGAGCATCAAAGGCGATGCCGAGGTCGATCTGCCGCTGGTAGGCGTTCAATCGAGCCCCCTGTCGGGCTCCATGGATTGGACGGTGCCCCTGGCGGTGGCGCGAAACGGCGATGAAGTGGCCATCTTCTTGGACACCGAGGAGGCGCTGCGAATGGGGGCCCCACGGCTTCAGGGCCAGCTCAACGCGCTCGATAATCAATGGGCCACGGCGGTGGCCAACGAGCTGCTGCCGATTTTGGCCGACGCAGTGGCCCGCGAGGTGCCTCCCCTTCGGCTGGTGGGCTATGAGATGCCCGAGTTGGGGCTCAACGGCCTGGATATCACGCCCTCGCTCTTTGCCTTTGATGGCTCCTCAAATTCGGTGATCCTCGGGATCCGCACCAATCTACCGGTGCAGACCGCTCGCGGATCAGACCAGGACTTCATCGGCGCCCTCAGCCTTGCTGACGGCCAGAATATCGCCCTCGCCGTCCAGCCCGGCCTGGCCGTGGAAGCCGTGCGCCACGCCTTTCGCACGCGTAATCTGGATCGCCGCTATAACCTCAACGGCGAAGCTCGCCGAGACGGCCAATTATA
>SLJM01000057.1 GCA_007135085.1 Myxococcales bacterium
CGACGCGCTGCTCCAGTAGATCCTCCTGAAGTCCCGCCGGAGGAATCGTATCGGCGATGATCAGACGCTCCAGCTCGGAGTTGGCCAGGTTGTCGCTCGCTCCCGAGGAAAAGACACCATGGGTTGCCGCTGCAAAGGCCGACTTTGCACCGCCCCTGAGGCAGGCGTCGGCAGCGCGCACCAATGTGGTGCCGCTGCTGACCAGATCGTCAATAATGATCGCCACCCGGTCGTCCACATCGCCCACCAACGTGCCACCGCGAACCTCGCCCTCGCTTCGAAACTTCTCGATAAACGCCGACGACACCGGCCTGTCCAGACGCTCCTCCAGCGCTTGACGAAAGCGCTCTGCCCGCTTGACCCCACCGGCATCTGGGGAGACGACCACAAACTCCTGGTCGCCAACACGGTCGGCGAAATAGTCGACAAATGCCGACGCCGCCGTCAGATGTTCGGTGGGTACGCGAAAGGAGTTCTCGTAGGCCGCCCGGTTATGAACGTCCATCACCACCATGCGATCGATGCCGCTGGCCTCGAAATGAGACGCCACGTAGCGGGTGGTCACGGGATCCCTTGATTTGGTGCGCATATCTTTTCGGGCATAGCATAGATAGGGAGCCACGGCGGTCACACGCGCAGCCCCTGCGTCACGCACCGTGGCCAGCAGATGGAGCATGCGCACCAGTTTGTCGTTGACCGACAACTGGCCATCACCAAATAGGGACTGCACCACATAGACATCGCGCCCGCGCACACTCTCCAGAGGACGAATCTTATGTTCCCCGTCCTCGAAATCGCGCTCCTCGTGGCGCGCCGGCTCCACGTCCAGCTCTGCGCAGATGCGCTCCAATAAATCCTGGCCGCTGTCGAGGGCGAAGAGGGCCAGACTGTCGTCAGCAGAACTTGCATCGTTCATGGTCGCTCCGTGGAAATGGACGGATTGAGGGTAAACCCCATCTGCTCTTCATCCAGATCGCGAAACGACAGATCTGCCAGAACCTGGCACATCTAATCATCGAGTTTGCCCTCGCAAAAGATGCGCCCCCCGACTTGAAGTATGCGCTGGCAACACCGGCTCACCATGCTATATCTTATGCCGGCAGCAGGCTCTTAACGTGAACGCTCTTCCCGAGATTCAAAGGCCAAGTGACGTGAATTACCTTATCTCTTCGCTGATCGCCGTCCTCATCATCCTCTTCACAACAACAGGCGCCTTTGCCGAGGTATCGGACCCTCAGGAACAACCGGATCACCAGGCCCAGGACACCTCCAAGGAAGATCTGGAGCGAGCTCAAGAACATTTCGATCGTGGGGCGCAATTATATTTCGAAGGCGAATTTAGCCGCGCCGCCGTCGAGTTTCGGCGGGCTCATAATTTCCACCCTCACCCGCTGTTCTTGTATAATATCGCCTTGATGTACAAGCGGCTCGGTCGCCATGAAGACGCGTTGGAAGCGGCACGCCAGGCCCTGGAGATGGACACGGCTCTTCCCCCGACAGAAGATGCACGAAATAAGGGCATCATCGTCGCCGTGGAAACCTCATTGCTCGGTCAGACAATCGCCGACGAGATAGACCAAAAAGATGGTGAGGAAGTGGAGCCTGTTGCCGAGGTCACCGATGACTCGGGCTTCGGCGCCCTGGGCTGGGCAGGAGTGGGCACCCTGGGACTGGGCGTAGCGGGCCTGGTCGGCGGAGGTATCGTCCACTTAAATCTCCAGAATAACGTCGAGGAATACGAGCTGCGGCGACGACGCAATCCCGATTCTCAGGGAGTCACCGATCTTGGAGACACCATCGCCGCTCAGGAGACCCAACGGATGGCCCTGTTCATCTCCGGAGCCGGCCTGGCCGCCGTCGGTACGGGATTGATCTTCTGGGCCACTCGATCCGGTGCCCCAGACTCACAGGTGGCCTTTTCGGTCTCTGTGGTCAATCCCGGCCTGTCGGCGTCTTTTCGCTGGTAATTGCGTCCTGGACGGGATCTTCGCCACGGGCGATTCGTTTCTCCAACTCCCGATGACGCGCCTCGAGCCTGGCGTCCCGTACAGCTCCGATCTCACGGGCCGTCCCTATCCCTTTATCCAGCACGGCGTGGAGGGCCATGCGCAGCTTGGTAGCCCGGAAAAAATGGCTGCCATATTTGCGCAACGCTTTGGCGTCGATCTTAAAGCCAAGCCCGGGGCCAGTGGGCAGCTCCAACATGCCCTGCTGGTGAAGCCAGGGTTGTTCTAAAATGCCGTCCCGTACTTCGGGCACCCAATTCGGTGGGTCATAGGGATATTCCAGATAGGTCGCCTCCCGGGTCGGCGATGCTCCGTGGAGCTGTAAGTTGATGGCAAAGCCGATGCCGTTGGTCCAGGTATGGGGGCTGTATTTGAAGCCCGCCTCGGTCACGCGTTTGATGATCTGCCAGGTGCCTGCAATGCCACCGGTGAATACGGCGTCGGGCTGGTACCAATCATAGCACCCTTTTTCGAGCATCACTTTGAACTCCGGCAAGCCCTGGTTGTTGAGCTCACCACCGGAGATGGAAATCTCGGTGGCCTCCCGAAGTCGAGCCATCTCCTGATAGGCATCCATGGGAAGAGGCTCTTCGACCCACGTATAGTTCAATTCTTCTGCTTCCCTGCAGAAGGCCAGCGCGCGCTCGTAGTCCCATTTTGGCGCATCGGCCACCACGGCCACTCGCCAGGCCTGGTTGGCGTCGACGCCGAGGACGACGTCCTCTCCCACTCCTTCTCGGGTCTCTCGAATCTGGGCCACGTCTTCTTCCAGCGTCTGGTCGTGGACCCGTAATTTCACCGCTTCGAAGCCCTCTTGCATTCTCTTTTGGACCTCGACGATGCGCTCGGCGCCGGACTTCACCTCCCCCGTGGAAGCATAGAGTTTGACCTTCCCCGGTGCCCCGCCGAGCAATTGATAGACCGGTTTATTGCGAGCCTTGCCGATGATGTCCCAGCAGGCCGGCTCGATCCAGCCGATGCGCCAACCGAGGTAGCCCATTTCCCGAATTCGCTGCTGTATCGACGGAATATCATCGGCCCGCTCACCCAATAAATAAGGCCCCAACAGATCACCGAGTCCATCGCGCTCTCGCCCCATCGCCGAGCCGGCGCTCCAGCCCTCCAGCCCTCCTTCTGTACGCAGGCGAATCAGGGTGAATCGATTGGCCGTCTGGGGAAGCCCGGGAATCCAACTCGGATAGAATGGCCCTGGAGAAGGAACGCTGACATGCCACAGATCAATTTGGGAGATTTTCATAAATCACTCACACAACTTGGGGATAAGAAAAGTGTGCCTCCGAGTAAGCCGCCTCAAGACTCAGTCCTCGACCTGCCACTGAAAGATCGGGCGCACTTCATCTTCCAGATCAGGGGCATCACCGATGGTCCAGACGTCGTTGAAATCCCAACTGATGAAATTTTCTTCGTCGTCAAACTCGTCGGTCATTAACCCCTCCCCTGTCGTGCTATCGTCGGCGTTGCTCGTCTCTTTATCCCAATATAAGAATTCAAAGGTAGCGCCGATGCCATTTTCGCCGACCAGGGGGTCCCAGGTCCCGAGGACTTCCTCCGGATCACCGTACCCCGTATCATCGAGAAAATACCAATTCGCCTCGCCGGTGGCGTAGCATCGCCGGGTGACGCTATTTCCGTCGGCCCGACCAATCAGCCCGCCCACTCCGCCAGGGAAGTCGCTGCTCTTGTGATTCACGGCCCCGGCCGTGGAAAAGCAATCGGCCACCGTCCCCTTACTCCTTCCGATGAGGCCGCCCACATTCCCCCCGCGGGTCGAAGACCAGCCTTCAGCAAATGACTGCTTCACCTGGCCACCGGACTCGAGGATACCCACCAGCCCACCGGTGTCGGTCTCGGCCCACACGTCCATATCGACGAAGGTATGGGAGTTAGATATGGAACCATGGCTGATGCCGACCAATCCCCCGGCCCCCCCGACGGCATCACCTTCATCGACCATCACCATTGCCTCCACAAAAGCCCCATCGATGGTGGCGCCGAATCCATGATAGCCGACCAGTCCACCGATCGCCGTATCGAGTTCCCTGGTCATGGCAAATCCCCATTCGGGGACCGAAGAGTCAATAATCGCCCCTGTATTTCGCCCCACCATTACACCCGTTTCTTTACCACCTTCAACCCAGCCAGCGGGGAGATGGCAACCGACGATGGTGCCCTGATTGCGACCGGCCAGGCCACCCACTTCATCGGCTGAGGGGGCCTCTATTCTGACCCCCTTTAAGGTCAGGTTGCGCACTTCTGCCTCCGAGCCGAGATGGGAGAAAAATCCCACTCGATCGGAAACCCCATCGTCGACCTCGATGGTCACTCCGTCCAGCCAGTGTCCGTGACCGTCGAAAATACCGCCAAACTCGCCATCCCAAAAAGACTGATCCAATTCGATATCGAGCTCAATATCGTCGAAGAGGGCGAAGCTATCATCGAGATAATCACTCTGTTCGTCGCCCAATTCAGCCACCCATTGAAGGTGGTCGACAGAACACATTCGCCAGGGGTCATCGACGGTGCCCGCCCCACCGCCAAATTCCGATGGAGTATCGGAGTGGACGTTGCAATGGACGCAGATATCCAGTGTCTCATCACAGATTCCCGTTCCACAGGAGGACGCGCAGGGCTCCTCCCAGCCAAGTGAGGGCCGCAGATCGCCTGCCGAATCTTTGCGCATCACCCACACAAAATCATCGTCCGGATAAAAGCTCCAGCCCTCGGGGAAATTGTGCATTCTTCGGAACTCCACCGTCGATTCCCATCCCGTGCCGGCGGCGCTGCCGTCGACGCCGCTGGACTCCACATCCCATAGGGATTCGGAGACGGTCCCCGAGTTTTCTCCGACCAGTCCACCCACACCGAAAGAGCCGGTGACGGTGCCCGTAGAATATACGCGTTCAATAGTTCCGTCGCTGCCGTTATTTCCGACTAATCCACCCACCGTTCCGTCACCTTCGACATCACCGCCAGCATAGGAGTCGGAGATTGTGGACCAATTGCGCCCCACCAATCCGCCGACGGACTCCCCGTCGCTTTCCACGTCGCCGCGAGCCACCGACCGATCGACGGTGCCCGTATTTAATCCCACCAATCCCCCCGTATCTCCCTGGTCGCCGAAGACCTCGACGTCCGCTGCAGTGCGAGCGATGGTGCCCTGGTTGCGACCGACCAGACCGCCAACTTCGTCCAGCCCCGACACACGGCCGGAGACGCGAACGTCGCGCAGGGTTCCCTCGTTTCTCCCTGCCAATGCACCGACCTGGTCTTCTCCATCGACATCGACGTTGTCTAAAGTCAGATTCCGGACTTCGCCACCGCCGCCGATTCGCCCGAAGAGACCGACTTCGTCGTTCTCGGAGTCGATCTTCAGGTTGGCAATACTATGTTCCCCCCCGTCGAATACTCCCAAAAAAGGCCGATCTCGGTCCCCGATGACGTGGAAAGAATCTTCGTCCAGATCTTCCATATCGACATCTGCGCTCAGCAGGAAGTGATCTTCGAGGTAGTCCTCGTAGACACCGACGCGGTTCACAAATCTCGCCGAACAAATATCCCAGGGCGCGTCCACCGTGCCCTCACCGCCGCAAAATAGAGCCTCTGTACTCAAGTCGACCGTGGTGGAGATCTCTTTGGAGAAGGCATCGACCACGGTCACCTCCAGGGTGCCCGTGGCCTCGTGCTCTTGCGGGGCCCGCACCTCGATGACAGGACCGGAGAGGTCGCCCTGGGCCTCCCAGTCCTGGGGAAGCTCCCAGAGGTATTCCAGTTCTTGCTCCAGGGGATGGTGGGCCACCACGGTTACCTCCTGAATCCCTCCAGGGATAGCCTGCTGCGGGGTGACGTCGATGGATTCGATCTGCGGGCCGTCGATCTCGTGTGTCGAAATCGAGACCTCTCCCCGATCACTTCCACCGTATGAGTCGGTGACCACTACCTCGATGGTCGCCGTTTGTCCGGGCTCATTGATGGCGATCAACTCCACCTGTGGGGCGTCATCATCGACAAACTCCCACCCTTCGGGGGCGCTCCAGGCGTACTCTAATCCATCGACATCCAGAGAGTCGACGATGACCTCCAGTGCCACCGACCCCGCAGGGTCCACACTCGGTGGATCAGCGCTCACCCTTTCCACTACCGGCGCCGGTGGTGCATCGGTCCACTCTCCGCCGACACAGGTCAGGTCCTGGACTTGATCCCCTTCGTGCGACTCCGGGCATTGGTCACCGGCCACCGGAGCATCGACGCAGATTTCCTCGATGCACGCCTCGCCGCTCAGACAATGCTCGTGCGTTTCACATTCAAATGTTATTGGCTCGCCACATCCGTAAAGAGCAACCACCAAAAGCCCAAGCATTGCAAGCGAAAAGGTCCATCCAGTGCCAATCCCATTCATATTCCGGCTCCACACTCAATATTTTTTAAATCCGGGCGTCACGATTCATTGTCACACCTGGCGCTTCATCCCTGTGAGCCAGACCATACCATACAAACCACAAGCAGACGGCGAAGAGATCGTCGCTCAGGGCCGATGTCAACTGGTCATGCTCAATGCGACCATGTACTAGCTTCTTGGAATTAACACAAAATCTCGAGGCGATCCAAGCGTCCCCATATGACGGAGGGCTCGCACTCTATTCGCTGTCGAAACGGCCCGTACCGCTCAGGGTATTTAGGAATTCAATAATGGCATCCAATGACAGGACCTGGCAGGCGGCGTCGATTTCTGCGGCCACCCGGGGCATTCCCCAGACAATGGAGCTATCGCGGTCTTGAGCGATGGTCCAACCCCCTCTTTGACGCAGACTTTTCAAACCTTCAGCGCCGTCAGACCCCATCCCGGTCAGCAAAATGCCCACCGTTTCGGACGTCAATGAGCTGTGAGCCGCTGATTTCAGGGCCCTGTCGATGCTGGCATAGGAGCGGCTTCGGCCTGGCTCACACCTGATGTCGACCCAATCCCCCTCTACGACCAGATCGGCGCAGTCCGGGGCCACCAAGACCACACCGTCTCGAAGAGGGATGCTTTCTTCGACAAGCCGCACGTCGTGGCCTGAGATTTTTGCCAACCATTGAGCCATCCCCTGAGCAAAGTCCAGAGTGATGTGCTGGATCAAAATCACCGGCCACGGGAGGGGCCGTGGCAACCCCAATAAGACCCTTGCCAGCGCCGCCGGTCCTCCCGTTGACGCACCTATCATGATCAGAGAGGCCCGCGACGGCGCTTCTTTAGAGATGGGCGCCGTTTTCTTGATCATTTTGGAGGGGGCGTTTTTTTTATTTCTCCCCCTGCTCGTGTGGCGGCGGGTGACGACCGGAACCTGAGAAGAGATTCGAATGGTGCGACAAACACTGTTGACGGCCACCGAACCGGTCAACTCGTCGGCCGAAGGCTGGTCAATGAGACCGAGCGCTCCCACTTCGGCGGCTCGACGCTCGGAGTCCAACTCACTATTACTCTGCTCGCTGACCAGCAGAACCGGCAGGGGGTTATTTTCCATCAGCCAGCGAGTCGCATCGAATCCGTCCATCACGGGCATCATCGACGCCATCAAGACAATATCGACCTCCTCAGAGGGGATCTGCTTGATGGCTACTTTGCCGTTCTTCGCTTCACCAACGACGACAAACTCCTCGTCCCCTTCGAATATATGGCGCCATATCTTCCGTCTATTCGCGGAGTCATCGACGAGAAACACTCTAATTGCCATTGAATTGCTCACCTATCTCGTAGACAACCCGGGTCATACAGGAATACTCACCGGCCTGGCTGCAGACAAACGCCATCTCCCTTTCTTCGCCTCTTAATCCATGGGGCGACTCAAAATGATATTTCCTCTGTCAACGCGCGCCCCTTCACTGATCTAAGATCATCTCGGCTCATGATCCTGATCACCCTCGCCCCACATAGGCACATCAGCCTTTATTTTAGCGCCCCAGAGCCCTGCCCATGGGCACTCTGCGCAGTCTCGTATCCGCTCCCGCCCCCTGCCATGATCTAGATCAGTTGGATCTCTTTCGGAGAGATTATCGGTGGGTTCGTCAATTCAGCGATGCTCAACCTCGTTGTGAGAGCGCCCAGTGCTCATTCCGATGTAGTAAGAGCGACAACTAAAAAGAAGTGGAGGTCGACAATGAGCGAAGAGAAAAAGAATCAGGAAGGGGAGAATAATACTAGCGCGCAGGCCGAGACCTCCGGGTCGAGCCGGCGAGAGTTTTTCTCCCATATGGCAGTCCTCGGCGCCGGCGCCATTGGCGCGGCCACGGTGCTCCCCGGTTGCGAAACCGACGAAAATGGGGAGAGGACGGCAAGGGGGACGACGACCACCGAATATCCCGCCGATCACGTGGCGCCGGGCCAGCTCGACGATTATTACGGCTTCTGGAGCGGCGGACAGTCTGGAGAGATCCGCATCTTTGGAGTTCCCTCGATGCGCGAGATCATCCGAGTGCCCGTATTCAACCGAGATTCGGCCACCGGCTGGGGAGCCACTGATTTCTCCAAGCAGCTCCTCGGCGGGCGTACCACCGGCGACACCCACCACGTCCACCTGTCCTATACGGACGGCACCTATGACGGCCGCTACGTCTACGTCAACGACAAGGGCTGCGCACGATTGGCGCGAGTGGATATCGAGACCATGGAGGTCGATCGCATCACCGAGATCCCCCATTCCCAGGGAACCCACGGCATCTTCCCCCAGCGCCACAAGACGGGTCTGGTCCTGTGCAATAGCGAGTATCGCACGCCGCTTCCCAACGACGGAAGGGATCTGGACGAGCCAGAAAAATACGGGGCTCTGCACACCGCCATCAATGGCGAGACCATGGAGGTTGAGTGGCAGGTGATGGTGGAGGCCAATATGGACCTCTGTGCCACCGACTACGAAGGCAAATACTCCTTTGCCACCTGCTATAACTCCGACAAAGGGGTGGTGCTCGAAGACATGATGGCCTCCGATATGGATCACGCCTATGTCTTCAACCTGGAGGCAATTCAACGAGCCGTGGACAACGGCGATACGATGACCCTCAGCGACAACGGCGTTCCCGTCGTCGACGCCCGCGGTGAGGACAGCGAATTTGTCATTCGCGTCCCCGTGCCCAAGAGCCCGCACGGCATCAACGTCGATCCCACGGGCAAATACGCCGTGGCTGCCGGCAAGCTCTCGCCGACGGTGACGGTCATCGCCATCGACAAGCTGGCCGACGCTTTCGCCGGCGATATCAGCCCCCGCGATTGCGTGGTCGCCGAACCCGAGGTCGGACTGGGGCCGCTACACACCGCCTTCGACGGTCGAGGCAACGCCTACACCTCGATCTTTATCGATTCAGTCATCACAAAATGGGATATCGACAAGGCGATCGCCCAATATCAAAACGGCGATGACAGTGTCGATCCCATTCTGAGCAAGATCGACGTCCACTATAATGTGGGCCACACCAACGCCAGCATGAGTGAGACCAAAGAGGCCGATGGCAAGTGGCTTATCGCTCTTTGTAAATTCTCCAAGGATCGCTTCCTCAACGTGGGTCTTCTCCACCCGGAGAACGACCAATTGGTCGACATCTCCGGCGAGGAGATGGAGCTCATCCACGATGGGCCGACCTATCCCGAGCCCCACGACTGCGTGCTCGTGCGACGGGATCTCATCGAGCCCGTCAAGGTTCAGCCCCGGACCATCGACCGCTTCGATCTCTACGA
>SLJM01000313.1 GCA_007135085.1 Myxococcales bacterium
GCGTGAGGTGGCATAAACCCCGTCGGTCTCGTTCGCCGAGACCTGGCTCCAAGCGCCCGTAGCTCAGCTGGATAGAGCGCCGGACTTCGAATCCGTAGGTCGCACGTTCGAATCGTGCCGGGCGCGCTTTGAAGAAATATGACCCCGTGAGTCCTTGAGGGACCTGCGGGGTTTTTCATATTGACCAGGGAGAATGCTATGTCTCGTAGTGCTATGATGGTGATGGTCTTTGGGGTCGCTCTATTTTCATTCCACTGTACCCCTGTCGATGAAGAACAGGATAATAATGCATCCAATGAGGATGCAGGTGATTTCGATGCCAGCGATGATGCCGGCGATGGAAGCGACGCCGACGACGATGATACCGATACAGGCGACGATACTGGGGATGGACCAACGCCCAGTTGCGAGATCGTCGAGCCCAGCGACCCTTTCTTGACCAGGTATGCCGACTACAGCAATGGCGACTGGGTTCTAAACCAGACGACTCTCGTCGCGGAGGCCTACGATGCCGACGGCAACGCCATCGATTCCGACGCGATCGTCTGGCGGCGAAGCGGTAGTGATGATCTGCTCGGGACGGGAAGTCCGCTGGAGTTAGCCGTCGACGAAGGGAATTTCGAGATTTTCTGTCAGATCGAGCAAGACGGCCAACTCGGAGAAGACAGTATCCGTGCATTTGTCAGCCCGGGAGTAGTGTTGTTCAGTCCACAGCCCCAGCAGGAGGTCGACGTCAATCTATCATTGACACTTTCCGCCCAGGCTTATGGTCAGGAGACGGGCGTCGTGGAATCCGAGGAGGACGTGACCTGGTTGCGTCATCCCGAGGGTGATACCAACGCCATTGAGGAGATTGGAAATGGCGGCACGCTCGAGGTCTCGCCGGAACAATTGCAGGAATGGGGCCTGGGCGACTTCCGGATCCGGTACCAGCCTTGCGGATTCGTCGAGGGCTGCGAAGACGTCGGCGTCCCGGTGACTCTCGTGGACCCGGCGTAATTCCACGAAGGATTTCACCGTCGCGGACCTCGATGAGCCACACACAGATCTTCTGACTGCCTCCGTATTGAGGAGGGACACCGTTGCCGGCGATGGCCAGCGGAGGCCGAAGTTCGCCAAAACAGGCCCCCTCCCCCATAAACAAGTTGCTTCAAATGAGCGTCAGGCAGACGTGGTAGGTCCCGAGAATCGCCGCCAGCGCTCCTCTATGACTGGTCGCAACTATTGAAGAAATAGGGCTCCCACCGTATTCTATCCCTTATGCGATTCATCGAACCCGATAATGGGCTCAGTACCGGGGCCCGAGATGACCTATATGCGGCGGCTGCCCTGACATTTCTCCTTGGGTGCTGCGCCATGGCCTGCGCCCCGACATCCATCGCCAATGAGGCTGATCTCGGCGAGGAGCCGAGCCTTCTGGCGCAGCTCGACGACGATCGTGAGCAGGTTCGCCTGGCAGCCGTGGAGCGATTGCGGCAGTACCTGCAGGTGCCGGTGATCTCGGCCGAGGGACGGGAGGGCTGCTTTTCGGTGGAAGCCCCTCCTGGTCTGGAATGCTCGGAGCAGGTCGAGTTCTGCAGAGAGGAGTCCGCCCGCTTCGCCGGGGGAAACCGGGGCAGACGAGTCGTGTGGGTCTATCCCAAGGACCCCGAGGAATTTGAAGACCGTGGGTTCCGCGGTGAACCGATGCCGGGCATGATCCCCGGGGGAATTCCCCTGCTGGAGCGACGATACCCCGGGGATGAACAAGTCATCTGTGGACAAGTCCAGCATTTCGGAGTCCCTGGTCGCCTGCCGGAGGAGACCGTCGAGGAAGCCGAACAGCGAATTGCCGACCAATCCAACCACCTACCATCGGAACACCACGGTGTTGACGAGGCTTGCCTCGAAGAACTCGCCGACCAACGCCAAGAGGTGCGGTGCGACGTGGTCTTCGTCAACCCCTGCCGCAACGAAGCCTTCCTGGTGTGCCAGGGACACGATATGACCGCCGGGAATCTCGGCGAGATCGATCTGCCTCGCGATGAGCTTTTACGTGTGACCTGGCGTGACGGTACGGAGGAGCTCTCGGCAATATTTACGGTCGATATCGAGCCCCTCCAACCGTCCACCGAAGAGACTGCTACTCAATAGACAACACTGCCGCGGCAAACCAAAACAGTGCCGACCGACAGACCTGCATAAACCTAGCTATTCAATCTCGCTCACCGGCGGCGCAAGGCACGCCGGGGTCGTGGGCGGAGTAAGCCCGCCAAAAGCAGGTGGAGCGGTGCGCGGGATATGGCCTTCAATCAGCGTAGGGGTCTTCAGGGACGAGCTATTCGTCACTCGCTGACCATCCGAATACCGACCAAGAGAAGAATATCAGCCACATAAATACCGCTTCATGTGCGTCGGTCGGGCGGTTTCTTACAGCTCATATTTTATTCTCCCGGCCGACAAGATTACATTCTCCCGGTTGATAATATTACATTTTCACGAACAAATACGTTATAATGGCACGACTGAAGTATTATTCCCCCGTGGAAATCACCCCGCTATAGGAGTTCTCAATGAAATATCGGCCTCGGCTCGTCGACAGTGAATTGGATGAACGGCTCGCGGCTACGGGAGCAGTTGTCATCGAAGGGCCAAAAGCCGTTGGAAAGACCGCGACGGCGAGGCAGATGGCAGCCAGTGAGGTACTCCTCGATATCGATGAGAATGCCCGACGAGCAATCGCCGTAGATCCAGGATTGGTGCTCGCAGGCGACACTCCGCGCCTTATCGATGAATGGCAGATCGAACCGACGATCTGGAACCATATCCGACGCGCCGTAGACGATCGAGGCAAACCGGGCCAATTTATTCTCACCGGTTCCGCTGTCCCAGCCGATGATATCACTCGTCATACAGGCGCCGGAAGATTGACCCGCCTGCGAATGAGGCCAATGACTCTATTCGAGAGCGGACATAGCACGGGCGTCTTTTCATTGGCCCAATTATTGGCCGGCGAATGCACCCAGAGTTCAGACCCCGGCTTGACCATCCAGGATATCTCGCAACTGATTGCCAGAGGCGGGTGGCCGGCGACTCTCGACCTCGAAACCAACTATGCCATTCGCGCTGTTCGAGGCTACCTCGACGAAGTTCGACGGATTGACGTGGGTCGCATCGACGACACTCGCCGTGACCCGGAAAAGGTTGGACGACTCCTCCGCTCGCTGGCTCGCAATGTAGCTACAGAAGCCGCGGCAACCACACTTTCTGCCGATACGGGTGGCGCCGAAGGACCGATTAGCGATGATACGGTACGCGAATATCTCAACATCCTGGAACGTCTGATGATCGTTGAAGACCAACCGGCCTGGGCGCCTCATCTTCGCTCGAAGTCAATTCTACGAAAATCTCCCAAGCGCCATTTCGTCGATCCCTCACTGGCCGTGGCCGCCCTGGGAGCCGATGCCTCCCGGCTATTGGAAGATCTCCGCTTATTCGGATTACTCTTCGAGTCTCTCGTCATTCGCGATCTGCGAGTCTATGCTCAACTCGCGGATGCCAAAGTCTACCACTATCGAGATAATACGGGCCTTGAGGTCGACGCCATCGTCGAAAGAGCAGACGGGACCTGGGCAGCATTCGAGGTCAAACTCGGCCAAGGCTTCGTCGAACAAGGTGTGGAAAATCTCTTAAAATTTGCCGACCGCGTGGATGTTAAGAAAAGTGGCACTCCACAACTTTTGGGGGTCATCATCGGTAAAGGCTTTGGTTATATGCGTGACGACGGCGTCGCTGTAATTCCCATCGGCGCTCTAGGACCTTAAGTTATTGACTTGCAACTTCGATGGCCCCATCGAAGACCTCCCGAATATCCATTCGTAACCAAACTTGGCGAGATCTCCGATGTGTCGGAAGTACCCACCTGCGTGCCGCTCATTCAAAAGTCAAAGCAGGATTTCAACACGAGCGTTGAGTCACCGTCGGACAACCCGGTTCCCGCCTTAACACGCTTCCAGGCGGTAACCACTGCGGTAACCGTCCAGACACCCAAAGTGGGTAATTTCCCGCCATCATGAGCTCACACCCGATCCAGCCTGAGTCCTTCAAATCCGTAGGTCGCAGGTTCGAATCGTGCCGGGCGCGCTGAAGAGAGGCCCCCTTAACAGGTATGTCGAGGGGGTCTTTTGCTTTTACGGCGCTAATTCCAGCAGGGGTAGTCTCCGGGAGGGGTGGCCATGGGGAGGGAAATCGGGCATCGTGGGATCTGTATCGAGAACATCTTTCGTTACCTGCCGATAACAAATCGGGGCTGGTCATATTTAGTCGTTTGAGTAAGGAAAAAAGAATGGTGAAGAATCGATGGTTGATGGCAGCGTGGATCTGCGGAAGCGTGATGGTCTTCGCCGGGTGCGGTGGCGACGCGTTTTCGGGTTCGATTTCGGGAAATGTGCAGAAGGGGCCGTTTATCAACGGGACGGAGATCACGGTCAATGAGCTCACCGACGAGTTGGACCAGACGGGGCGGAGCTTCAGCGGGACGATTTCCGATGATCGGGGCTCGTTTCAGGTGGCGTCGGTGGCGCTGGAGAGCGGGTATGCTCGGGTACGGGCGAGCGGGTTTTATTTCGATGAGACTTCGGGGGAGATCTCCGATGGAACGTTGAGTCTGGTGACGTTGGTGGATTTCACCGAGGCGGATCAGGCGAATATCAATATCTTCGGACATCTTCAGGCGCCGCGGATCGAGTATTTGATCCAGGAGGAGGGGCTGGAGTTTGACGAGGCACGGGCGCAGGCCCATCAAGAAGTGCTGGATGTGTTTTATTTTACGGCCACCTCGTCGGCCACAGCGGATGAACTCGATATCAGTGCTGGAGGTGACGATAATGCAATGCTTCTGGCGGCGTCGGTGATCGTCCAGCAAACGCGGAGTGTGGGGGAGTTGAGCGAATTGTTGTCCGATCTCCGGACCGATCTGCGGGACAATGGAGAGTTGAACAGCACTTCTACGGGGCAGGCACTGATGAACGGGGCCCAAACGGCCGATGCCTCCCGGATTCGGTCCAATCTGGAGGCCCGATTTGATGCCCTCGGTCTGTCGACGACGGTGCCCGATTTTGAAGCCTATCTTGAGCAATTCATCACCGAGGCGCCCTATGAGTTTACCGGGGGAATTCAATATCCCTCGGAGGGGGATCTACCGAACGTCCTCGATCCGGAGGTGACAGAGTATTTCTACCCAGGTGGAGAAACCACCTTTGAATATCCCTTTGTGGCGGAACTGCCGAATCGTACAAATCTACGTATCCGAATGAGCCTGCTCGATGATTGGGATTACCTCGATTATTTTCCGTATGACTATGACGAGGAAGAGGAACCGGAGCTTTGGGAAGTAGGATCCTGGGAAATCCCCTCCATAGCGAATCATCAGGGATGGGAGGTTAGTAATTTTGATTTTGAGGAAGGAATACAGACCTTTCAGTCTACTGATTTTGGCGAGATCCAAGTGGAGGGCTTCAGATTCCGTGGAAAGGGCCGGGCGGTGGTGGAGTATTTCGAATACGGCAGTGAGGAGCCGACGAGGACGAAAACGATCGACTGGAAGCCCCTAGAGGATGACTGAGAGATGGTTGGAGAAGGTATCCTAAAGCCCCTTACTGAGGAAACGATATCGGTTTCTCGTTCCGATCTGAGTTCAGGGTCGTAGCCCCCCCCCCCAGAAGCAAGAGCGCCCAAGGGGCTGGGTGGTGGGAGACGGACGTCAGAAGACGGAATGCGGAGATGAGTTCCCGGCGCTTATTGCCGAGGTGAAGGCCATGCAGGGAGGATGCCTGACTCCTTTCAGCGGTCCCCATTTTCTTTTTTGATCTATCCCGAGACCTATGACTTCGGTGGTTTTCTTTTTCTTGTCGATGACCGAGGTTGGGCGGATCATCGCCTATTTGAGGTGCCTTAAACGGCGGCGCAAACGACGGCATTTTAGGGGTGCTGCTAAGTGTCTGTGGGGGAGAAGACAAACCGGGGGAGAAGACAAACCGAGAAGACAAACCGAGAAGACAAACCGAGGTAAGCACAAAGTGTAATGACGAAGCGGTGTTCCGCCGATCCCATGGTTAACATGTCACTTCAGAACCGGCTCCCGACCTGATCGTCGACGAAACTCTTCTCATACCGCCGAAGATTGGCCTTTACGCGGGAAAAAAGGACCGCAGAAAGTATAGCCGAACAAAGGCCAACGCCCCCAGCGCTGCGGGATGCAGGCGCGGGCGATAGGCCCCATGCCACCGAAGGGCGCTGGACCCGTTTCGGGGTAAGATTTAAACTGTGGCGCCTCCCTCCAGGGGATGATCGAGATCGCTTTCGTAGGAGAAGCGTCGACCCGCCTCGAATTCAGTGACATGGTAGGAAGTTCGCGCCTTAAGGCGACCAAACCTGTAGGTCGCCGTCACCTCCGCCCCCAGACAAAGCTCTACCGGATTTACCTCGCCGAGCTCCACCGGCCAGATAGGGCTTCGGCTCAGATCTTCGAAAGCCTCCTTCATCAATCGCCAGAGCTCCTGTGGGGGCAGGTCACTTTCGATAGTCCTGTCGAAACTAACGCCAAGCACTGTCGTCTCCATCTGAAGAAAATAGTGTGGACCGAACTCAAAGAATAATAACGAAAGCATGATCCACCGAGAGACAGCATATTGGTGTGAAGTGGGCCCCCCTTGCGTAACTCCGTCTATCCCCATGAGCGCTTCAATTCGAAGAGCCCAGGTTCGTCATCATCGGGTGGTTTGCATTTAATCGGAGCGCATCGCTTGAGTTGGACGGTGCCACAGGGAAAGGTCGCCGGCTTGTCATTGAGCCATTTGAGGCGTTGCCGCTGGTAGGCACTCTGGAATCGCATGTAGAGTGCTTTCGCCCTCGACAGGAGTTCGCCATCCTTCGTGGCAAAACGGGGGCTCAATGTACCCATTCGCGACGGCGTCTTTGGACAAGAGAAGGGATTGGTGCGGCAGACCCGCACGGAACCTCTCACTTTTTTGTTGCCCCGCTTTTTTCGAAGCTCCTCTTCGGCCTCGCGCAGCAGCTCTTCGAAGTGGTCACGGACTTCCTCGAGACTCATGTCGCCATAGCCCGGAGGCGGCAAGGGCGTAATCTCGACGTATTCCGGTGAGTTGCGGCCGTAATAGCTGTCAGGCTTCCTAATCTGGAGGGTCTTTCCCCAGTGGCGCGGTAGAATTTTGAATCCCGGCCAGTCCTTGGCTCGTCGGACCAGGCCAGCCCGAACCGGATTGAGCCAAACATATAATAGGCCTCTTTCAATGGCGTCTCTGTCGAGAAGCACCGTATCACCGAAGGGTCGACCGTCCCACATCGAGTCGCGACGCTTGAGATTCTGATTACGGGCCCTGGATATTTCGCGCATTGCGTCCCTCATATACGCACTTCGCTCCCCGGTGGTATCCGTCGAGATCTGGTGGATATGATTGGACATCGCCATTGAGGCGTGGATCACCTGACCATGGCGCTTCGAGGCCCGCGCAGTCTCGAAGAACAGCACCCGATTGATAAAGCTGTCGGGGCGAAGAAAGAATTTTCGCTGAAAACAGCGGCGGCTCAAATGAACGACCTGTCCTGCGATATGTCGACGTGGCTTAGTCATCGATTATCTCCGAAAGTGTGTGTCGATTGCCCTCGGATCTATTATCGATGATTCGAAAAAGATTTTGCGTCGACCTCGGTAAAAAACATCAGAATACGTGAGTCATTCAACAGCAGAACCGACGCCAGTTCAGCGCAAACCTTCAGGCTTTTGAGGATACCTCGGTATTGATTTGGTATTTGGTAGGTCGGCATTTGGTATTTTGAGGTCGGTATTTGGAGGTCGGTATTTGGTATTTGGTATTTGGTATTTGGTATTTGGTAACCGGTATTTGGTAACCGAGATGTTACATACCTTTCGGCCCCCATCTGCTACAAATGATCTGGTGGTCGACATCTGGCGATATGACGTCCTCCCATGGCGATGGAGACCATCGAGACTCTCCTTGCTTGAAAAAGGTCGACGATGAAGTCACTGAATCGTGAGTTAGGGGTATTCGGTGCGACCATGATGGGGCTGGGCTCGATTGTGGGCACCGGAGTCTTTGTCAGCATCGGCATCGCCGCCGGCGTGGCCGGTCCGGCGCTGATGATCGCCATTGTCCTGGCGGCCATGGTGGCCACCTGCAACGGCCTGAGCAGCGCTCAACTGGCGGCCAATCACCCGGTCAGCGGCGGGACCTATGAATATGGCAATAAATATCTGAATCGGCGCGTCGGGTTTATGGCCGGGTGGTTCTTCCTTATCGCCAAATCGGCCTCCGCTGCCACGGCGGCCCTGGGCTTTGGAGGCTACCTCCTTAATTTTCTGGGCATCACCGACGGCCCCCTTGTATCGATCGCCTTCGCGATGGTCATGGCCACCACCTTCGTGGTCTGGCTGGGATTGCGTCGATCCAATTGGGCCAATATTTTCATCGTATCCATCACCCTCATCGCCCTCTTGTATTTTATCCTCTACGGCGGACTTATCGGCGGTGCCCACCTGGGCCGAGAGGGCTTAAGCCCTTTCTTTCCCGAAGCCCAAAACCTGGGCGTCAGCATGCGCCATATTCTTGAAGCCACGGCGCTGATGTTCGTCGCCTATACGGGCTATGGACGAATCGCCACCATGGGCGAAGAAGTGCGCCGACCGCGTCATACAATTCCCCGGGCCATCGTGGTCACCCTGGTGGTGTCGGCCTTGCTCTACGTCAGTGTGGGATTGGTCTCGTTGATGACCGTGGGAGCCGAGGAATTTGCACGGGCCACCGCCGAGGAGGCGGCCCCGCTGGAAGTGGTGGCCCGCGCCTTTGACTGGTCGACGGGCGCGGTCATCTTGGCCATCGGCGCCATGACGGCCATGCTCGGCGTCTTGCTCAATCTCATCCTCGGGCTTTCGCGAGTCCTGCTGGCCATGGGCCGCCGCGGCGATATGCCCCGCGCCACGGCACGTATAGATGAAGACAGCAACAACCCCTCCGTGGCCGTCATCGTGATGGGTGGCGTCATCGCCGCACTGGTGCTGCTCGGCGACGTCCGTGTGGCCTGGTCGTTTAGCGCCTTTACGGTCCTCCTCTATTACGGCATCACCAACCTGGCCGCCCTGCAGCTCAGCGACGACCAGCGCTATTACCCTCGCTTTATCTCCTGGGCAGGACTTGTGGCCTGCTTCTTTTTGGCCTTCTGGGTCGAAGTCTGGATCTGGATGGTGGGGCTGGGACTGGTCGCCCTGGGGCTGGTCTGGTTTGAGATCTCCCGACGTCTTTCGTAGGGGGCCCGCCATCTGCCTCAACGGCCGCCCTGACAAGAGCTGACCTTCGCTTTTGCCCCGCCTGCGTTCATCGCTTATTCAGCACCAAGCCTTCGATATTGGTCGAAGAGAAAATCAATCAACGCTCGCACTGCCGGCAACAGCCCGCGCCGCGAGGGGTAGACGGCGTGGACCACCTCGCGGCGGGGAACCCACCGCGGTAACAACCGCATCAGCGTTTGGTCGGCGATCTGTTCGGTGAGCATCAACACCGGCAATTGAACGATACCCACTCCCGCCACCGCCGCACTTCGAAGGGCCACCATATCGGTGGTGACATAGCGCGGCTGATGATCGATGAC
>SLJM01000154.1 GCA_007135085.1 Myxococcales bacterium
CGTTATAGTTCTCGAGGCTCGTACCGCATTCAAAGCCGCTCTTGACCTCGCGCACGTCGTCTTTGAAGCGACGAAGCGATGCCAGGGTCGATTCGTAGATCACCCGGCCCTGTCGGATAAGGCGAGCCGGCGCGTTGCGGCGAATCACACCGTCGGTCACATAGCAACCGGCCACGGTGCCCACTTTCGGGGAACTGAAGGTCTCGCGCACTTCGGCGTGACCAATGACGTCCTCTTCCACAATCGGCGACAAGAGCCCTTCCAGAATAGCCCGGACCTGCTCGATGGCGTCGTAGATGATGTTGTGAGTCAAGATCTGGACACCGTATTTGTCGGCCACTTCCGCTGCCCGAGAGTCGGGTCGCACGTTAAAGCCAACGATCACCGCGCCGGTCTCCGAGGAGGCCGCCAGGTTGACGTCGTTTTCAGTAATCCCGCCCACACCGGTATGGATGATGCTGGTGCGCACTTCGTCGTTGCCGATCTTGGCAAATGCCTCCCGGAGAGCTTCCACCGAGCCCTGCACATCACCTTTGATGATGATTTTTAGCTCTTTCATCTCTCCTTCGCGAATCATCTGCGAAAGATCTTCCAGGCTACCCGCTGCCTCTTTGGCACGGCTGGCCATGGTCTCTTTTCGACGCTGTTCGGCGACGTGCTCGGTGATCCGCTTGGCGTCGCGCTCTTCCTCAACCACGAAGAAGGGCTCTCCAGCTTCGGGAATACCGTTGAGACCGGTGATCTCCACCGGCTTGCTCGGGCCCGCCGTATGAATCTCGCGACCTCGGTCATCATGCATGGTCCGCACACGTCCGAAATAGCGACCGCTGACGATAATATCACCGGGCTCCAGAGTGCCTCGCTGCACGAGCACCGTCGTGACCGGACCTCGACCAATATCGAGCTCCGCTTCGATGACCAGACCCTGGGCGCGCCGATCGGGATTTGCTTTGAGCTCCTGAAGCTCTGACTGCAAGGCCAGCACTTCCAGAAGACCGTCGATATTGGTCTCTTGCAGGGCGCTCACTTCCACAAATAGGGTGGTTCCACCCCACTCCTCGGGGATCAATTCGTATTCGGCCAGCGCCGTCTTGACTCGATCCGAGTTGGCCGTGGGTTTGTCGATCTTGTTGACCGCCACCACGATGGGCACTTCTGCAGCCCGGGCGTGGTTGATGGCCTCCACCGTCTGGGGCATGACACCATCGTCGGCGGCCACCACCAGGACCACGATATCCGTGGCCAGGGCTCCGCGCATACGCAGCGCCGTAAACGCCTCGTGACCGGGAGTGTCCAAGAAGGTGATCACCCCGGCCTCGGTCTCCACCATATAGGCGCCGATATGCTGGGTGATTCCCCCGGCTTCGCCGACGGTGACCGTCGAGGCACGAATGGCGTCGAGAAGCGACGTCTTTCCGTGGTCGACGTGACCCATGACGGTGACCACCGGAGCTCGCGGCTTGAGATCTTCTTCCGGATCGGGATCGGTGTCGTAGAAATTGCTGATGTCGAAGGCCACGTTTTCGACGGTATAGTCGAACTCGTCGGCGATCAGGGTGGCCGTCTCGTAGTCCAGGGTGGTGTTGACCGTGGCCATCATGCCCATCTCGAGCAACTTCATGGCCACCTTACCGGACTTGACACCCATCTCGTGGGCCAGGTCGCCAACGGTGATGACGTCTTCGATTCGGATGATACGCTTGTGCTCTGCGGCCTCCGTAATCTCTGTCTTCTGCGGCCTTGACTTGCGGCCTTTCTTCTTTCGGCTTTGCCGGTGGCTGCGCCGCGACTTCGCATCATAGAGATCGGAGCCCTCGACGACCCGCTTGGTGCGGCCCCGGCGATGGCTGGACTTGCGCTCGTCTTTCTTTGCCCGCTTCTTGCGTCGCGACGGCCCTGGCGAAAAGTCCTTTTCTTCGGCGGCGAGGCGATCCTTTAGGACCTGCTCGTTGATCCGGCCCACCACCTTGGCGCCGCCCTTCTTCTTCTCTTTTTTGGGCTTCGGCGCTGCCTGAGGAGCCGGCGTGGGCTCCTGGGGCTTCTCTTCTTTAGCAGCCTCTTCTTCGGCCACCTCTTCTTCCTGGGCTGCCTCGGCGGCTTCGCCCTCGTCTTCAGCCGCTTCCACCTCTTCTTCGGCCACTTCTTCAGCTTCCTCGACCTCTTCGGCCGCAGCAGCCTCGACCTCTTCCGCTTCTTTCTGGGCCGGAGCAGCTTCGGCTACCTCTTCGGCAGCCTCCTCTTCTTCCGGGACCTCTTCTGCAGGGGCGGCCTCCACCTCTTCGGCTGGCGCCTCCTCTTCGGCTTCCACCGCTTCTTCGACGACCTCCGGCTCGGGGGTCACCTTACGCCGGCGCAGCACGCGGGGTCCCACGCGCTCCACCTCATCGTCGGCACCGGCTTCGGCCTCCTCTGGCTCGGGAGCTGCCTTGCGGCGGCGTCGGCGCAGCATGGTCGGCCCCACACCGTCTTCACCGTCGGTGGGCGCAGCCTTTTTGGGCGCCTTTTTCTTCTTCTTGGCCCCCTTGGAATCGGTCTCGAGTGCCTTGGTCACAGCACTCACCTCATCGGGACTCAACACCGTCATATAGTTGCCGACGGAGATATCCAGATCGAGGCTGTTGATCTTGCTGACCAACTCCTGCTTGTTGATATCCAGCTCTTTGGCCAGTTCGTATACACGTCTCTTCGGCATGTGTTCTCCACTCTATTCGCCGAGCTTGCATGACTCTGGCGAACGTGTTCCCTGATCTCTCGGCGCGACCGGCTCTTTTGCGTTATCCGGCTTCACGTCGATCCACCTCGTGGGTGGCTCAAATTTCGCGCGTTCATCGCGCCACGACCACCACCGGCGGTCGCCGTTGCTTACTCCAAAATCCAGTCTTACTTCAACCATCATCCCCGCAGGGTTGAAATGCTGCGCCATCCATCGATGCCGACGAATGGAGGCAGTCGCTCCGCTTCTTCTACGTCGTCGCTACGTGTGACAGGGCGATGAAATTCCCTGACCTCACAGTGGCGTCCGACTCACGGAGCAACTACCTGGCCACACCTATAGCCTCAGGCGTCTTCCTCTTCTTTTGCTGCCTCATCGTCGTCTGAGTCGGCGCTTTCATCCTGCGCCTCTTCGGCCTCTGGTTCTTCCTGGGCCTCTTCAGACTCCTCCGAGTCAGGTTCTTCCACTTCCTCTTTTGCCTCGGCCTGTTCAGCTTCCTCGGCCTTGGCCTCTTCCAGGGATTTGAAGAACTCCTTTTTGTGCTCTTCGAATCCCTCGTCGTCGAGGTCGTGTTCGCTCTTATAGGTCTCGACGGCGGCCCGCAGAATCTGAGAGGCCTTCTTGACGTTCGGCCCCAGACCAGCAGCTTGCGCCAGGGTCTCGGCGTCGTCTTCGAAGACCACGTGCTCCACGGTGGTATAACCTGAGTCGTACAAATTGGCCGCCACCTTGGCGCCGACCCCTTTGATCTCCTCCAGGTCCTTGCGAGCATAATCGGCCTCGGTCATCGCCTCTGGCGAACCCGGTGCCGGGCGGGCCAAAATATCTTCGGCGGCGGCGATAATCTTCTGTGCCGACTCGCCGTCGAGCCCTGGAATCTGGGCCAGCTCTTCGGCCGCTGCATGGGCCATATGCTCCAATTTGTTGTAGCCCAGCGTAAACAGGGTATCCACCATATCCTCGGTGATGCCCTCGAACTCCAACAGATTCTCCCGGGACTCGGCCATCATATTCTTGAGCCGGGTCTCGGAGATGATATCCAGGTTCCAGCCCGTCAACTGCGCGGCGAGCCGCACGTTCTGGCCGCCGCGACCGATGGCCAGGCTCAACTGATCGTCTGGGACGATGAGCTCCATCGTCATATTCGACTCGTCGATCAAGACCTTGTGAACCTCGGCGGGGCTGATGGCATTACAGACGAAGCGGGCCGTATCTTCCACGTAGGGCACGATATCGATCTTTTCGCCTCGCAACTCCTGGACCACCGCCTGAACTCGCGACCCCCTCATTCCCACACAGGCGCCCACGGGATCGACATCGCTATCGCGACTATAAACGGCCACTTTGCTTCGCACCCCGGGCTCTCTGGCCACGGCGACGATGCGCACCGTCCCCTCATGAATCTCGGGTACCTCCTGCTCGAACAGCTTGATCAAAAGCATGGGATCGGCGCGCGTTAAGACAACCTGAGGATCGCGACTCGATCGCTTGACTTCCTTGATCATGGCCTGCAGTCGGTCCCCGGGACGGTAACTCTCACGCGGGGTTTGCTCCCGTCGGGGCAGGATGGCGTCCGTACGGCCCAGGTCGACGATGATATTGCCTTTTTCAAAGCGCCGAACCCGACCGATGACCATATCGCCAACGGTATCTTTATATTCTTCGTAGATGATATCTCTTTCGGCCTCACGCACCCGCTGGATGATGACCTGCTTGGCCGTCTGGGCGGCGATCCGACCGAAGGTCTTGGACGCCGACTCCAGCTTGGTCAGCTCGCCATAGCGCTCATCCTGGGCCTGGGCTTTGTCCTGATCTTCCTCGCGATAGAAGATCTGAAACAACAGCTCTTCGCCGGGAAACGCCTCAAAGCCCGCCTCTTCGACCTCGTCGACCGAGACTTCGCGATAGGGATTTTCCACCTCGTCGGTGACCGTGATGATCTGGAAGAGTTCGACCTGGCCGGACTCCTCGTTGAACTCGGCCTCGATCTCACGCTGAGCACCATAGGTGCGGCGGGCAGCCGTCAAAATGGCCGCCTCCAACGTTTCGATGAGAATCGAGCGATCGATTCCTTTGGTTCTACCGACTTCGTCGATGACACTGTTGAGATTCATCGGTTTTTACTCTCTTTTGAAAAGTCGAACTTCAACTTCGCCCGCGCCACGTCGTCCCAGTCGATCTCGAAGATCTCTTCGTCGATTTCGACAGTGAGCACGCCGTCGTCATGGGATACCAGGCGGCCGACCACCTTATTCTTTCCTTTCACAGGCTCGCGCAGCACCAACTCCACATCGTGGTCCACCACGCGCTGGAGATGAGCAGCGTTCTTCAGCGGCCTTTCGATGCCGGGGCTCGACACCTCCAGGACATAGACCTCGGGCACCCGCTCGTCAGCATCGAAAAGAGCCTCTAGATAGCGGCTAATCTCGGCACATTGACTGACATTGATGCCCTCTCCCGGTTCGGCGCCGGGACGGTCGACGTAGACCCGCACGATCCAGCGGCCCTGCACCAAAAATTCGACGTCCCACACATATAACCCGTGGACCTCGGCCGCTTCCTCGGCCCATCCATGAATTTCTTCACGGAGTTCCGGGGTCAGCGGTTTCGACGGTGTCGTCGACTTCTGATGTTGGCGGCGTCGCCCTTTTCTCTTTCGACCCACGTGCGGTGCCTCTTCCTCTAGCCTGCGTCTGTCTCGACGCCAGATGACCTTCATTTCGGCCATGGCTGAACAACAAAAAAAGCGGGCTTTCCAGGGCCCACTTTCGCTTACTTCGCGAAATGTAGCGAAACGTCGGTGATTAGATCCGACGTCGCCCGGAACATCTCGACCTTCTTCAACATTCAAAATCTGTCGAGATGACCTGACCGGTGCTTCTTCAATGAGACGAACCAACGCGATGGCGCAATTCTTCCCCAGAAGGTACCGGCGACGCCCTGACTACTAATCAACCGCCTCTGGGCTGTCAAGTGGTTCCTACTTGTCGGTGGCCCCGGCGATCGCCGTCTCCACACCTTGACAGGGGCAGAGGTGGGCCTAACCCTCCCATATCGATACCCATCCCCGGAGGTTGACCATGCGCTGTGCCCTCATCCAATTGAGCTCCACTAAAGAGATCGACCATAACCTGCAGGTCTGCAGGGACCTGGCTGAAGAGGCCCGCCAGACCGGGGCCCGGTGGATATTATTTCCCGAAAACGCTCCCTTTCTGGGTCGCGATCGCGACAAAATCCCGATCGCCGAAAACCTGGACGGCCCCATGGTCGGCGCCTATCGCCAGATGGCCCGCGATCTCGACGCCTGGATCACTGTGGGAAGTTTTCCCGAAAAATCCCCGGATCCCCAGCGCACCTATAACACCCAGGTCCAGATCAACCCCGACGGATCCATCGCTGCCGTCTATCGCAAGATCCATCTCTTCGACGTGGCCCTCGACGAGGCGGTCAACTTCATGGAGTCCCACAGCGTCTTTCCCGGACGGGAAGTGGCCACCGCCGAGATCGAAGAAGAGGGGCGAGTCCACAAAGTGGGCCTGACGATCTGTTATGACCTTCGCTTCCCAGAATTATATCGAGCACTCCAAAAGCGGGGGGTCCAGGTCTTGACCGTGCCCTCGGCGTTCACATTGTCCACAGGCCACGCTCACTGGCACGCACTAATTCGCGCCCGAGCCATCGAGAACCAATGTTACGTACTGGCCCCCAACCAATGGGGCCACCACTACGGAAATCGCCATTCCTTCGGCCAATCGACGATCTACGACCCCTGGGGACGCTGCGTGGCCTGCGCCAGCGACCGCGTCGGCTTCGTCATCGCCGAGCTCGACTTTGACTACCTCTCGGAAATTCGACGGGCCATGCCCGTGTTGAGTCACCGCTGCATCTCCGAGCTCGACGGAGCCATCCCGGTCGCCGTCGATGAGGACAGGTCGAGTTCCGATTGACGTCCCGGAGAACAGATCGCTATCTAGTGCCCAGTAGTTTTTCGTGCCCCGATCGGTTATGCCCCACTCCAACCAGCCCATCCACAGCATCGGCCCCCCCTGATGGCGAGCAGATAAAATGGCGTTTTTATTACAGATTTTAGAGGCGGGACTCCCACTGTCGTATGCGGCGATCTTCGTGCTCTATCTGCGTCATTTCCTCAAACCCGGGGGCCATGAAGCCGATCGCCCTTTTCTGGGCTCTCAACTGCTCTACGGCACTCTTGGAGTACACCTGGCCTATCTGGGTCTTCTGAGTTACCAGGTCGATCACCTTCCGGTGGCCTCGCGAGCTGAATTTTTATCGGTCCTCGCCCTGTGCATCGGCCTGGTCTATGCCTTCGTGGAGCGCAAACACCGCGACGCCAATACGGGGGTCTTCTTTTTGCCCCTGATCATCGGCGCTCAGGGCTGGTCCTCCCTGTTGATGGACCCCTCGGCGCCCCACTCCATTCTGGAGGCCAACCCGGTCTACGGGATCCACGTCATCTTTATGGTCTTTGGGTTTACGGCGCTGGCGGTCAGCGCTCTCTACGCTCTGATGTATATCCTGCTCGCCAGGCAGCTCAAATCCCATCAATTGGGACTCATCTTCCGACAACTTCCGGCGCTGAATATCCTGGAGAAGATGAGCCGTCTGGCCACCCTATGCGGCATCATCCTCCTCGGGCTGGGGCTGGGCATCGGCCATTATCTGGCGATGTACGTCCTGGAGAATTTCAACTTCTTCGACCCCAAAATCGTCATCACTTACGTGGCCTGGGCGACCTACGCCGTGGGTTATCTGGTGGTCAAGACCAAGGGGATCTCAGGCCTTCGAATGGGCTATCTGTCGCTGGGCGGCTACCTGGCGCTCATCACCTCCATGGTCGTCGTCAACACCTTTTTGTCCACCTTCCACTCCTTTCAATAAGACATGGCCTTGCAAAGATTGACCGCCATATCTTTCAGTCACCGCAATACGGGACTGGATGAACGGGATGCCCTGGCCTTCGGGGAGGAGGATATCCGTCACTTCGTCGACGCCTGTCATAGCGATTGGCTGAGCGAAGCCGCCGTCCTTTCAACGTGCAACCGCACCGAATTTTACCTCTGGGGGCCCTCCGGAGACGATCTGTGGCCCGAGCTTGCGAAGCTGGTCGCCCGGCTGCGCTCCATGGCCCCCGAAGACATGCCCGCTCCCGACGTGTACTTCGACGCCGCGGCGGCGCGACATCTATTCCGGGTAGCGGCCTCCCTGGAATCGCTGGCCCTGGGCGAAAACGAAATTCTGGGTCAGATCAAAGATACGCACGAACAGATCCTCAACGGGCCCCATAAATTGCCCGTCCTCGATCAGCTCTTCCAATTCGCCATCCGCGCCGGCAAACGAGTGCGCACCGAGACATCCCTCTGCGAAGGGGTCGTCTCCATCGCGTCGGCGGCGGTCAATCTGGCGACCAAGATCTTCAGCGATTTCAAATCCCGACAGGTCCTCATCGTCGGCGCCGGCGAGACCGCCGAGACCACGGCCATGCACTTTTCATCCTGCGGGGCCGAGCGCTTCGTCGTGCTCAACCGCAGCGAGGAACGGGGCCAGCGCCTGGCCGCCGATATTGGCGGGGCCTACCGCCCCTTAGACACCCTGGTCGACGCCTGCGCCACCGCCGACGTGGCCGTCTTCGCCACCGGCTCGCCGACCCATCTCATCTCCTATGAGTCGATGAAAGGGGTGATGAAGGCCCGTCATCACCGGCCGATCTTTTTGATCGACATCTCCAATCCCCGAAACGTGGACCCCGAGATCGCCCGCCTGGACAGCGCTTTTTTATATAATATCGACGACCTCCAGCAGGTCGTAAAGGCCAACCTCTCATCCCGCAAAGGGGAGATTCCCGCTGCCGAGATCATCGTCACCGAGACCGTGGACTCCTGGCAGAATTGGCAAAAATCGATGCAGGTGACACCGACCATCGCCTCATTGGCCAAATACTTCGAGGAAGTGCGAAGTCAGGAATTGGATCGTCAATATAACGGCATCTCCGAGGAACAACGAAAGATGCTCGATGACTTCTCCCGGGGATTGGTCAAAAAATTGCTCCATAACCCGATCATGTATCTGCGCAGCTCCGTGGCTGATAATTCGCTGAGCACCGACGATTTACATCTCGTGCGCTCCCTCTATGACCTGGACGACCGGAAAGAGAAGAACGATGAATCTTAAGCTCGGATCTCGAAAATCTAGACTGGCCATGTGGCAAACCCATCGCATCGCAGACCTCCTCGCCGAGGCTCATCCAGACATCGAGGTCTCCATCGTCACCATGGACACCACCGGCGACCGCCGCGGTGATGAGCCCCTGCCGGCTATCGGCGCCAAGGGGCTGTTTACGGCGGAGCTCGAAGAGGCCCTGCTAAACGACACCATCGACGTGGCCGTGCACTCTCTAAAAGATCTCCCCTCACAGCTTCCCCAGGGACTTCGCTACGGGGGCTCGCCGAAGCGAGCGGCGGCGACCGACTCCTTTATCTCCACCCGCTGGAGTGACCTCGACGAACTTCCCGCCCAGGCCACGATCGCCACGGGAAGCCAGCGCCGCCGGGCTCAACTGCTGGCCGACCGACCGGGGCTGGAGATGACGAACCTGCGGGGCAATATCGGCACCCGGCTTCGAAAGCTCGACGAGCAGGGCTTTGACGGCATCATCATGGCCACGGCCGCTCTGGAGCGCCTGGAGATGACCGATCAGATCACCACCGAGCTCGATCCCTCCCGTTACGTGCCCGCCGTGGGACAGGGAGCGATCGGCCTGGAGATTCGAGAGGGTCGCCAGGACATCGAATCCATCCTGGCCCCGATCCTGGACCAGACCACGGTCAAAGCGGTGAGCGCCGAGCGAATCTTCATGCGTCGACTCGAAGGAGGTTGCTCTGTGGCTCTTGGCGCTTACTGTCGCCCCGTCGACGAGACGGGTGCCTCCTGGGAGTTCTTCGGTTGGGCCTCCTCCACCGACGGCCAGCAGGTGATCCATGAATCCGCCACCGGGCCCGATCCGGACGCCCTGGCCGAGGCGATGGTCGAAGAGTTCTTGGCCGCCGGCGCCAAAGAGATCTTGTCGACATGAACAGTCGCCTCGCCAGACCAATCAGTTCTTGCAGTGGACGTCACGACCATGGGCACCGAGCCAATTCGCATCCTCGACACGGGCACCCGTCGTTGTGAGACCATTCCCGACGGGGTGGAGCTGCGCCATGAACCGGCCCTGCTCCGCGAGGCGCTCGACGTGGACGCCGCCGCCGTGGGCCGGCGCCTGCGCCAGCCCCACCACCTGGTCTTCTACAGCCACTTCGCCGTGGCCACCGTGGCCTCCAGGTCGCTCATCTCCGAGCCCGAACGCCATCGGTTCTGGGCCGTCGGCCAGCGCACCGCCCAGGCCCTGGCCGATCGCTATGGAATCACCCCGTCATTTCCCGATGACCAATGCTTCCAGGGACTGATCGAGTCGCTGAGCGAGCGGGCCGAGCCCCTGCCACTGCTGGCCTTCGGCCTGAAGGGACAGCTCCGCGATCTGAGCCCCCTGGCCCGGCGCTGGGACGTTGCGTTCACGTCGATTCCGGTCTACGCCTCGGTGGCCGCCGAGGGGAGCACCCTTCGCCGAGCCTTTGACGAGGTTCGCCCCCATTGGCTGGCCCTGACCAGCGCCCGAGGTGCCCAGTCGGTGGCCGACGCCGTGGGCCGAGAAAAGTTGCACCGTCTCCAATCGTCGGAGGAGCTGCGCATCGCTGCCATCGGCCTCTCCACGGCGGCCCGCGTCGAGGAGTTGGGGCTTCGCGCCGACTTGATCCCTCCTTCGCCGGACCGATCAAAAATGCTCTTTGCCATCGCTCAAACGTCGAAATTGACCTGACCAGGAAAGTTCACCCATGAATTGCCGCCAACGCTTTTTAGACGCCTGCCACTGCAAACCTGTCGACCGCCCCCCGGTGTGGGTGATGCGCCAGGCCGGTCGCCACCTTCCGGAGTACCGGGCCCTCAAGGAGCAATATAGCTTCCACGAGCTGACCCAGAACCCGGAGCTGGCCCTGGAGGTGACCATGCAGCCCCTGCGGCGCTACGATATGGACGCCGCCATCATCTTCACCGATATTTTGGTCATCCCCGAGGCGATGGGCCAAAATTACGGCTTCCCCGAAGGGGGCGGCATCGCCATGGAATGGGCCGTGCGAAGCGCTGGTGACATCGACAAATTGTCCACCGACGGCATCCGAGAAAAGCTGGATTATGTGGGGAAATCTCTGGAGCTGGTGCGCGCTGAATTGGGAGACGAAAAAGCGCTCATCGGGTTTGGCGGAAGCCCCTGGACGCTGGCCACCTATATGATCGAGGGCGGCAGCTCCAAGGACAAACGACGGGCCCGCGAACTCTTCTACACCGATCGGCCCCTCTTCGATCGCCTCCTGACTAAGATCACGGACGCTCTGGTCGATTATCTGCAGATGCAGATCGACGCCGGCGTCGACGCCATTCAGATCTTCGATAGCTGGGGCGGCGTGCTGGCTGCCGACGCCTTCGAAGGCGCGTCGGTGCGCTGGATGCGCGAACTCGTCGAAAAGATCGACGGCCAGGTCCCAACCATCGTCTTCAGCCGTGATATGCACGAGCATACGGACGCCCTGGCCAGCACCAAAGCCAACGTCCTCGGCGTGGGTTGGACGGCGCGACTGGCCAACGTCAAGAAGCAGCTGCCCGACGACGTGGCCGTTCAGGGCAATCTCGATCCAGTGCTCATGAATACGACCCCCGAGCTCGTGGAGCGAGAGACCACCAAACTCCTCGACGAGATGAGCCAATTCGACGGCCATATCTTCAACCTGGGCCACGGCATCTCGCCACAGGCCAAGATCGAGTGTATGGAGCGCCTGGTGGAGACCATCAAAGATTACGCCTGAGCCTCAGCCTGGGAACACCCCGAAGGCTGTCGCCCCATCTGTACTGCGAGTTAAGATGTCGAATCGAATTGCAATCTGCGGCGCCGGGATCGCGGGCCTGACCCTTGCCTATCAACTCCGCAAGGCCGGCCATGAAGTCACCCTCTTTGAAGCTCGAGACCGGCCCGGCGGGGTGATCGACACCTTCGAGCGCGATGGCTACCAGCTCGAATCGGGGCCCAATACCTTGCTCGTTCGCCATCGAGAGGTTCAGGAGCTCATTGACGAATTGGGCCTCGCCGACCAGGTCGTCCAGGCCTCCGAGGCCGCCTCGACCCGCTATGTCGTCCGAGACGGAAAGCCCCGGGCCCTGCCCTCCTCGCCAAAGGAAGCGTTGACCACGCCCCTGTTGAGCCCGGCCGCCAGATTGCGAGTCCTCTTAGAGCCTCTGATCGGTCGCTTCCACGACGACGAGATCGACGAGACCCTGGCCGGCTTCGTAGAGCGGCGCCTCGGCCCGGAGGTGCTGGCCTATCTGGTCGATCCCTTCGTCGGGGGAATTTTTGCAGGAAACCCCGCCAATTTGTCGGCCCGTCATACCTTCCCCACTCTCGTTGAATTCGAGGAGTCGGCGGGATCGATCGCTCTGGGAGCCATCAAATTAATGCTCCAGGGACGAAAAAAGGAGGACGAAAAAGTGGAGCGCCGTCTCATCTCCTTCCAAAAAGGAATGGGCACCCTCGTCGACGCTCTGGCCGCCGAATTGGGCGATCACCTCAGGCTGTCGACGCCGGTTCGAAAATTGCGCCGCGACGACGATGAGTGGCGGGTGATCTTCGATTATGGAAAGACCCGCCGCGGCCAATCATTCGACGCCGTCGTCCTGGCCACTCCGGCTCATATACTGCCCACCCTGGAGTGGGAGAATGCCGCCCCGCCGGCGCCGATCATCGAAGAGCTGGCCCACCTGCCCTACGCCCCCTGTTCGGTAGTCAGCCTGGGCTTTTCCCGCGATCAGGTCGCCCATCCCCTCGACGGCTTCGGCATGCTCATCCCGAAGGTGGAAAATTTCCACATCCTGGGCTCCCTCTTCGTCTCCAGCATGTTCGATGGCCGGGCCCCGAAGGACCAGGTCTTACTCACGGCCTTCGTCGGCGGCGCCCGCCAGCCACAGTTGGCCACCGAGGACGAGCAAACCCTCATCGAAATGGCCAGCCTCGATCTGGGCCGTCTCCTCGACATCACGGGCCAACCGACCTTTAGCCACGTCACCAGATGGAGGCGAGCCATCCCCCAATACGAGGTGGGCCATGGAATCTATCTCGACCATCTGGAGCGACTCGAGCGCGAATTACCGGGGATTTTCTTCGCCGGAAATTACCGAGATGGCGTGGGCGTGCCGGATATTATTCGACAGAGCACCCCAAATCGTCGCAGAATTGACAACTTTCTAAGCTAATCCCCGAACTATATTCGGCAGATCCCTTATGACCACATTTGACCTCCCCCGCCGCCCCCGACGCCTGCGAGGCTCGGATCACCTGCGCTCGATGGTGCGCGAGACCCACCTTCGCCGTGACGATCTGATCATGCCCGTCTTCATCGCCGACGGAGAGAATATCCGCCAGGAGATCCCGTCGATGCCCGGGATCTTTCAATATTCTCTGGACGAGGTAGACCGAGAATTAGAAGCCCTGGCCCAGGCCGGCGTCTTTCGGATCATCCTCTTCGGCATCCCCCCCACAAAGGATTCGGTGGGCTCTGATGCCTGCGACGACAAGGGGATCATCCAGCGCGCTCTTCGCCATATCCGGGCTCAGGACGACCGGTTTTATCTGATCACCGACGTCTGCTTTTGCGAATATACGGATCACGGCCATTGCGGAGTGGTCAGAGACGACGGGACCCTCGACAACGACGCCACCCTTCTCAACCTCCAGAAACAGGCCGTCTCCCACGCACGGGCCGGCGCCGATATGCTCGCCCCCTCGGGCATGATCGACGGCATGATCGGCGCCATGCGAGGCGCTCTGGACGAGGTGGGACGTCATGATCTGCCGATCATGAGTTACGCCGTCAAATACGCCTCCGCCTTCTACGGCCCCTTTCGAGACGCCGTGGACTCGTCGCCTCAATTCGGCGACCGCCGGGCCTATCAGATGGATCCCGCAAACGCCCGTGAGGCCCGCGTCGAAGCGGCCCTCGACGTCGCTGAAGGGGCGGATCTGCTGATGGTCAAGCCCGCCCTCTCCTATCTGGACGTCATCGCCGATATTCGGCGACATTTCGATCTGCCCCTGGCCTGCTATAACGTGTCCGGCGAATATTCGCTGGTCAAAGCTGCGGCCGCCAAAGGCTGGGTCGATGAACAGGCGCTGGCCAAAGAGAAATTGCTGTCCATGAAGCGCGCCGGCGCCGACATCATCCTCACCTATTTCGCCCGTGACCTGGCTCCTCATCTCGATGGCTGAGATATCTGCCCGACGGGCAACCAAAAAACCCATTCACCTCTATTGACCCGCAAGAAGTCGAGCAAGAAATGACCCGAGGCGTATTACTCCTAAATCTGGGCTCTCCGGACTCCACCGAGACCGACGACGTCCGCACCTACCTTCGTCAATTCCTCGGTGATCCCAGGGTGCTCGACATGCCGGCCTGGAAGCGAAAGCCCCTGGTCGACCTGATCATCACCCCCTTTCGCGCCCCCAAATCGGCGGAGGCCTATAAAAAGGTGTGGACCGATCAGGGCTCTCCACTTCTGGTCTACTCCGATCAGGTGCGCGACATGCTCCGCGAGCGCATCGATCTACCCGTAGAAGTGGGCATGCGTTATGGAAACCCCTCCACGGAGTCGGCGATCCGGGCGCTCATGGCCCGCGGCGTAGAAGAGATCTTTTTGATCCCTCTCTACCCCCAATATGCCATGTCGAGCTACGAAACAGCCGTGGCTCACGCCCAGGAGATCCTCGAGGAGATCGCCCCCGAGATAAAGCTGGTGGTCCAGCCGCCCTTTTATGACGACCCCGACTATATTGACGCCCTGATCACTGTGGCCAAGCCCTATCTGGAAGAGGATTTTGACCATATGCTCTTTAGCTACCACGGGGTGCCGGAGCGTCACGTCAAGGCCACCGACCCCTCCGGCTGCTATTGCCTGCGGATCGCCGATTGCTGTGAGCGAAAAAACCCGGCCCACAGTTTTTGCTACCGCCACCAATGCTTTGCCACGACCAAGGCCTTTGTCAAAAAGGCGAAGATCCCCGACGGCAAGTGGTCGGTGTCCTTTCAGTCCAGGCTCGGCAGCGATCCCTGGCTGACTCCTTTTACGGATCAACAATTGGAGCGCTTTCCCTCCAAGAATATCAAGCGCCTGGTGATCATCTCCCCTGCCTTTGTCGCCGATTGCCTGGAGACCATCGAGGAGTTGGGCATGGAGGGCAAAGAGGAGTTTCTGGCCGCTGGAGGCAAAGAATACCGGCTCGTGCCTTGCCTCAACGATCACCCTCAATGGGTGGACTTGCTCCAACGCTTCGTCTCTGATTATCTCGACGGTGCACTCACCGTCTAAGACCGATGACTCTGCCCCTCCGCTGATGGAGCCAATATGTTTGAAAAGAGCGAAAAGCTGCTCGCCAGAGCCCAAAAAACGATGCCCGGCGGCGTCAACTCCCCGGTACGTGCCTTCACCTCCGTGGGCGGCACCCCGCCGTTTATCGAGAGCGCCAAGGGCCCGTATATCACCGACGCCGACGGCAATCGCTATATCGACTTCGTCCTCAGCTGGGGGCCGGCCATCGTCGGTCACGCCCACCCCAAAGTGGTCGCCGCCTGTCAGGAAGCGGTGGCCCGGGGCTCTTCCTTTGGAGCCCCCACGGAGCGCGAGATCGACCTGGCCGAAGAGATCTGCCAACGGGCCCCCGGCGCCGACGTGGTCCGTCTGGTCTGCAGCGGCACCGAGGCCTGCATGACCGCCCTGCGAGTCGCCCGCGGGGTCACGGGCCGAGACAAGATCATCAAATTCGAGGGCTGCTACCACGGCCACTCCGACTCCTTTTTGATCGCCGCCGGAAGCGGTGCCACAACCCTGGGGGTGCCCAATTCACCGGGCGTGACCCGGGGCACCGCCAAAGATACTCTGCTGGCCAGGTTCAACGATATCGAATCCGTGGCCTCCCTGGTCGACGACAACGCCGGAGAGGTGGCGGCGGTGATCCTCGAGCCCGTATGTGGAAATACGGGATGTCTGCCTCCCAAAGACGACTTCCTACAAAAACTTCGCAAACTCTGCGACGACAAGGGCATGCTCCTCATCCTCGACGAGGTGATGACCGGCTTTCGCGTCGCCAAAGGCGGCGCCGCCGAGCGATTCGGCGTCACCCCCGATCTCTATACCTTCGGCAAGGTCGTCGGTGGCGGGTATCCTCTGGCCGCCTACGCCGGAAAAGAAGAGATCATGCGCCACGTCGCCCCCGACGGTCCGGTCTATCAGGCGGGCACCCTATCGGGGAACCCCGTGGCGGTCACCGCCGGTCTGGAAACGCTGAAGCTCCTCGACGACAGGGCCTACGAAAAATTAGAGACTCTGGGACAGCGCCTGGCCGACGGGATGGACTCCATCATCGCCGACAACAGCTATCCCCTGAGCACCCATCGGGTGGGCTCCATGTTCTCCCTCTTCTTTACGCCCGAGACCCCATGGGATCACGACGACGTTAAAAAGTGCGACCTGGAGCGCTTTAATAAATTCTTCCACGCCATGCTGCGCCGCGGTGTCTATCTGGCGCCCAGCCAATTCGAGGCCGGCTTTTTGTCCACTGCTCACGACGACGAGCTCATCGACGAGGTGCTTCACAAGGCCGAGGAGTCGCTGGCCGAGGTCTTCTGAATCTTTTTAAAAAAGCCCTTTGGTGGCTGCCATGAAGGACTTAGCTTTTGCCCGATACTTCCCCAGGGCCGGAGGTAATCATGGACAGCCACACAGATTCGGATTCACAGAATTTTGACGTCGCCATCATCGGCGGTGGACCAGCCGGGCTGAGCGCCGGGATCTGGCTGGGGCGCTTTCTCCACGACGTGGTCGTCGTCGATGCCGGTGATCCGCGAAATTGGCGGGCCCGCGAGGTCCACGGTTTTCTGGGGGCCGCCAATATTCGCCCCGCCGAACTGCGCCGCCGCGGCCAACTGGCGTGCCGTCAATACGGCGTGACCTTGATGGAGACCCACATCGACCAGGCCCGGGTGTTGGGAAAGGACAGCTTTGAGTTTGTCACCGACCAGGGAAAGAAGTTCCTCTCTCGGCGAGTCTTATTGGCCACGGGCATTCGCGACAATTGGCCAGACATACCGGACCTGAAGCGCTGCTTCGGCATCTCAGTCCACACCTGTCCCAACTGTGACGGATACGAGTCACGCCTGACCGAAACGGCCGTCATCGGCGCCGGACACCGGGCGGTATCGGTGGCGCGGGCCATGAAGACCTGGACTGACCACATCACGATCTATACCCATGGCGAGGAGCCCATCTTCTCGGATGTGGAAGTCGAGGCATTGCGGCGTATGGAGATCGGCGTCGAGACCAGCCCCATTTCCGGCATCGAGGAATACCATCGCCACCTGCGAGCGATCGAACTCGCCAGCGGTCGTAACAGGCCCTGCGAGCACCTCTTTCTGGCCATGGGGCAACATCCCCGGGATCGAATGGTCGACCAATTGGGCTGCCAGACCGACGACCATGGCTTCGTCTCCGTTGATTCCCACCATCATACTTCTGTGTGGAATGTCTTTGCCGCCGGCGACATCACGCCGGGCGCTCAGATGGCGTTGCGCGCCGCCGCCGGCGGAGCCGAGGCGGCGCTGTCCATCCATCACTCCCTGATCCCGCCGGAGCGGCGGGTTCACCGACAGTGTTAACGCCGTCGCAGACGCTCGAGGATCATCTCTTCCTGGTGCTGGCCGGGAGAACGCCCCTTATAGACCGTCTCCACCTTGCCCTCCTCGTCGAGGATGATCACTCCCGGCATGACGTGCGCACGCTCGGGCAGCGTCATATCCAGAGCGTTGAGAAGTGAGTGATCTCTATCGGAGAGGATCGGAAAATTTAGGCCGAGGCGATTCATCAGCGCCCGGTTGGCGCAGTGACTGGCATCGGAGAGCCCCACCACGACGCCGCCGGTCTGTTGAACCTGGTGCATCCGATGGGACAGGGCGCGAAGCTGACGCTGACATACCGGGCAGGTCACATCCTTCATCACCACAATCGCCGTCACCCGACCGGGGGCGATCTCGTCGAGGCCCACCTCACTGCCGTTGGGAAGGGTGACCGTCGCCGCCTCCAGGGGGCTCTGCTCAGTCAGTGCTGGACGGTCGCCGTCGACATCGTGACCGTTGAGGTAGAAACCGGCCAATGCGCCCATGGCCAACCCCACAAGGGGAGCCGCCACAAAAAGTAAGCTCGCCAATAACCAATGTTGTCGCTTGATAATCATCTTTCTCGCTCTCTGGGAATTTAGACAAACCGTCAACCGTTCGCACCCGCCCGTACTATAAAATGCCTTTATCCATGCGATCTTATTCCCCACAATTTCCGATTTCCGATTCACGCTTTCCGATTTCCGATTCACCTTTGCCTTGCCGTGTCACTCCCAACGGCAATTTACCCCTCACCCCACAAATCAAATTTTTCCGATTTCCGATTCACGCTTTCCGATTTCCGATTCACCTTTGCCTTGCCGTGTCACTCCAAACGGCAAATGAAACGACCGAAATTGAATCGGAAATCGGAAATCGGAAATCGGAAATCGGAAATCGGAAATCGGAAATCGGAAATCGGAAATCGGAAATCGGAAATCGGAAATCGAAATCGGAAATCGTGAATATGGCGTTGGGGTTTGTCGGTCTTTTTTAGAACGTATAACCCACGTTCAGGCCCACCAGATGGGAGCCGAGCTGGTAGTTGCCGTCGACGTTGCCGTTTCGGATCTTTCGTTGATTGAGATAGATGAAATTATATCCCAGGTCGGTGCGGAAATTAGCGACCTCATAGCCCACGCCGGCGGCGAAGACATAGCGGTCGTTGTCGGGCAGCGACGGGCCCACCGTATCATCGGGCACGGGGGTCATATCGAAGGCAAAGCCCAGACGGACTTGCAGATCGTCGATGACCTCGTATTGGCCGCCGATGCGAAACGCGGCGGCGTCGTTCCAATCGGCGTTGACCACCAGGGGCGGATCACTTTCGCCGGGCTCGCCTTCCGGGCTCTGCTCGCTGAATTCCACCTCAACGCTGTCGTAGGCCGACCAGGTATAATAATTGACGTCCACCCCCAGCCACAGGGCCTCGGTCAACTGCCAGCCCAGACCGAGGTTGAGCGTATGCGGTATATCGATGCTGGTCGCGATCTCCTGATCGACCATACGGTCCTCGAAGGGCGTTCCCTCCACATTTTCGCTGAACCGGGCGTGACCATGATAATCGATCTTCGCCCCGCTGCGGTAATTGAGCCCCACCGTAATGGCGTCAGTGGGTCGGTACATGGCTGCAAAGGTGCCGCCCACGCCGTATCCCACGCCGCCGAGCTCGACCTGTGCCTCCCGGTCGTCGCGTAAGATGATGGTTCGCGACTGCGACAATTCAGATCGCATCACCTGAACGCCTGCAGCGACCCCGAGATCGAGGCCCGGCACCTTATAGGCTACGTTGGGATTGACGTTGATCGTGCGCAGCGATTGAGCCTGAAAATTCTCCCGTCCCACCCAGTCCTGGGGCCAGGTGATCGCCAGTCCCCAGGGAAGGGTCACGCCCAGGCCGGCCGTAAACCCTCCGGCCACGGGGATGGCCAGGCTGAAGTTGGGGGGTGGGAAGATCGCCGCCTCCGTATTCTCCGTGATCTCCCCGTCGATACTCTCGTAGCTGACGGAGGGCACGATAATCGTGGGACCCGCGTTGATCTCAATCCCCTGCGAAAAGGCCATGGACGACGGGTTATAAAAGTTGGCGTTCGGTTCGTCGGGGTTGCCCGTGGCCACACCGGCCATACCGGTGGCGGTGCCGCTCTGAGCCGTATTCGCAAAGCCTGCGGCGAAAGCCGTATGCGGTGCTGCCACCAGTGTCGCGACGAGGGCAAAGCCCAAAAGATTGCCTGTCTTCATCTCATTACTCCCTGTTCCGTCGAAGCGGCGAACCTGTGTTGGGCCCGCCGATTAAATCTCACTGACATTGGTCTGCGTGCAACGCACCGGGAAGGGTCGCTCCCCCGTCGAGGCCGCTTCGCAGCCAGGCTGTGATTTGCTCCCGTGCGCATTGGGCGGCCGAAAATTGAGGCGATGTATCGTCGACGTCGGCCACAAAGGCGTGGGAGACGTCCTCAAAGGTGGTCGGCCCCAGGTTGACCCCCAGCTCACTGGCCAGGGCCTCGGTGGCCCGATTGACCACCGTGCGGTCACCGACAGACATCTGAAGCAAGACGTCTGAGGCCGTCACGTACTCCACGCATACCTCCTGACCGCTGACGGTCTCGCATTCCCACCCGCCATCGCAGTCGCTGTCATCGCTGCAGGTGGCTCCCGTGGTATTGGCAAATGAATCCTGATCTGCGTCGTAGCTCAGAGTTGGAAGTCCACCGGAAGTGGCCAGGTCGGCGAAGATAAACGGGTCGATGGCGTCTGCCAGCCATTGGACGAAGACCATGGCCTCGAAGAAATCACTGCTACCAGGCTCCATCCCCATGGCGGCCAATTCGTCCAGCAGCGGTTCGCCGATGGTCGACGGTCCGTCCTCGTCACCGAGCAGCAGCCAGGTCAGACGCCCCCCTGCTCCGTTGAGCGCCACCGAGGTCACGGCCGGTTCGACCGCCGTAAAGGGAACACCCACGATTCCGCCCAGGCTGATCCCCGCAAAGGCGGCCCGCCCCGTAAAGAGCTGGTCGTCGCCGCCGATGGGAAGATCGCCGAGAATATCGGAGAAGAGTCCTTCCAGGCCGCTTTCGCCGTCTTCGCCCTCGATGATTCGAGTCAACACGAAGAGATCGACCATGGCCTGAACGAAGTTATTCTTGCTGTCCAAAAAGTCGTCGGAGAGAAAGCCGGCCCCGCTGGTCTCGGGAAGGCTTTCGGGGTGGGTCGAACCAGCTCCCAGCGCACGTCCGCCGTGGAGAGGAAGATCCATGGCCAGCGTGGCCATGCAATTGGGATAGGAGGCCAGTTCATTGGCCAATCCCATTCCCGCCTGCCACCGATCGCCGCCCAGACCGTGCTGAGCGATCACGACATCGAAGGGCCCTTCACATTGTCCGCCGTCCTGCTCTTCTTCGGGGATGAAGATCGAGAACCCCACCGATTCACCGCCCTCGGCCAGGGTGCCCGTTTCCACGTCGACGGCCAGGGCGTCAAATTCGCCGCCCCGCTGGATGACCGAGACATTGGACATATCGACCATCAAACCGGGATGATTGGGGTGCTCGAACTCGTCGCCCACCTCGACCATATAGGGATCGTCGTCGGGAGCCATGCAACTATTGTCCTCCTCACAGGCCCGCCGGGCGGTGCGATCGGCACGCTGGGCGAATTCGTGAATCGCCAGCGCTCGATATTGGCGCAGAATGTCGATCGGATCTTCGATGAACATTCCCCACACGGCGCCAAACTCATGGCGTTTGTAACCGCTGATCAGGTCGAAGAATAGGAAGGCCGGGGAGAAAGCGCTCCGCGCCTCCTCCAGGGCTTCCAGAGTTTCGATATCCTCCTCGGTCTCGTCGGGGAGCGCCCACACCCGGCTCTGGCCATCGACGATGAGGGGGTCCTCCATGCTCAAAAAGACCATAATCGGCGTGGGCTTGACCGGTCGCCCGTTGGCTCCTTTCAGATCAGGGGTGATGGCGCCGATATGATTAGCGCCGGCGCGCAGGGGATCGACTGTCTCGTAGACGATTCGATCCATGCCGTGCTCATAGCGCAGGCTCAACGCATCTTCGCCGACGGGCACCGAGCCCTCGCGAGCAAAGAGGAATGAATCGTGGTCCAACGTGGCCT
This sequence comes from Myxococcales bacterium, assembly GCA_007135085.1. GTDB lineage: Bacteria > Myxococcota_A > Bradymonadia > Bradymonadales > Bradymonadaceae > SLJM01. Next base: position 21,634 of record SLJM01000154.1, read on the forward strand.
CGTCGATCTCGCCGGCCAGAGGCACCCAACCGGGGGCGCTTTGAGAAAATCCAGTGCGCTTATTCAGGGCCTCCAACAGCCCCTGCTGAGCCGAACTGATCCCGCCTGGAATCGGAATATTGACCGTCCCGTCGTCCCCTAGCAGCGCGGAGTGCGGGAAGGGAATCTGACCGGTCTCGGGGTTGAAGATGGCGAAGGTGTCGTTCCAGGTAAACCAGGTCCACAGCGCCGCCAGATCATTGTGATTCAGGTCGTATTCATCGCCCACCAATTCGATCAGGGGCGCCACCAACTGACGGGCCCCTTCCAGAGTCTGAGCATCGTCGTCGCCCAGAATAGAGACCAGGGAATTGCCCTCGTCATCGACCAGGGGATAGGGCTGCATGGTCAAAAATAGAGGCGCCTCGGGCACCAACTCATACTCCCCTTGCGGGTCGGTGATATGGCGAGTGGCGAAGGCGAAATACTCGGCTCGCTCGTCCATGGAGGTGGGCACCATCTCTCCCTCCGAATTGGGCGCCAGAAGGGTGATGTCGATGGCGTAGCCCTCGGATTGCTCGGCCGTGCAATTGTCCACGGCAAATTCGCGATAAGAGACATGCACGTTGTGAATGCGAGCCCAGGACTCACCGTCATTTTTCCAGATCTGAACATCGTCAGCACCGATGGACTCCGGATCGATAGGGCCGGTCAGGGGCAACGTGATGGGTGCCGAGTCGGGCCATCCCGACAGGCTCGAGATATAGCTATCGAAGATGACGTTATTTCGGTCCTCGGCGCCCACCTCTTCCATATCCATGTAACAGGTCGCCGAATTGGGGAAGGTGCCGTCCGGATCGAGGGCCACCGTATTGGGCAGGGGCACCTCCGCGTCGTCGGGATGAAAGGCGGCGGCCGTCTCGGGCATCATCGTCCATCGCGCCATGGAGACCACGTCATCGCGATCGACGGGGTCGTCGCCCCCCACTCCCTCTTCAATCTGCTCGAAGACCGGCCCGTAGAGCTGGCGAAGCCCCTCGAGGGACACCGCCGTTTCCTCGTCGGGGATCAGATCAAGAGCGGGCTGGCCGTCGGCATCGACCAGCGATGTTCGGGAAGCAGCAAACCAGATCGGCAGCGCCATACCCACTGAATTCCCACGAGCATCTTCCAGAGCGTTGGTGGCCACCACCGCATATTGTTCGCCCGCCACCAATCCCTGGGCGGGAATCACATGAATTTTGGTCGCCGGCTCTCCCTCGACATGGATCAATTGGGCCACTTCGACGCGCTCCAATTGCCCGTCGTCGAATCGATATAGGCGCACCGACTCATCGTTGATGGTCTCCTCGTTTAAGGGGCCGGTAAAGGGAATCTCGATGCCCGACGTGCGCGGCCAGCCGCTCAACCCGCTCAGATAATCCGACAGCTCCCCGGCAGCGGTGCCCGCTTCGGCACCGGGCAGGCCCGGGAGTTTGCCATCGCGCATGGCCGCGTCATTGGGCAGGGGAATGATCTCCTCCACCGGATCGAAGAGCGCTTCTACCCGATCCACCGGCGGCGCCCGCAGCGGTTCTTCTTCACAGGCCGCCAAAAAACAGGCGGCGACCATGATGGCGCTCAGGCCGATCTGAAAGGAGACTCTCCAACGATACCTTTTCTTCATACTTCCCTCGCCACTGCAGATAAGACCGCGCAGATTCTTTATCAGAGGAGTCGGAACGTGGTTCGGGTCGTTGCCCGCCACTACCGAGTTGGCTGAATCACTTCGTTGCACTTGAGCGCATCATATCCCATCGACACCGATGTTCAAGGCCCATTCAATCGGCGTCGAGGGCCAATGGATTCTTGATGGGTTTACCCCATCAGTGTTAGAACCGGACCGGACGCAGGGTGCTCTGAGGCACCCCGTCCTGGCGGTTGCCGCTGTGCACCCCACTATCGGCGCGGAACAGCGACGAATTAGATGTTTTAAATCTTAGCGCTTCTATTGTTTTCGAGGTTTTTTCCATGGCCCCATCTGAATGCACAATCGGCCCGGGCATCGCCATCAACGGCCGGGTCTCCGGCGATGAAGAAGTCGTCGTCTTCGGCTCCATTGAGGGCACGATCGCTCTGGAGAGCAAATTGACCGTCGAAGAAGGCGGCACGGTCGTCGCCGATATAGACGTCGACGCCGTGGTCATCCGCGGTCAGGTCAACGGCGAGGTCGTGGCCCGACAGACCGTAGAGCTTCTCGACGGTTGCCTGGTCACCGGTAATCTGCGAGCCCCGCGGATCATCATCGAAGAAGGCGCCCGCTTCCAGGGTAATATCGATATGGACGTCGACCTGGCTGCCCAGTGATCGTCGTCGTTAAACTGAGAATGAATACCACCTTGCTGTAAGGAGTTTTTCCATGGCTGACACCGTCATTGGTACAAATATCACCGTCGACGGCGAAATCACCGGCTCCGATCCGGTCATCGTCGAAGGCACCGTCAAAGGTCGTATCGCCACTGAAGCCGCCCTGACCGTCGCCGAAGGTGGCGTGGTCGAGGCCGACGTGGAGACTCCGGAGATCACCGTCAGCGGACAGGTCACGGGTAATATCACCGGCGGCGACCGCGTCGAGATCACCGCCGAGGGACGCATGGTGGGCGATATTAAAGCCCCCCGTATCCTGATCGCCGACGGAGCCGGATTCAAAGGTCATATCGACATGGACGTGGAATAAACCATGGCAGATCCCACAATCATCGCCGGCGGCACCACCATTGCCGGCCGTATTCACGGCACCGACGGCGATCTCTCCGTAGAGGGATTCGTCGACGGTACCATCGAACTCTCCCAGACCGTTCAGATCGCTCCCCAAGGCCGGGTCAATGGCGAAGTGCGGGCCCGACAGGTCATCGTCGAGGGTACTTTCCAGGGTGATATCGTCGCCCAAGAGCGAGTCGTCCTCGCCGCCACCGCCCGTGCCGTGGCCACCATCGAAGCCCCTGTGGTGGAGATGGTCGACGGTGCTCAATTGCGCGGTGAGTTGACCGTCGGTGTCGACGGTGAGGTGAGCATCTCGGCCGAGACGCCCAGTTCACGCCGAGCATCGACCTCCCGGGCCACGACCACTCGTTCTACCACCACCACGACCCGCCGGGAGGCTCCCGCGACCACCGGGGCGTCAGCCGCTACGGCGGCAGCTCCGGCGGCGACGACCACCACCACGGTCGTCACCGAGCCCGACGACGAGGACGACGACTCCGAACCGGCCCCCGAACCATCGGAGCCCAAAGAGGAGTCCGATCAGGAAGTGGTCACCGAAGAGGAGATCGAGGAATACCGCGAGGACTTTACGGTCAAGGAGTTGCGCGATCGTCTGCGCGACCTCGACCTGCGCGTCAGCGGTACCAAAGATGAACTCATCGAACGACTCCTGGCGGCCGAAGCGGGTGAAAGTTGACCTTCGAGAGGCTGGTGGAACTATGAGCAATTCAGCGAGAGCACAATTAGCCGATCTGCTTCGAGCCCATTCGGTGCGACAGGGGCGTTTTGAACTCTCCAGCGGCGAAGTCAGCGATGTCTACGTCGACGTCAAATCCACCAGCCTCACCGGCGCGGGAGCCGACCTGATCGGTCGCCTCCTCTTCGAGCTGGTCGCCGATCTCGATCCCCGGCCAGAAGGCATCGGTGGTTTGACCCTGGGAGCCGATCCCCTGGTCACTGCCGTGTCTCTGACGGCCCACCTTCAGGGGACCGACCTGGCTGCACTGATCGTGCGAAAAGAAGCCAAAGGTCACGGCACGGGCCGCGCCATCGAGGCCCCCCCCACATTGGAGAAAGGCGCCCGCGTGGTGGCCGTCGACGACGTGGTCACCACCGGGGGCTCGACATTGGTGGCCATCGAGGCCATGCGCCAGGCCGGCTTTGTGGTCGAAGACGCGGTCTGCGTCGTCGATCGACAGGCCCAGGGCCGGCAGGCACTGGCCGATGCCGGCGTCACCTTGCACGCCCTCTATGCCCTCGACGAATTATTGGAGCCCTAAGCTGTGGATCACAGCTCCTATCTGACCGCCCGTGACGGCACCCGTATCTGGTACGGCACCGTCGGCGAAGGGCCACCGCTTGTCCTATGCGATGGCTTGGCCTGCGACGGCTTTATCTGGCCCTACGTCATCGATCACTTCGTCGACGACTTCACCATCGTGCGCTGGCATTATCGCGGTCACGGCGAAAGCGATCTGCCCCCCGATCCGGGGAGCGTGACCATGCCCCAATTCTATACCGATCTGGAGGATCTGCTCGACGAACTCCACATCGACCGGGCCATCCTGGCCGGCCACTCCATGGGAGTTCAGGTCATCCTGGGATTTATGGGCCATCGACCGGATCGGGTCTCGGCACTGATCCCCATCTGCGGTAGCTATAAGAGGCCGCTCGACACCTTCCATGGAAGTGACCTTCTGCGCCGCGCCCTCCCCTATATGCAGCGGACCCTCGAGGTTGCTCCCCAGGTCATCCAGGCTGCCTGGAAGACACTGCTGCCCCGCCAATTCTGGTATCAATTTGCCGTCCAGGCCGCTGAGGTCAACGGACGGCTGCTGCGTCAGAAGGATTTCATCCCCTACCTGGAACACGCTGCCGAGATGGACCTGGAATTCTTCCTCGGTCTTCTCAGCGCCCTGTCCAACCACACCACAGAAGATCTGCTCCCAGACATCGACGTGCCGGCCCTGATCATCGCCGGCGAACGCGATACCTTTACCCCACTCTTTCGTTCTCGAGAAATGGCCCAGCAGATCGGCGACAGCGAATTGGTCATCGTCCCCGGAGGCACCCATGTGGCGCCCCTGGAACTTCCCGATCTGGTGACGACGGCCATGGATCGGTTTTTCGACCGCCATGACCTTCGAAAATGAGGTCCTGACCACTCGGGGAGCGCTAGCCGATGGTGACCCGAAGTAGCTGCTGGCCCATCAGAACAAGATCGCCGCTGGACAGGCGCCGCTCTTTGCGAATCTTGATATAGCTGCCATTGCTGCTGCCCAGATCGCGCAGATAATATTTGCCGCCGTCGCGATAGATGCGGGCATGCTTTCCGGAGACGAAGCCGTCTTCCCGAAATAAGATGGTGCCGATCTCGCGGCCAATGGTGGCCTCATCACCGGAGATGGCAAAACCGCGGGTTTCGATATTGGGACCGCCGATTAGCGACAGTCGGCCCCATACACCGGGGTCGGGGCTGCCCTGAAGCCGGGTATCACTGTTCTTGGGTTGACCACCAATCGATCCGAGCTGTGAAAATACCTCGAAGCGAAGCACTTCCTGACCGATGCGGATCAAGTCGCCCTGTTGGAGCTCTACGTCGTCTCTGAGCCGCCAGAACACACCGTTGAGACTATTGAGGTCGCGAAGTTTCAATACTCCCGACTCATAGCGAATCTCTGCGTGTCGCGGGGAGAGAAAGCCGTCGTCGGCCAGAACGTCGAATTCGCTGTCGCGACCGAGGATCAACCCCGCCGAGCTCAACGGAATGCGTGCCCCCTCACTGCCGTCGGGTCGAATGACGGTCAACTCCCCGATCTGATCGGCGCCAGCGCTGGGCGCAGGTCCTCCCTGGACGGTGGCCGCCGCCTCCGAGGAGGCCGGTTGAGACGGCTTCTGAAGCTGCTCCAGCGAACCGCCGCAAGCTCCGCAGAATTTAAAGCCCGCCGGCACCTTGGTGCCGCAATGAGGGCAGTCGAGCTTCTCTGGTTCGCTCACTTTCTTCTCGGGCTTTGGCGCGGTCAACGCCGAGCCACACCCCAGGCAGAATTTAAACTCGTCTTCGTTTTCTCGTCCGCAATTGTCGCAGGCAATCGGCATCGGCACACCTCGAAGGTTCGAATCCGGACAGAATCTGGCCTCAAAAGGACTATCAGGGAATCTCGAGGCACGCAACCAGCACCCCCCTGGTGGCCCGAAAAAGACCAGTCCATGGTGGTGATTTTTCCTCGGGTGTTCAATTTCCCTAGAAACCCCGATAGTATTTTCATTGCTCCGGAGGGGAACACTTCATTGGTCCTTAATAGACCGCTGCCGGAGAGAACTCACCATCGATGAGGGGCCATCGTGTCGACGCCCAATATGTATTCCAATCCAGACCTGCCCGTTCTGAAAGTGATCGTCCTGGGCTTATTCATCTGTCTCCTCATGGGCTGCGCCAGCGGACCTCAGACCGGAGTGCGCCCCGATTTCGAGCACCAGCAGGTCACCACCGTGGCGGTGGCACCCTTTTATGCTCGCGGAGCCTTTGGGATGGACCAGGAGACAATGGAGAAGCTCCAACGCATCTATGAGGACCAGGCGGCCCAATCTCTGGAGCAACAGGGATTTCGAGTCATTCGAACCGAAGCCCTGCGTGACCATCTAAAAACCCAACAATCGTGGAAACCCTTCGACGAGGGGATCTATCTTCGCCAGTCTCTGACCTATTATTTCGAGCCCCCTGTCGACGGGCGATCACCATCGATCGAGGTGACGACGCTGCGCGAACTTGCACAACAGCAGGCATTCCCCGCCGAAGCGATCCTCTTTGGGGAAATCGTCTATCACAGCCAGGGCATCTGCCGAGACGAACCGACCCAATTTACTCCCTACGCCCGCATGACGCTGACCTCTTCGGCGCCGGCCGCGCTACCGCGGCCCTGCGTGGTCAGTCACTTTCAGGCCAAGCTGGTCGACACCCGTACGGGTCGCACCATGTGGTTTAATCGAACCTTTTTGGAATCTCATAGCGCTCAATTGGGTCCCGAACTGGTCAACCAGAACATCGCCGGTGTGGTCAGCGCGGCCATCACCGAAGAGGGTGGTGTCGCCCCACTGGCACCGGTCGACAAAGGCGAAGTCCACGCCGGTTCGCCGTGACCCCTGCCCGGCCTATGAAGCGCGGACCGTGATTCGGCCCAGCGGTTGGATGGTCAGCGCCGGATCGAGTTCTTGATAGGCCAATACGACCACCTCCGGAAACTCAATAGCCACCAGCCTTTTGAGGTATCGACGCACCTTCTGATCGGTGAGCAGAATCGGAACCCGCCCTTTGTCGAGATCACGGCTGACCTGCTTTCGCACGGCATTGAGGATCTCTCTGGTCACCTCCGGAGAGAGGGTCAAAAAGCTGCCCGTCTCGGTGATCTTGACCGCCGACTGAATGGTCTCTTCGATCTCCCGTTCCATCAGATAGACCAGAACGCTGCCATCGCTGCTGGAATATTTATTGGTGATATAGGCGCGAAGCCCGGTGCGAACCTCTTCGGTGAGTTTGACCGGGTTTTTCTCGGTTCTGGCCCGATCGGCGAGGATTTCCAGAATGGTCGGTAGATTCCGAAGTGAGATCTTCTCCTCTGCCAGACGACGCAGCACCTCTGTGACCTCCTGCAGGCCCAGCAATTTGGGCACCACCTCCTGGACGGCCGCCGGATAGGGGCCTTCCAACTGATCGAGCATCCCCCGCACGGACTGGAGATTTACAAATTGATGAGCCTGCTCCTGCAGGGCCGCCGTCATTTCGAGCACGATATACTCCGCCCCATCCCAGATGGCATAGCCCGCCTCCTCTACCACGGCCCGATCGTCGGCTGAGACCCAGGCGGCGTCGCCACCGGTGATGGGGTGGGTGGCCGGCTCGGCGGTCACGTCAAAGACCTCCAGCCCTCTTGGACCGTCGTTGACCAGGACGCAGCCATCGGGGACCGTGGCCTGACGCACCGGTACTTCGTCGAGCTGGATGAGCAGTTGGTCCCCACCGCAGGCCCCGCTGTCGGCGCGGACCCGAACTCCGGGAATCTTGACCCCGAGCTCGAAGAAGATCCCCTCTCGCATGGAGGGGATCCTCTCCCGAAGCCACTGAGCCCGCTCTCCTTCGATGGACGCGCTCAGTCCAGCTCCCAGATCGAGGGTCAGGGGCGTGACCGCCGGAATGAGAGCCCGCGCCTGACGGGCCCCCTCTTCGGCCTCTCGCTCGATCTCCTCGACCGCTTCTTCTTCCTCAGCGTCCAGACGAGTAAGCCCCGACTTCTGACTCCTCATGACGCCGATGGCCACGATCCCCACAATCGTGGACAGCAATAAAAACGGAACCAGAGGTAACCCGGGAATGATGGCCAAAATCAAAAGCAGGCTTCCCGCAATAGCCAACGCCTTTGGTTGGGCCAAGATCTGAGAGACGATATCGCCGCCCAGATGAGATCCGTCGTCCTCGGAGGCCACCCGGGTGACGATAATCCCCGCCGTGGTGGCGATGAGAAGAGCGGGAATTTGACTGACAAGGCCGTCGCCGATGGTGAGCAGCGTATAGGTCTGAGCCGCCTCGCCGGCGCCCATGCCCATCTGCATAACGCCAATGATGATGCCGGCCACGATATTGATGGACGTAATGATAATCCCGGCGATGGCGTCGCCTTTGACGAATTTCATGGCCCCGTCCATCGCCCCGTAGAGCTGACTCTCCTTCTGAACCAGGGCTCGACGCCGCCGGGCTTCGTCCAGGTCGAAGGCACCGGCGCGCAGATCGGCGTCGATAGACATCTGCTTGCCCGGCATGGCGTCCAACGTAAAACGGGCGGCCACCTCGGAGACCCGCTCCGACCCCTTGGCGATGACCAGAAATTGAATCAGGGTCAGGATCAAAAAGATCACCGCGCCGACCACATAATTTCCCTGGACCACGAAATTACCAAAGGAGTCGATGACCTCACCGGCGTCGGCCTGCAATAAGATCAGCCGCGTCGACGAAATATTGAGGGCCAGCCGAAATAAAGTGGTGATCAGCAAGATCGACGGAAAAGAAGCAATTTGCAGAGCGTTGGGGATATATAGACTGACCATCAGCAGCGTGACGGCCACCGTGATATTAAGGGTCAGCAATACATCCAGGGCCAACGTGGGCAGGGGGATGATCATCATCCCGATGATGCCGATGACCAGCGCCGCCAATAAGACATCGCTAAATCGTCTCAACCAACCGCTTATATCCAGACCCACCATCGGACGCCCTCGACATTGGAGTTATCCCAAGCCCTTCACCTGGCCCTACGGATCTATTGTCGAGAATTCGCCGCTGATTTTGCGTAAAAAAAAGACCGGCCCCCAAATCGGGAGCCGGTCTCTTTGAAGAAGCGCGCCTATCTCAAGCGCGATTCTCTATATTTTGCAGCCACTTAGTCGAGGACACAATACTCGGTGCCCTCGAAGTCGGTGCAGGTGCCGCCGGCGTCGCCGCAGAGCAGCGCCATTTCACCTTCGCAGGGAATCTGGCAGTCGCCAGCATCACCACAGCGCAGGCCCTGGCCGCAGTCTTCGTCCAGTTCACACTGATCGATGCAGATACGAGCGCCGCCGGTCTGCTGCGGGCCACCTTCCATCAGGTAGTCGCCTTCGAAGAGTCGGCCGGCGAGGACACAGGCCTCATCGGCGCCACACGCGTCATGGCTATCACAGAGAGACTGGCAGATTCCGCCGAGCTGGCCACCCTCGAATACGGGGAGAGCCATGCAGCCATTGCCTTCACCACAGGTGGCACCCTTGACGGTGTCGCCTTCCATGGGATCGGCGGGGACGAAGCAGGTATAAGCGGTGCAAGTTCCGCCGTCGACGAGCTCGCCCGTCGACTCGTCGCGCTCGCCCATGCACTCAGCAGCCATCAGGTCGCCGGCGTCACAATCGTCGGTAGCGTTGCAGGCATCACCGACGGTGGTGGCGTCCTGGCAATATCCGGCCATGCCACAGGAAATGGAGACACCGAAGGAACCACAGTGGAGCCACTTCATGTCGTCACAGGTATTGGGTTCGTCTTTGAGCGGAAGCTCCGTGCCCGCGGCTTCGAAATCACCAAAGACAAATTCTTCGATGCTCTCACGATCCTGAGCCACGTCGCCCATGCAGCCGGCGTCATTGTCTTCGAAGCCAAATTTGCAGCCGTCGACGATGGGTCCCGTGTCGGGAAGACCGCAGCCGCTAAGGCAGCCGTAGAGCAACTCGCAATACTCGGTGCACAGCTCATCGTCGCTCATGCCGTTTTCGGTATTGGTGTTGCTCGTGCCGGGGTCGACGCAGACGTTGTCTTCGCAGACGTCATCGCCGTCACAATCGTCGTTGCTGGTGCACTCGGGATCGCCGTTGTTGGTGTTGGTGTCATCGTCACCGGGCACACAGACGTTCTGGCTGCTATGGCAGGTGGCGTTGCCGTCGCAGTCTTCGTCGGTGTCGCAGATGGACAGGCATTGCTCTCCATCACCGAGGGCCACCAGCTTTTCGTCATCGCCACATTCACTTTCACCACAGGCCGCGGTGAAGACAAACATAAGGGCCAACGCCGCGACCAGCGCCGCGCGCAGAAGGCCTTTGGTACAGTTTCCGTTCTCCATATTCTCTTTCTCCTCTCCACAACAATGTGTGTACGTGTGTGTTCTCATTACGTGCTTTGTACTTCCTTGCACTTTCTCGCGACCTGCGACCGGGCCTGCGTAAAATGACGCGAACCCGTTGCCTCACGCGATGGCGAGGCATGGGCCTCGTGTCACGCTCTCGTTTCCAGTATTTCGTCTCAAGGAGCTGCCGACCAGGTCTGCGCCCCGCGCCGGACGATTGACCTGAATAATCAGGGCGAATATCCGGCAGCGACTGATGCTGGAATTGTCGAGGCACACCATACGTTTATGGCGCGCTGTGTCAAGAAGCGTGCCCAGCCCCCTAAAATCAAGGACTTCAGGAGGCCGGGCAGGAAAGGCAATCCCCCGAAATAAGGGAAGAATCTCAATAAAACGGCAGGTTTCCGTCGACTCGACGATTGAGATGGTGGCAGGAGTCGCGGCCGTCTTCGGCTCCCGTGGCGGTGACCACGTCCAACGCCGCCCGAAGACATCGCTTCAAAAAGGCACCAAAACGGGGAGCGACTTCATCGACGTCACCCACCTTCTGGGGACGCTGCCACTGCACGGTTGGCGCCTCCTCCTCGTCAAAGGCCGCCGGCGCCATCGCCTCTGTGGGCGACTGGGCCCGACACAGCGCTTCTTCCAGGGCCCCGATCATCTCCGGGGCCGACCGGAACCGCGATTGTGGAGTCTTGCTCAGGGTGCGCAAGATCACCTCCTCGAGCCCTTGAGACAACTCGGGGTTGAGTTCTCGTGGCCGATCGGGCTCTCCCTGAAGGTGGGCCTTTAATAGCTGGCGCACTTCCGCCCCGTCGAATGGACGGCGTCCACAAGCAGCTTCGTAGAGCATCACCCCGATGCTGTAGAGGTCACTGGCCTGGCAGACCAACTCCGGATTGCCCACTTCCTCCGGCGAGATATAGGCGGCGGTGCCCGTGATCTTGGTCTTCTCTCGCTCCGTGAGTGGATCGTCGACAAACCGGGCTACTCCGAAGTCGATGATCTTGGCCACCATCCGCCCCCCTTCTTCGGTGATCAGCACGTTGCCCGGCTTCAGGTCCCGATGGACCACCCCTTCCCGATGGGCGGCGGTGACCCCTCGAAGAATATCGACGAATAAACAGGCCAGCTCCACCTCGTCGAGCTGGGCCTCATGACCGCCCCGCCATTCTTTGAGGGTCACCCCGTCGATATACTCCATGACGAAGGCAAGCGTGCCCTGCTCCTCGAGGATCTCCTCAAAGCGCACCACGTTGGGGTGCTGCATGCGCATCATAATCCGCGCTTCCCGATAAAAGGTCAGCCGCCGCGTCGGATCGGCGACCAGGTGGGGATGGAGGACTTTGATGGCCACCGGCTCGAATCGATCGCGGCGACGGGCCTTGTAGACGTAGCTGGTGGCGCCACATCCGGCAAACCCGGTGATGATATAGGGCCCAAACTCGTCCCCGTAACTCAATGTCGCTGGCGGTTGTTTATCGCCCACCGTCGGTCGACGGCGTATCGTGCTGCTCATGGCACCCTCCTTGGCGCTCCACAGTGCATCGTCTGCGGTCCCGTCCGTGGGACACGCCTGCAATTGTGCCGGTTGAGCACGAGCTGTCAAAAAAAAAGCCCCCCACCCCATCCACCATCAGTGGAATCGGGTCGGGGACCGGTCATCGGGCTCGTTATAACTCAGTTGCCGTCGTGGAACGGCTTGAGGGTGTCGCTTCGGTTAGGCACCCGCAATTTCTCCAGCGCTTTGGCCTCGATCTGCCGGATACGTTCCCGGGTCAGATTAAAGTCCTTTCCTACTTCCTCCAGAGTATGATCGCTCTTCTCGCCGATTCCAAAGCGCATGCGCAGAATCTTTTCCTCTCGCGGGGTCAACGTCGCCAGCAGGCGCAAGGTCTCATCTTTGAGATGCTGCTCCTCGGTCTCATCCATGGGGCTCGGCGAATTGGTGTCCTCAATAAAATCACCGAGCTGGCTGTTCTCGTCGTCACCGACCGGTTTTTCCAGGCTGATCGGATGTCGCGAGATACGAAGGGCACGACGCACGGACTCCACGTCCATCTCCAGCTCCTCTGCCAACTCCTCGGCCTCGGGCTCCCGCCCCAGGTCTTGCTCCAATTCGCGGGACGTGCGGGCGATGCGGTTGATGGTCTCGATGAGATGGACCGGGATGCGAATGGTGCGAGCCTGATCGGCGATCGCCCTGGTTATGGCCTGACGAATCCACCAGGTCGCATAGGTCGAGAATTTATGACCTCGCTGGTATTCGAATTTCTCGACGGCCCGCATCAGGCCAATATTGCCCTCTTGAATCAGATCGAGAAAATGCATGCCCCGATTGACGTATTTTTTGGCGATGGAGACCACCAATCGAAGATTGGCCCGAATCATCTCCGCCTTTCCGCGCTCCTTTCGCTGCTCTCCTATTTCGATGGCTTTGACCGTCTCACGAAGCTCGTCGATCTCCATCTTGAATTCATTTTCCACATTCTCGATGATCGACAGCGATTGAACCAGAATCTGATCGAGTTCCCCGGCTACGCCCCTTGAGAGGCGGGCCTGCGAATAGTCGGGCTGCTGACCTTGCAGATGGGCCTGGCGCCATTGCTCCAACGTCGCCGTGTCGACGCCGACCCGACGAGCATAGCGGGCGATTCGTTTTTCGCATTTTTCGACGTTGGCCATGGCCTCACAGAAGATGTCGACCATCCGATTGAAATAGCGCTGGGACAACATACACCCGTGGACTGCTTCCACCATGGCATCAAAGGCTTTATCCCTGGCGCTCTGGCGGCGCTTTATCGTGGAGGGGGCCAACTCCTTTTGCTGGGCCTCGGCCAGCGCCTCTTCTTTGGATCTGTATTTCTTATAGGCTTTCTGGAGTCTGTCGAACCGCTCGAAGACCGGCTCCGCCACGGGCAGATCGCTATCTTCCCCGCTGGGGGTGTACTCCTCAAAGACCTCACGGGCTCGAGCGGTGCCGGCCATGAGTTGGTCGGGCAGGGCCAGGATCATCTCCAGGGCGGCCTCGGTGCGCACCAGGATATCGAAGACGATCTTACGCCCCGCCTCGATCTCCTTGGCCACCGCCACTTCCCCTTCCCGATCGAGGAGGGTGACCTGGCCGATGCCGCGAAGGTACATCTTGACTGGGTCCATGTCGCGGTAGTCATCGAGCGTGCGAGTCAGCTTGCGCTGCTCCCGGCGGCGATGCCGCTTGCCGATGAAGTCGTCACCGTGGCCGTTGGCTTTCTCTCCCCGCTTGGTACCGTTGGCAACTTGATCGATCTTCGTCATAATGGCAGCCCTTCCATCGTCAGACCCATGAATAATGGCGGCAAGGACACGTCCGCCTGAGCAATTACGTATGCATCTTCCATGCCATTAACGCATTTGACCCTGGCATTCCTTTCCGCTATTGAGAGGCGGTGCTTCCTCTGACCTGTAGTTATGGTGCGGAAGACAGCCCACCTACTCGTCGCGAAACGCGAAGAGGGTTGCTCGGTCCAGATGGTCGAATTCTTCGTTTACTTCACCCTGGGCGGAAAACACCGGGCGAACTCTGCTCGACTATCGGAGCGGGTATACTCCAATTCCACCGCACGGCGAGGACAATTGTCCCCACTACGAAATTTTTTCAACCCAGGTACTCTTGCACCCCTCCCCGCCTTGTAGAGTCAACGGATGAAGATGAATCTTTCTTCCCGAAGTGCTCCCAAAAGATGATCTCCCCCTGAATTAAATTGCTCTCCAGTTCAACCTCGAGGCCCTTGACCTCAGCGGCGCCATTGCCCCGATTCGACATGCGCCAATGCGGCCAGCGACTCCACTTCCCGGCGCAAGGTACCGAGCATTCGGCCCCGCCGTTCACGTCGATCACGCTGTTCTCGCCGACTTTGACGCCCTGTCTTTGCCTGGGCCAATTCTGCCTCGAGCCTGGCCATCTCAGCTTTGAGACGGGCCAACTCCTGGCTGTCAGCCCCCTCGTCGAGAGCCCGTCGAGCCTCGACCAGATCGGCTCGCAAGGCCTCGGCCTCCCGCTCAAAGCGACGGGCCTGTGCCCGGGTGCGGTGCAGCTCACCTTCTAATTCCGTAAATTCAGTCTGCACTGTAGTCAGCTCTCGGCGAGCTGCTTCCAGTTGGCAACGCACCTCATCGCTGTCGGCCACGGCCGTGCCCCCATGGTTGGGCACCCCCTCTTCCAGGTCGAAATAGCTGGGCTTTCCCTCGCGACTGCGCGCCAACTGACGCCGCGCCCCGGCGATGGTGAACATCTCCTCATAGAGCAGAGATCGAATCTGGAGGAGCAACTCGATGTCGCTTCGCTGGTAGACCCGTTGTCCGCTCTTGGTCTTTTCCGGTTCGAGCACGTCGAACTCGGTCTCCCAGTAGCGCAGCACATAGGGCTCCACCTCCAGGAGTTTGGCCACCTCTCCAATCTTAAAATACGTCTTGTCCGGCAACTCGATCATCGCCGACGACTGCTCACTACCCTCAGATTGGGACACGGTCACGTCCTCCTTGAACGACTTCGATTATCGGGTTTGGCTCGACCAGAGGATCGGGCCGTGGCTTACGCGCTTAGCTTCAGCGCTCCCCGTTGAGCTCATCCTTGAGCACCTGGCTGACCTTGAATCGCAGAACTTTGCGTTCCGGAATCAGAATTTCGTCGCCCGTTCTCGGATTTCTGCCGATCCGTTCGCTCTTTTTGCGTACTTCGAATTTTCCAAAGCCGCTGACCTTGATCTCTTCGCCGTCCTCGAGAGTCTCTTTCATGAGTTCCAGGACTTCGTTGACGTAATTAGAAGACTCTTTTTTGGTCAACTCCGTTCGCGCATATACGGTATCGACAATATTCGATTTCGTGAGTGTCACGGGCCTACTCCTTAACTACTGAGGCACATTAAAAAACAAAAGCCCAGGGGGAGCCGCATCAGACAAACTTCGACGCGGATCGTCACAAACTTAAGCCGACTCGGCTCCCGAATTCACCTGCCCATACAATTCGACAGGGGCCAGTCTAAACCATGGCCGTCTCTGGGAAAACCAATAATCTCATCTAACGCAGATGAGCGTCTACTTTTCGCTCCAGATGGGACAATAACTGGCGATCGGCGGCTTCGACCTGCGCCTCCTCCAGGGTCCGCTCCGGACTGCGGTACGTCACCTTGATGGCCAGGCTCTTCTTACCCTCCGGAACCTGGCGTCCCTCGTAGACATCGAAGAGTTCGAGTCCCTCGAAGATCTGGCCGAATTCGCCGCCTTCAGCGGCCAATTCGTCCAGGGCGTTGCGGAGATCGCCGTAGGGGCGATCGTCGTCGTAGAGCAGCGCGAAGTCGCGCACCACGGCCGGGAATTTCGGAGCCGGCCGGGCCACAGCCACCGCACCTCCACAGGCGACGAGGGCTTCCAGGTCGATCTCGGCGAAGAAAAGAGACTGCTCCAACCCCTCTTTCTGGGCCACCGCGGGATGAAGCTGACCGATGATCCCCAGGCGCTCATCGCCGCTGAACCACTCGGCCTGTACACCCGGGTGGAGATAGGGCTCGGCCACCTCGGGCCGACTCCAACGGGTGTGGCCGACCTGCCAGGGCTTGGCTGCGGCCTCGACGACTCCCTTTAAGTCGTAAAAATCCCAGCTCTGTTCGCCGCTCCAATGGCGCAGGCGCTGTCCCGTGACAACCATTGCCAACGTGCGCATCTCGCGCTCCGGAAAATAGCGGCGGCCCATTTCAAAAAGAGCCACGTCATGGCGCCGTCGGGCGAAATTAGTCTTCACATTATCGAGCAGCGACGGCACCAGGGTGGTGCGCATCCGGGTCTGCGTGGCCACCAGCGGATTGGCCACCCTCGCCGCCTGCCGACGGCGATCGTCGTCGGCCAGGTCGAGGCGATCCAGATCGTCGTCGCCCATAAAGCTATAATTGATGGCCTCCAAAAACCCCTGGCCCAGCAAAAATTTGCGAACCCATTCCAGTTGGCCTCGCTCCTGCCGGCTGACCACAGTCTCGATCTTTTCGTTCGAGCTGCGGCGGTGGCGCTCACCGGCGACGATTCGGGGCAGCGTGGTCGGGATATTATCGTAGCCATAGAGGCGTGCGATCTCTTCGACGAGATCGACGGGCCGCTCCAGGTCTCGGCGATAGGTGGGCGCCAGGCAACTCAAAGTCGACTCTTCGACCTCCACTGTGACACCGATACCGGCGAGATACTCCGCACATTTGGCGGCTTCCACCTCGACCCCCAGCAGCGACGACACCCGTCGGGCGCTGAGTTCGATAGACGCCCTCGCCTCCTCATCGGTGCCGCTGGCCAGCGGATCGGCGAAGACGACCGGTTTACTTCCGGCCCCCTCTTGTTGAACGTCGACGAGCAACCCAAGTGCCCGCTGCATCGACGCAGCCACTGCCCCGGCATCGATTCCCCGCTCGAAGCGATGGCTCGAATCGGTGTGCAGCCCGTGGCGCTTGGCGCTTTTCCTGACCGTCGTGGGATCAAAGAAGGCACATTCCAATAAGATCCGCGTCGTCTTGTCACTGACCTCCGAATCGGCACCGCCCATCACACCAGCAATGGCTACCGGCTTGGAAGCGTCGGCGATGACCAGGTCCTCCGTGCTGAGTTCGTATTCGCCATGATCGATGCCGACCAGCTTTTCTCCTTCTTCGGCCCGGCGGACCACGATCTTCTGCCCCTCCAGGCGATCCAGATCAAAGGCATGTAGCGGCTGACCGACGTCCATGAGAATAAAATTGGTGATATCCACCACGGAGTTGACGCTTCGCAGTCCCACGCTCGCCAGGCGGTGGCGGAGCCATTGGGGGCTGTCCGTGACCTTCACATCTTCCACGACGGCCAGTCGATAGTGCGGACACCCCTTGGCGTCGACCACCTCGAGGGACGCCGCCTCTTTGGTGGCCGAGGTGCCTGTGGCGAATTCGGGCACCTTCAGTCGCTGTTGTCGAAGCTCCCGGTCATAAAGTGCGGCCACTTCCCGGGCCACCCCGAGATGACTGAGGCAATCGGAGCGGTTCGGAGTCAGATCGATCTCAAGAATCGTATCCCGCAACTCCAAGGCATCGAAAATGGGCTCGCCAATGGGCGCGTCATCATCGAGGATCATCAATCCCTCGGCCTCTTCGGCCAACCCCAACTCCTCGGCGCTGCAGAGCATCCCCTGAGAATGAATCCCCATGACCTTTCGGGCGCCGATGTCGAAATCGATCCCCGGCGGCGACGATCCCGGCCTGGCCAGGGGCACCCGATCGCCTGCCTTCATATTCTTGGCGCCGCAGACCACGGTGCGCAGCTCGTCGCCACCGTCATCGACCTTGCAGACCACCAGGCGATCGGCCTTGGGATGTTCTTCGATGGCGTCGATGCGGGCCACGACCACATCGTCACTTCCGGCGCCGATCTCCTCGATGGCGTCCACTTCCAGACCTGCCATCGTCAATCGGTGCGCCAACTCCTGAGGATCCAGATCGGCGACCTCGATCCACTCGTCGAGCCATTTGATGCTGACCTTCATGATCTCTGTTCCTTTGTGTCGTGCTTCTATCTACCGAAATTCGTCGCCTGCCATCGAAGTACGGAGGGGACTCAAAATTGTTCGAGAAAACGCTGGTCGTTCTCGAAGAATCGACGAATATCACCGATGCCGCGGGTGAGCATGGCGATTCGCTCCACCCCCAACCCGAAGGCAAATCCGCTATAGCGCTCGGGATCGATGCCCGAGGCCTCGAAGACATTGGGGTCGACCATTCCCGAGCCCAGAATTTCGAGCCATCCCGTATCGCTGCACACCCGGCATCCATCGCCATGGCAGAAGATACACTCCACGTCGACCTCGGCGCTGGGCTCAGTGAAGGGGAAGTAGCTGGGCCGAAAGCGAATCTGTGTCCCTTCGCCAAAACAGCGCTGTGCAAACTCGGTCAGTGTGCCTTTGAGGTCGGCCATGGACACTTCTTCGTCGATCAACAACCCCTCGATCTGATGGAAGACCGGGCTGTGAGTCAGATCGCTGTCGCAGCGGTAGACCCGCCCCGGGGAGATGATCTGGATGGGGAGTTCATAGGCCTGCATGGTGCGCACCTGAACCGGAGAGGTATGAGTGCGCAGTAGCCGCCCGTCGGTGAGCATAAACGTGTCTTGCATGTCCCGCGCCGGGTGATCGGGCGGGAAATTGAGGGCCTCGAAATTAAAATAATCGGTCTCGATCTCGGGCCCCTCGGCCACGGCAAAGCCCATCTCTTCGAAGATGGCGATGAGTTCGTTCTCCACCTGTCGCAGGGGATGGCCCAGGCTCACCTCGGGCTTGCGCCCCGGAAGCGTGACGTCCAGGGTCTCCTCGCGCATTTTGCGCTCCAGTTCGCGCTGCGCCAGCTCTTTTAGCCGTGCATCGAAAGCCCCCTGGATGGCCTGTTTGGCCTGGTTGATCGCCTGGCCGGCCACGGGCTTGTCCTCATTGGGCAGCTCACGCAGCACGGTCATCAATTCCTGAACACTTCCGCTTCGGCCCAGATAGCGATTCTTGACCTGAATGGCCTCTTCTTTCTGTTCCACGCCGGCGAGTTTTCCCACCGCCTCATCGGCCAACTCTTCCAGCTTTGACTGAAGCCCTTGTATGTCCATGTTGCGATCCTTCTATATCCCAGCCGCGCTCCGTCAAAAGCGCGCCCATCCAACCCTAGAAAAACGAAGGCCCCGCCGGCTCATCGAAGTCATCGAATGAGTCGAAGCGGGGCACCGTCGCTCGCCAGAAATAGCTCCTGATGAACTAGTCCAGCGAATCCTTGGCCACGTCGACCAGCTTGGCAAACCCCGGCCCGTCGAACACTGCCATATCAGCCAGCACTTTGCGATCCAATTCCACGCCGGCTTTATTCAACCCGGAGATGAACCGGCTGTAGTTGAGCCCGTTCTGGCGGGTGGCGGCATTGATACGCGTGATCCAAAGGCGACGGAAGTCTCGCTTCTTCTGACGCCGATCGCGATAGGCGAAAGTCCAGGCGCGATGGACGGTCTCTTTAGCGTTCTTATACAGCCGTCGCCGGCCGCCCACGTAGCCCTTGGCGGCGCGAAGAATCTTTTTTCGTCGACGCCGGGCGCGCGGTCCTCGTTTGACACGTGGCATAATGGTCCTCTCTCTCGTTTGGTGACTACGGGCGCGATGCCACGGAGTTCACTCTTCGTTGATCATTTTTTTGATGCGCTTGGCGTCGGTCTTATTGAGGTAGGCCGACTGGCGAAGCTGGCGCTTTCGCTTACGACGCTTCTTGGTCAAGATGTGGCTGCGGTTTTTGCGTCGGTACTTGACCTTTCCGCTCTTCGTGACCTTAAAGCGCTTGGAAGCACCTCGATGGCTTTTCATTTTCGACATATCGTCTCCTCTTCAACCGTGGATCGCCGAGCCTACCCGGGCCTATACGCGTCTCGAGCCCCAGGGATGCTCGAAAAAAACAGGCGGCGCCCGCCCAGCGAGGGGGTACCGCCTTCGATGGCGCCGCCGACTCGGCATGACCCTCATCTCGGCGCGCTTTGAGTAGGCACGGGCGGGCTTGAACCGCCGACCTCTTCCGTGTCAGGGAAGCGCTCTCCCACTGAGCTACGTGCCTGAAAGCGTTTCTTTTCCCGGCGACTTCCGTCGGCGGGAGAAGGTTTATAGGGGTCGTCGCTGCCCCTGTCAACAGCAGAGCGTCAAATTTTATCCGAAAGTTTGGACCATCTCTTCACGCCCTTTGATCCCGGCTTTGACAATGGCAATATAGACAGGCTTCTAAGGTCGCCAAACACAAACCAATTTCAGTCAGGACGCCCCCTATGTGGGACAAGATCTTAAGACAGGCCGCCCAGACCGGCCAAGCGAAGGGAACCCTCCCCGAGCCGACGGTGGATCTCCTCGAGGAGGTCTGGCCTACCCTGGTGGGCGATCAGATCGCCCGGGTCAGCTCCCCCCGGGGACTCCGAGATCGTATCCTTTATATAGCCACCCGCGAAAAGGCCCTGGTCGACGAGTGGCGGCGCTCCCCAGCTCCCCTGCTGCGGAGAATCCTACAGAGCTCGCCATGGCCAATTGAAAAGCTAAGCATCGATCACGATCCTTCGGCGGGTCGAAGGATCGCAACCACACCGACAAAGTTCGACACAGCCGAGTCCGCCAATGGCACTCCCCCCAGCGATGAAATAACCCCTGAGCTCTGCGACATTGCCAGTGATGTCGACGGCATCGACGACGAACTGGCATCGATCCTCGGCGCCATCGCCAGACACCGTCACAAGCGCCGCCAATAAAATCACCTAAAAGTCTACCGCCCATGAGCGCCGACGCTTGCGCCAGACGTGGACTTTCGCTAAGTGAAGGGGACTGTGATCGCGTCATTCGCACAGATTGGGTCCGCTACACATGGTGCGGATCTTGACTCCCCCCCGATTCCCATGCCGAGTAAGAGGCACATGCTGAACACCGAACCCCAAACTTTCGACGACTTCTATCTCAGCGATGAGATGCGTCGCGCCCTCCATTCTGTTGAATATACCCAACCCACTCCGGTCCAGGGCAAGGCGATTCCCCTGATCCTGGCCGGAATCGACCTGACCCTTCAATCTCCGACGGGTTCGGGAAAGACCGCGGCGTTTGCGATTCCCATCATCGAGATGCTCGAGCCACGTCCGGGGCGAATTGACGTACTGGTCATGACGCCCACCCGGGAGTTGGCCAAGCAGGTCTGCAAAGAATTCGAGGGATTGGGTCAATTCAAAGATCTCAAGGCCACCGCCATTTACGGCGGCACCTCCTACGAGCGTCAATATGAAGCGCTGGAGACGGCCTCCATCGTCGTCGCCACGCCGGGCCGGCTTCTGGATCTATGCGAGAAAAAGCGCCTCGACCTGAGCCAACTGCGGGTGCTCGTCCTCGACGAGGCCGACGAAATGCTGTCCATGGGCTTTCGCGACGATATCGAAGCGGTCATGGCCTACCTGCCCGAAGAGCGGCAGAGCATTTTATGCTCGGCGACGATCACCAACGAGATCAAAGCCCTGGCCAACAGCATCTTGTTCTACCCGGAGTTCGTCACCCTCTCGAGCGACTCCGTGGCTGCCCTGGACGTGACCCACTATTACTACAGCGTCGACGGCGTGGGCCGCCCCAGAGATCTTCTCAAGGTGCTGGAATATGAAGAGCCCGACAGCGCTCTGATCTTTGCCAACACCAAACGGGAGACCTTCTCGGTCACCACTTTTTTGAAGCGCCACGGCTATCGGGCGGACGTGCTCAACGGCGATCTTCCCCAGAAAGAGCGGGAGAAGACCCTGCGAGCCCTGCGCGATGGCAAGATCGATTATATCGTGGCCACCGACGTAGCAGCTCGAGGCATCGACATCTCCGACCTGAGCCACGTGCTCAACTACAGCCTTCCCGACTCGGCCGAGGTCTATATCCACCGCACGGGCCGAACCGGTCGCGCGGGCAAAAAGGGCAAGGCAATAAGCCTTATCGCCCCCACCGAAGTGGACACGTTCTTCCAGATCAAAAAGATGTACGACGTTAAATTGGAAGAGCGAGCCCTTCCCACCACACGAGAAATCATGACCGCTCGCCAGCAGCGCTCCCTCATTAAATTGAACGAAGATCTCGATTCTCTGGAGGGCATCCCCTACGGCGCCCATCTCAAGGTGGCGGAACAACTCCTGATGGGAGCCCCCGAGATCGACGAACATATCAACCGCGCCACCCTGGCCGCTCGCCTGTTGGCGCTGGCCGACAGCGTCGTCTCCGGTGAATTCCAACGCCCCGCAAACGGCCGCGGCCCGGCCACGGTCGCCCAGAAGGCTGCGCCCGCAGAAAGGAAAGCCCCTCAAAAAGAGGAGCCCGTCGAGAAGAGAGAAGAGGCGATCAAAACAGAAGAAGTGGTCGTCGAAAAAGAAGAAAAGAAAGAGCGAGCCCCGGCCAAAGCCAGTGCGCGCAGCCGGAAATCCCGTGATGACCGAGACCGGCGCAAGTCCACCTCAGACGATGAGGAACGAAGCAGTCGACGACGACGGCGACGGCGTGGCCGGACCTCGGACAGCGATAATGGCGGCGCTCGTGCTGCCACCAGCCCCGAGCCATCCTCCCCTGATATTAAAGGACAAGACGAAGATATGGATCAGATCACCCCCGTTGCCCCCGCCATCGACAGCCCCTCGTCGACGCGCAAGATGTATATGAATATCGGCCGAAATGCCTTCGAATCTGCCAAAGATCTCATCGACATGGTATGCTATATGTCGGGCATGGACCCGGAAGACTTCGGCAAGGTCAACGTGGAAAGCTCCTACTCCTTCGTCCATGTCCGGGAAGATTATTTCAGCGACGTCATCGCCGCCCTCCACGGGCAGGAGTGGGAAGGCAATAAGATCACAGCCGAACCGGCGCGCAAATAAAGGACGTGCCGGAAATATCCTTACGGAGTTCGATCCCATGATCGCACCGACCCTTCGTTCCACCGCCGCAATATTCGTCGTCCTCGCCATCTTGGCGCTGACCTCCGGATGCGAACCGGACGGCCAGTCCCTAGAAGAGGATCCCCTGGCCCCCGATCCCGATCTGCCCGAGGCAGTCGTCGATCTCCCATCTCCACCGCCGGAATCGGCGTTTGAGATTCGCGAGCATAATGACGACGGCTCCCTTCGCGTGGAAGGGCTGGTGGCCAACCGCGATAATTATATCAATAACGAGGTCGAAGTACGGGGTGTGGTCGCCTCCATCAGGGGCCACGATTGCACGCCAGGTGGCCCCGAACGCTGTCCCCGCCCCCATCTCCTGATTCGAGATCACGCCGACGACAATCTAGAAATGATGGTCGTCGGTTACGAAAACCCCTTTCTTCGCACCGCCAGCATCGAGGAGGGAGAGGATTTCCTCTTCCGAGGAACTTATACCCACTCAGCCCACGACTTCCCGTCCTCGGAGATCGGCCTCATTGACCTGGCCGCCGTCGACGATCACGAACTCGAGGAATGAGCCCATACCTCAGATCTGGAATCTCCCCAGTTTAAACCACCTCTAGATTGATCTTCGCTCCGCAACGCCCATTTTAGTGATGGGCGTTGCGGATTATTTTTTCTTGGGGGCCTGCTTACGGGCGCGTTTTTCGGCGAGGATGATGATTCGCGGGCTCGATGCTCCCAGGAAGTATCCCTTGTGATGGCGAGCACCACTGACCTCGAGAACCTTGAACCCGGCGACGTGAAGCATCTGACGAAGTTCGTGAACGTTGTAGAGCCGGATATAACTGGTGTGCTCCATCGGCGGGCTGCCGTCTTCGTAGATATAGGAGCGCTGAGCCTGAAGGGTGCTGGTCTGATAATCGAACTCGCTCTCCTCCAAAAAGATGCATCCTTTCCCCTCCCACCACAGACGGGTCGGCGTCTGGCGCACCACATAATCGCGGTTGACGACATCCACCAACAGACGTCCCCCGGTTTTCAGGGATCGATGGATGCCCTTGAGCACACGCAGATTGGTCCGATCATCAAAATATCCAAGAGAGGTGTCCCAGACGAAGCACCCATCAAACATGCCCGAGAATTTGAGATCCCGCATATCGCCGCGGATGAACTTGACGTTCAAAGATCGGTTTGTCGCTTCTTCGAGGGCGCGCTCCAGAAGGGGACGCGACAGGTCGAGGCCGACCATTTCGTAGCCCCGCTCACATAATTCGACGGAATGACGGCCGAATCCGCAGGCCAGATCGAGAATCCGAGACTTCTTTTTGAGCTTTAAGCTCGCCTCAATAAAGTCGGCATCCTTACTGGTGATCGATGCAATATTGGATGGAACCGTGCGTAGATACTCTTTACTGAAGACCTTCTCAAACCACACATCCTGCGGTCTGACGGGCCGCTTTTTCTGCTGTTTCTTTTTCTTCTGCTCTCGCTCCTCCTCGAGGAGTTCCTCCACCAGCCCTCGCATATCGTCATCACCGGCACCGGCGCCGGCGGCTCTGGCCGGTTCTGGTTCTTTTTTCTTCTCTTTTGGGGCTTGTTCTGGCCTGGCAGGCTCTTCAGACTTGGGCGGCAGGTCGGCTGGCGGTGCAGGTTTCTCCGGCGGAGCCGGCTTGGCTGGCCCCTTCGGTTCGACGTCTTCATCGTCGAGCTCGATGAGCTCCTCGTCGAGTTCGACCGATTCGTATTCCTCATCCTCTTCGTCGGCCTCCAGCAGCTCTTCGTCGATCTCGATCTTGCTGGTCACAGGCCCCATGGCCGGGGTTTCGGGCATGGTCTCCGGCATGGAGGCGCTTTTGTCTTCCGATTTGGCGTCGATGGCCACCGCCTCCAGGGCCGCATCGTCGAGCTCCATCGGCTCTTCCGAATCCTCGGCGATCGACTCCGGTACTTCTTCATCGCCCGCCGAGGGAGCCTCATCCTGCGGCCGAGATGGCGGGGGTCCCTCGCTGGTCGGTGTGTTCGCAGCGCTCGGTTCCCCGACGATGCGTTCGACGCTGCCCGGCAACCCCTCGCGCCATTTCTTGACCAGCACCCGAGGCTGGCAGGCGACAATCTCGGGGGCAAATCGGGCGTCACCTAATATGGGAAGTTCATCCTCTTCGTCTTCGCTGCCCAGCGCCTCGATAGCCTCCCGATCGAAGGCGTCCATCTGGATGGTCTTGACCATGGACTGCCGATCGTATCCCTGCTCCCCGCCGTCTTCATCTTCGCTGTCGAGGGGCTCCTCGTCGTCGACCATTTCTTCATCGCCCCCTGCTGTCTCGACTTCTTCGACCGCCCCATCTTGGGATTGACCATCCACGGCCGCCGCTTCCTCGAGAGCTTCCTTGGAGAGACGTTGAGTCGTCGGCTCTTCGTCGGCAGGCTCTTCGGCGGTCCCATCGTGTTGCTCGGGCACCTTGAACTCCGGCATCTCGAGCCCCATGCCCTCCAGGGTTTCTCCTTCGTCTGACTCGTGAGCACTATGCTCACTGTCGACGGTCCTTACTTCTTCGGTCAACTCAATGACGTCACTCTCTTCTTCGAGCGCAGTCACTCCAGGCGGGGTGTTATCAGCTGATTCTGCCACGAGATTCAACTCCTCAATTCATCGAGCATCCACCACACCATTACACGCGGCGGGGATAGGATCTGACCAAGGTATAGGCCAGCCGATGCCGAAGACCATCGACCTAATTCGCTTCGCCCCAGAGTGTACCGCAGCGGCCAATGGCTCACAAGGGATGGCATACCATTGAGTGCGATCGGTTTCCGCCGGCAGTCTGATGATTTTCCTGAGACCGACGTCAGAAATTACCGCTCAAGGCGGATCATACTCCATACCATTGACCATGGCTTGTTTTGACGACCTTCAGTTCAGGGGTGAGCGCGAGAGACGCTCGGCCAGGCTGGTGTAGGCGGCGCTGATCTGGTCGTCCGTCATTTGCTGGAGGCGCTCAAGAACCCGTTGCCTGGCCTCGGCCGCTCCCGCCAGATGCAGGCTCTTTTCGATTTCTGTGCGAAGTGAAGCCGGCACCTCCCCATAGAGCTCGACCAGATTGGCGATGATCCGACTCTGCCCTTTGGCTCCTGTCTTTGCCCGCGGCGCTAGGTCCGAGGTCTGCCAGGCCCATTGATTAGCCCAATCACCAAGGGAGCGAATGGCCAGTCGTCGCAACTCGAGATCATCGCCGTCGACCGCCACTTCGAGCAAATATTCCAGGGCCGTCGAGCGCCGCGCCTGCCCCAGGCCGGCCACGATTGATTGGCGCTTCTGCTCCTCGTCACGGGCCAGCTCAATCGCAGTTTCGATGGCTGCCACATCACCGGTTCGCCCCAGAGCCGATGTAGCGGTTTGATGGGTCGCTCCCAGCGGATCCGGTCCTTCCAGAATCGAGATCAGCACGGGGATGCTGCGCTCATCGCGATGCCGTCCCACCGCTTCCAACAGCCCTACTCGCCAGGTCACCCAACCGCGCAATCCCATCTGCTCGGCGAAGGGATCGTCTGCCACCAATGCCCATAACATGGGCAGCAGCCCCTCATCACCGAGCCCCTTCAAAACGCGGGCGGGGCTCATCTCCCGTTGAGCGCCAGCGGTCTCCCAGTCGCGCACCAGCTGGCGCACCGCGTCGAGACGGGCAAATATGCGGGGATCGTCACGCCACAACTCGTGGAGATCGTCGGCGATCGCCTCCAACTCCGGATGGGCACCGAAGTCGGGTGCCTTCGCCCCCTGCTGGGCCCATGCCGAAGAAACCAGCAAAAATGAGCCCACCACAAGAGCAATCAAAAATAGGGAAAGCCGCCATCGCATTACGCTCATCATTGTCCCAGCTCCTTTTCCCACCAGGGTGTGGCCGGCAGTTGTCTTCTCGTATTCGATCCGCAATGCACCTGGCCCACACCGACGTGATAGGGCTCCCAGGTCTCGATCCAATGCACGTCAATTCCCAGCGGATTGAGAAGTCCTTCCACGTCGTCGATGAAGACATCCCGGCCATCGACGCGGGGGCCGTGGGGATCGGGAGCACCGAAGACATTGGGGCCGAGGCTGATTCCGTTGATGATCCCCGGCTGGTAGGCCAGGCTTCCTCGCCCGGAATCTTCATGAAGAAAGGCGATCGGCACCAGATCTGCTTCGGTCAAACCGATCTCACTCTTCAGCACGTCCACCTGAGCATCGACCTCCACTGCAGCTCGCGCAGAAGCGGCCATGATATCCTCGTCGTCCAGAACCTCGGAGACCGTCCGTTGCGCCGGCGTCGGTGGCGGGCAATCCCACCCTCCCCCGGTCCAGACACAATCGTCATAGTTGGGATAATAGCGATCGTCGAAGAGGGTGGCCCCCCCTTCGCCGAGATCGTCACGCAGATGCTCGAGGATCTCTTTTGCCCGCAGCGGATCGTTATATAAAAGCGACCAACCCCGATCGGTATCGGTCTCGACGAAACTGACGGTCTCATCGACGTGGGCTACCAATAGCCATGCCGTATCGAGCCAGATCAGCGGTTGTTTTTGTTGGGCGTCGATCAGATTCGACAGCGTCGGATCGGGGCGCACGTTGGGGTCTTGCCCGCGTCCCCGATAGACCCGTCCCAGTGGATAGGTCGCTCCATCGGGAGCGGTATGAGGAGGAGTGGTCTCCGTATTACCGAAGGAATCCAACGTATCCGAATCGAAGACCCGATTCACCAATTGGGCCACCTCCGGGTATTCATGCTGACTATTCATCCCATATAGGTAGGAGACCACGTCGTCCACATCGAGGCCTTCCGTATCGACTGGATCAAAGCCCTTGTCCGGATCATAGACGGCCATGGCCGCCATACTGGGCCCGTGGAATTGGGAGTAAATCACACGCCCCGCCTCACGCAACAACGGCGGAAGCGATTCCCCCTGGACCTGGTAGAGTCGCTCGAAGACCTCTTCCAATGAGCCGGGATAGCTGAGGTTCGCGCTGCGAAAGCTCAAGGCAATCACCCGCGGTCCATCTGGCGCCGGCATGGCCATATAACCAGTGAGCAGATAATCCTGGATCCAGGGATCGAAGGTATTGAATAATTCCAGGCCCCCCTCGACGCCGGCAGCATCGGTGGTGGCCTGCAGATCGTCGACGAACTCCTGGTTTCGACTTCCCAGATCGACGGCGTAGACCGCGCTGGCCTCAAATAAGTGGTGGGGAAATAATACGGGCGCCACGTCCATATGGGCCCGGTCGCTGACGGTGCGGTCCAATTCGGGGATATGAATCTCCCAGGTCAGCTCCACCCTTCCATCCCACTCCTCGCGATCGAGGACTACCGACAGGCCTTCGATGCCAAATTCCACCCCTTTCTCAAGGAGCTCGGCTTCCACCCTATCTTCGTCGGGATCGAAAGGAACGAAGCCGTCCACTCCCTTATCGTCGCCGTTGTTAATATAGAGGCGAACCTTGTCACGGGAAGCCTCGTCGACGCGCAATACGCCAAAGGTATTGGGCCCCACCCTGCCGGAGGGAGCGGTCTTGATGCGCCCCAGATCGGCCAGATCTGCTTGATTGCTGAGGCCTGGCTCGGCGGCGTCAAAACATGCCTCCAGCTCGGCGTCCGCCCCCAAGGGCGGACAGGCCTGGCCGTCATCATCGAGATTGGCCAAAAATAAAGCGCCATAACCGGGCTCCGGATCATGGCGCTGTGTCAGGTCGACCGGATCGTCGAGGTCGACGATCCCATCGCGACTGGCATCGACGACGACCAGAGTCGTCGGCGTGGGATCATAGAATTCACCATCGTCGCCCAGATAGAAGATGGGATCGTCATAATCGACGAGATCCACCTCCCCGCTGCAGGCAAAGGCAGTGGCCACCAATGCCGCCAGGGCGACCAGATTGGTTCTTTTCCTCACGGATTCTCCGTAGAAACAAGCATCAGAATGGCATCGAAACATCAAGAGCCTAATCAGCGCCTTTCGGCCTGTCAAACACGTCCCAGCTCCTCTCCCATCTGTAAGAGCTCTCCCCCAATGAGCCCCTGCCCAAATGCAAACTCCCCTGATTCCACCAGCACGATCACCGTCGACCCAAGGTTAAAAACAGCCAGCTCGTCGCCCTGTGAGAACTCAAACTCCTGCTCTGGACGAAACTCTCGTCGCCGGCGAAAACCGCTGTTCGTACTCAGCGCAGCAAAACTCAGCGAAATGCGGCCCACGCAGGTGGCGCCCACCTTGATGACGGCCACACGGCCCAGCTGCGGCGACTCCAGATAGGTGATGAGCCGCTCGTTGACCGCGAAGAGCTCGTCGATATTTTCCACGGCGAAGGGATTGACCGGAAAGAGGTGCCCCGGGATATAGCTGATCTTGTCCACCCTGCCCTGCACGGGGCAATGGATACGATGGTAGTCCCGAGGTGATAGATAGATCGTGGCGTAGCTTCCGCCACGGAAGTGTTGCTCTTCTTCGGCGCTGTCCACCAGATCCAGGAGGCGATAGTCTCGGCCCTTGGCCTGAAAGAGGGTCCCCTCTTCGATGGCACCGAAAGCCCCGAGACGTCCGTCGACGGGGCTAACGGCCACCTGGGGTTCCTGGGCCTCCACGGTGCGCGCTCCCTGTCGCAAACGCCGTGTAAAAAAGGCGTTGAGGCTCTCATACTCCTGGAGAGGCTTTTCGGCCTCCTGGGCATCGACCCCTGAAAAATGAACAAACGACCGGTTGACCACCTGTTGTACCGGCGAGGGAAATTCCACCTCGCTGATCACACCGAAGGCTCGGCTGATGGCATTTTTAGGCAATCGCTTCAATAGGCCGACGGCGAGATCGGACTTCTTCATTAGACGCTCCTCTACAGCTTGCCTTCTGATTTCGTGTAGCCTGAAGAGATTCGGGCCCTTATTGGCCTGGCCCCACAGGGGGCTTATCATTGACCGAAGCACCGGGGATTCGTCAACGTCGGGAATCCACCTCCCCTATTCCGGTGTTTAAGTTTTTTGTATGAGTCGTCACTGATTGTCCTCACATCGGAGCCCGCTATGCGCCGTACGGAACTGACCAAACAAAACGCCAAGAAAAAAGGCTACGCCGCCCTAGGTTCTGCGGCGACCACCGCCTTTTTATGCATGGCCCTGACCCCTGCCCTTTTGCTCGTCGGTGGTCCGATCACGCTGTGGCTGACCTACCGGTGGTTCCAATACCGAGCCGAATGGGGCATTCGTTTCTAATAAGGTGATTTAAAAACCTGCGCTCACCGCCGCCGGAGAGTTGCGCCCGCCGCGAAAACTCCCCTATAATCGCGCCGCAACGATCTGAAGAAATTCCCTGGCAGGCGGGTAGAGTTCATGACGCGTTATTTCGGTATCCATACCCTGGAAGGAGAGTGGCATAGCCTCCTTCCGCGCTACGCATTACTTTCAGACCGAATCGAATCCAAGCAGATATTGGATATCGGCTGTGGCTCCGGGATCGGCTCCTCACTGCTGCTGGAGTTGGGCGCCCAGCGGGTCAACGCCATCGATCATCGTCCGGAAGTCCTGGAGCTGGCCCGAGTCAAACACGCCAAACAAGGGCTGGATTTCCACGTCATGTTCTGGGAGGAGCTCGATTTCCCAGACGACTCCTTCGACATGGTCCTATGCCTCGATCCCTCCTCACCGGTCACCGATCCCTCATTGCTGCGAGAGATCAAGCGAGTCCTTCGACCGGGCGGCGAATATGTCTGCGCCATCGAACGACGCAACGTCGAGGGCATGGAGAGCCTGCTGCCCCGTTATGGATATTCCAGCGCCGGTGAAGATCTGGAGCTGACCGGCACCGGGGAGAGAGTGCCCCAGCTCGGCGAATTGGAGCAACTCTTCGAGACCATCGTCTCCGTGGTCCAACGGCCCCGCTATAGCTTCGTCTTCGATTATGCCCCTGAAGACGAGGCGATGCATACCATGCGCCGAAGCTCGGCCAGCGCCGACGAAAGCGGCCTCTGGGTCGGTGAAAACCCCCATCCCGAAGACGGTTCGGCAGAGCAGACCGACAATCGCCCGGGCCGGTGGATAAGCATCGATCGGCGGCTGACGGCTAAAGAAGGAGAGTCTGCGGCTGTGGAACTGCTCTTCTGCGGTGACGAACATATGCCGCCGCCGACCCTTCGAGAGATCCAGATGCCCTACCGGGGCCTTGTCGATCGGCTCCACCAGCTCTTCTCAGATCTACAACTTCGCCAACACCCCGATCAGCGCGGGTGGGCCTCTGAGGACGACGGCACGAACAATCAATTTATGGAGCGCGAGAGAACCTCGGAATTCCGCTCCCCACCGCTGGCTCAAGGATCGGGACAGCGCCGTGAGGGACCGGCTCGCACCTCCCTTCATTATCGCACCGGCGGGGTGAGCACCCACGTGGAGCCCGCCCCCAGCGGCGAATGGCATCACGTGCGAGAGCAGCTCGACCGCATGACCCGGCTCTACGAGGAAGTGCGCACTCAGATGGAAGATCTCTTCGTCCACACCCGCCAGGAGATCGAACAGCGCGATCGCTATATCGAGCAGCTCGTCGACACGGTCCATCATCAACGCCATCAGTCAGCCCCCGTCGACGAGACCACCGCCGGAGATGACGAGGCGCCGGCCGATCCCTTCGAACGGACCAAGACCAATATTTACCGCCGTGAGGATGTGGCCACAGCGTTGAACTCCAGCACCGACCAGCCGCTACAGGAAGAAGAAGAAGAATCGGAGCCGATGACCACGCAATTCGTCGTCGACGTCGACGGCTCACTCGACGAGGAATCAGAGCCGAAGACCAAGCGATTCGTCATCGACGACAGCGAGGTGGATCAAAGCGAGGCCGAGGATACAGGGGAAGAAGAAGACGCCGAGTTCGAAGAAAATGGAGCCGACGACGGGATGGCTGAGGAATCGGAGCCTGAATCTGCTCCTGAAGTTGGTGAGGATGTGGAAGCTGACGACGGCGAAAATGTCGATGAGTCCGAAGTTACTGAAACCACCGAGTAAAGATGTGAAGTGCTCTCGACCTATGCTCCCCTCCGTGTGCCGGCGTGCTGCGCTGTTCTTGTGCACTCTGTCCATGATCGCTGCCTCAGCGATCATATTGAGCGCCGACCAGGCCGCCGCAGCGGGCTTTGAGGTCGGAGAAAACACGCCCCGCGCCCTGGCCCGCGGTGGTACGGGAGTGGTCAATACGGGCGATTCGTCAGCCCTTTATTTCAACCCTGCCCTTCTGTCGCGTGTCGACGGCGCTCAGGTATTGTTGAGCAGCAATATCCTCAATCTCGATGTGGAATTTCAACGAGACGACTTCTACGTCGAGCCCGGCGGGGAGCCGGACCGGGTCTTCGAACGGGCCACCAATCAAACCGGGCTCTTTCCGGCCCCCTTTCTGACGGCGAGCTTCAACATCACCGATGACTTCACCGTGGGAGCCGGACTCTTTGGTCCACCGGCCTACGGCAATCCCTGCTACGGCCCCATCGAGGACGGGGAATGTCAACTCGACCCCACGGGGGCTACACGAGGAATGGTCATCGAGGCCGATATGATCGTGGCCTACGGCTCGCTCGGCGCCGGATATGGAATTACTCTGGGCGACGATCGACGACTGGACGTCGGGTTGACCGCCGCCCTGGCCTACCAGCAAACGCAATTTGCGGTCGTCGCCGACGCCCAATACCCCATCCAATCCCCCTGGGAGGAAGACCCCCATCACGAGGCCTACTTTCGCGGTGAAGATCTGTCGGGGATGGCCCCCACGGGGATTGTGGGGCTTGCCTATCAGGACGGACCACTTCGGCTGGCCCTGTCCTATCGGCCTCCGATCAGGTGGCGCACCACCGGGGAGGCAAACGTGGAGTTCTCCCAATTTCTTCAGGATATGAACTCCGAGCTCACCGACGACACGATGTATCTCGAGACCTGGCAGGCCGGCTCCCTTCGCTTCGGGTGGGGCCTTCAGTGGGGCGAACATCCCGCCGATTCGCAACGCCCGCGCTGGGATCTGGAGATCAATACAATCTGGGAAAATTGGTCAGTGGTCGACAATTTCCAACTCGAATTCGATGGCGATATCTACGTCGACAATATCAACACCGAACTCCCCCTCCACCCGGTCTACCAGCGAAAGGGCTATCAGGACACGATCAGTATTCGCACGGGGCTGAGCTATGGAGTCAACTCACGACTTACCGCCCACGGCGGGGCCTTCTTCGAGACCGCCGCCCAACCCGTGGCCTATACGTCGGCGGACTTCGTCAGCTGGGAGCGATACTCGGCGAGTCTGGGAACCTCGATATACCTCCCCGCCAATATTACCCTCGATCTGGGCTATGCCTTTATCTATTCTCCTGATCGGACCGTGCGAAATGGCCAGGTCTACAATCCGATTCCCATGAGTAACTGCCGAGGACCGGACTATAATGACAGCAGCTGCACCCAGCCTGGCCAACCCCCTGGCAATCCGCAAAATGAGGGCACCTGGCGTGCCAATTTTCAGATCTTCAGCGCCGGCCTGAGCTGGAATTATTAAGGTCTCGGCCTCACCGATCTTCGTAACGCCCAAGATGGACTCCATGGAACCACAAAACGAATCGGACGCCCCTGGTGGACTGCTCCTCCTCGGGGCCAACGGGGCCATCCTTCACGCCCCCACTTTCTTTCGCCGGGCCCTTTATCTGGACAACCGGGAGGCCCCCTCTTTTTTTCATCTCTGCGATCCCACTGATCCCCCCTATCTGAGCCTCCACCGAATATTTCGACACCCCTATGGGGCCACCGAATATCACCTGCGAGTCCAGGGTCGATTCGGAAGCAGCAAGGGCTTTCGCTACTGGCCCCTGGAGCAATCAGATAAGCCGGGGTCGGACACGGTCGCTTTTTATATCGTCGACGATTCGGCGATCCTCCAGCACCACGACTGGGATTATCGGCGACTGCGCCGTGAGATCCTGAACGACGTCAAAGAATCGCTGTCCAACCACTTCAAGACTCGCCTGGCCACATTACAGCTGCTGGCCGAGACCCTTCGTGACGCCCCCGAGATCGCTGCCGAGTCGGCGCCCCGTATCATGGGAGCCGTGGACAAATTAAAGAAGTCCGTCAATCAGGTCATGACCGGCATCGATGATATCGAATCACCCACGGACTATCAGGACAGCCCGGTTCGCCTCACCGATCTAGCAGGTGTGGTGGGCACCTGGGGCAACTCGGGCGTCTCCGTGCACTGCCAGGTCAACGGTGTGAGTCCATCGACGCTCATCCCCGCCTCATCGATTGAGCGAATCGTGCTGCCCATCGTTGAAAACGCCGTGGAAGCCTCCCCCAAGGGCTCCACGGTGGAGGTGATCATCGACGAGGTCGACGATCGCTTCGCCCATTTTAGGATTATCGATCAAGGGGAAGGGATGAACGACCGCGTCAAAGAGCGTGCCGGTGATCCCTTCTTTACGACGCGCACCAACCACCTCGGACTGGGGCTGGCCCACACCCGAGAAGCTATTCGCGATGCCGGTGGGGAGTGGAATATCGAGTCCAAGGCCCGAAAAGGCACGGAGGTGACATTGCTCCTTCCGATCACCACTTCCTCCCAACTTTTCCGATAAACCGATCCCTGCTCGAAAAGGGATTAAATTTAGATGAAGGGGCTGAGTCCTTCTTGGATCTTTGTCAGATGCTTTCGCATCAAGGCCTGGACGAAACCGACCGTGGTGTCCCGCTCGGTGACGACCAGCCAGAGGTAGCCCGTGTCTGCGATCGGCACGGACACGAAGGTCGAGCTACCGCTGTTGAGCACGATCTCCTCGGTCTGGCCTGCCAGGGGGGTTCCCTCCAGGATAGAACCGCTGAGCCGATAGAGATCGCTGTGAAAGGCGTCGGCCCCGGCGCTATCCAGGGGATCGGTCTTCGAACTCGCCGCCAGGGCGATGCCCGTTCGGCTGTCGATGACACTGGTATGTCTGCAGCCGGGAACTTCACCGGATAGATTCTGGAGCATTTCGTGAAGCGTTGCACCCATGAGGTCAACTCCTATTGGAGTGAGGGGCCGTGGTCAGGACCGGTTTCAAGACAATGACAGTTTCTTGGCCAACTGTCGCATCAATACCAATGCGATCCCCAGGCTGACCTGGCGATCGACGATGGCCACGTGAATAAATGGACGCCCCTCGACGGAGCGAATCAGAAGATAATCGCCGTTGAGCACCAACTGGAATTCCATTAACTCGTCGTCTTCATCAAGGGCATTGACACAGCGCCCCCCGCGTCCGAAGACCTCGGTTAACCGGGGCCCCAATTGGGCCATATCCAGGTCGTCGCCGTAGAAGAGGTTTTCCGCCTGCAGCACCTCGCCGGTGGTTGTCGTCACCAACGCCGTCGCCTTGAGGCCCGGGCACTCCCTGGTAAACCCACCGAGGGCCACCGTCATCGGGTCGTTGGAGGCCTTGGCTTCCAGTGAGACCGCATCGTTTTGTCGTCCGTTGAGAGCAGGCGCCGCAAATAATTCGTACTCTCCGCTCTCCTCGGTGGTCATCACCGGTGCGGCCACGGCGGTCATCCCCGGGGAAGTACTGCTGCGCCGTCGGGCAGGTTGACTGCGGGCAGTCTCTTCCGTTGCATCATTGGCCTCCGCGGCCGCTCCGTCCTCCATCTCACTGAGATGAGCGGCAAACCCCAGGGGCGACGCCTCGTCGAATGACTCCTCAACTTCCGGCACTTGTGCAGGTTGTGACGACTCCTGGGGCTGGTCATCCGATTTCTCGGCAGAAGCCTCGGCGATTTTCTCATCTTCGACAGGAGTTCCATCCATGGCCGCTTCGCTGGCCCGACTGATCTCCTCCAGTTCAGCCTCGGAGAAGAAGATACTATTGCTCTCCTCTTCGAGTCCTCCCTGGGCCTCCTCATCAGCGGGTCCGGCCCCTTCCGAAACCTCCGACCCCAACGCTGCCGCGCCGAGCCCCATGGGAGTCATGGTACGCTTTGGCCGGTCGTCGTCGGCTCCCTCCGATGAAGCCTGCTCTTCTTGCTGAGCCTTCTCCTCTTTTTTTCGTTCATGCTCCTCACGCTGACGCTTGAGGCGCTGCTCGTCTGTGCGCTTGACCCCTTCGAGAAGCAGATCCTGCCACCCCATATTGATGGTGCGATCTACGGGCTCGAAGTCCGACTGCATGAAGATATCGCCCTGACGCAGGTCGAGCATGATATAGACCGCCTCTGCCCCGGTCTCGCCGTCGAATTCGGCGTGAACCACTTCGCCGGCGTCGAAGACGATCCGCCCTCGATGGTCGCGATGCTTGAGATGGAGCAGGGCCGTGCGCTTTGCCAGACAGAGCATCTGAATGATGTCCGTGAGCTCCAGATCGGAGAGCACTCCCTGAAAACCTTCCTTTTCGTCGAGCACCTCCAAGACGGCATGTCTCAATTCATCGACAGTAAAAGGTTTTTCGATATAGTGGGAGATGCCGATGCGCTCGGCAAAATTCTGGATCCGATTGGTCCCGAAGGCGGTGATGATCATCACCCTGGCATCGGGAACCATCTCTTTGGCCCGGAGGATGAGCTGAAAGCCATCGACCTGCCCAGGCATTTTGATATCTGAGATCAGAAGATCGATGGATTCTCGCTCCATGATCTTCAGGCCCTCTTCGCCAGATCCGGCGGTGTGCACCTCGATATCATCACGCTCCGGGAACAGGTTGCGCTCCAGCGCCCACAGCAGATGTTCCTCTTCGTCTACGATCAGTATATGATACATCGTCCCGAGAAGCTCCGGTAACGGTGATTGTTGATTGAATCAACTGGCTGCAGGCAACGTAATTGTGCGTTTATCGCCAAAATTAAACATAGCCGCCCTCAGGCGTCCCAAACGACCTGCCATTGAACACCACCACAGGTCTATCGCCTCCATGAGCTCGCCCTATATAAGCACGGTTGCCTGGACCGGACAAGCCGTTCAGCCCGTCTCCTTTGCCATGGCCGCTGTGAGTTTTGCGATCTTGATCTTAGTTCAAGCCGCCTGCTCGGCTCCGGCCCCCCCGACGATAGGGGACGACGAAATGGTGGGGCGCCCCGCTGCTGAGGCGCCGGCCACTGAATCTCCGCCCCCTCGCCAGGGAGCCCTCTGGTATCATTTAACCCCCGAGGGCGATACCCTGGCAGTCAGAATGCGCCTCCTCCAGCCGCCGACGAGGGCGACCTTCTTTTTGCCCGGCCCCTGGGCGGGACGGGGGGATTTCGACGATCTAATCAGCCTGGGGCATGCCCAGGGCCCCGACGGTCCCCTGCCCTTAAAGGTCGATCGCGACCGAGGGCGGCTCGATGTCTCTACAGGCGGCGCAGACTGGATCGAGGTTACCTACCGGGTTCACACTCGCTCCGATCGCGACGAAGCACACCGATTCACCCCCTGGCAGGTGGATACCGCCTTTTTCGCTTACGCCCCTACGATCCTGATCTTGCCCAGCGCCGGAGTCGCCCGTCAGCTCATCGACATTCCCGTCGAGGTTCATATCCCATCGGGCTGGAACCTCGCCCATACCTGGCCCAAACATCATCTGGAGACTACTGACGACGGCCGCCAGGTCGCCGGTTTCGTCGCCGATGACGTGCGCTCTTTGCGCGATGCATTTATCGCCGCCGGCGCCGACTGGAAGACTGTGCATCACCAGATGCCCTCGGGCCGCCTATCTGTGACCTTGAGCGATCAATTCGAGCTCGACGGGGACCAGCTTCTGTCGGTGGCCGCCGAGATCTGCGGCGAGTATCAAGCTCAATTCGGAGTTTATGAGGACGTCTCGGTTTTTATAATGCCCGTTCAGGATGATGCCAATGATTCACTTCGGGGAAGCGGCCGACGCGGCGGGTTCGTCCTGGAGATCCCCCCTGACCAAGAGGTGGATGACGATCTCCTCCTCCTGCTCGCCCACGAAGCATTTCATATGTGGAATGGTCACCATCTAGTTCCCGACGCTGACGCCGCCGACCAGACGATGTGGTTCAAAGAGGGGGTCACCCACTATATGGCACTCAAGACGTTGGCCAGGCTCGGCCTCATCGATGGCCGCGCCGTACGCCGTGAGCTCGCCCTGACCGGTCAATACTATCTTCGAAATCCCATCATCGCAGGCGGCCAGGTGCGCGACGTGGACCGCCGACGTTTTCCCTACGATCAGGGAGTGCTCATCGCACTGGCCCTCGATCTGGCCCTCTTCGAAGCCAGCGGTGGCGCCGTCGAGCTCAAGGACTGGATCGACGTCCTCCTCTCCTCGCAGTTTGCCGATGTGATCGACGCCTACGACCTCGATGTCCTTCGCACCAGCTTTCGAGCGACGAGCCAGGATTTGGGGACCGCTCCCCTGCGGCGCTACGACGATCTGGTTCGCCGCAACGAAACCATCGCCGTCCCCCGCCTTTTCAGGCGCCTGGGCCTACACTTTCTTCACGATGGTCCAGACACACCGGCGCGGCTGCTGCCTCTCGACGACGATCATGAGGTTTTTGACGCCATCTTTTTCAATCCTGCGGTCAATCACCAATCCGAAAGCGACGATTAATCATGACGAATTCCACGCCCGCCGATCGCCAGGTCATTCCGCTTCGCGAAGCCGATTTCGCCCTCGATGGAGGGGCTATGTTCGGCATCATTCCCCGACCGATCTGGGAGCGAACCAACCCGGCGGACCAGGCCAACCGCATCGATATGGCAGCGCGCTCGGTCCTCATTCGCGATGGGAAATGCACGATCTTGATCGACGCCGGCATCGGCACCCGATGGTCTGACAAGAGTCGTGAGATCTACCGAATCGGCAACCAGGATCCACGCCTCCAACAGTCCCTGTCTCGTCATGGGCTGAGTCCCGACGAGATCGATCACGTGGTCCTCACTCACCTCCACTTCGACCACGCCGGAGGGCTGACCTACGTCGACGAAGAGGGCAACCTACAGCCGACCTTCCCCAACGCCACGCATTGGGTGCAACGCCGCAACTGGTCCTGGGCCCACGCTCCCAGCGCCCGCGACGGCGGTAGCTACCGCGACGATGACTTCAACTTCCTGGAAGGGGCCGACGCTCCACCGCTGAAGTTAATCGACGGCATCGACGAGATTTTACCAGGTATCGAGGTTCTGCCCTGCCATGGTCACACCTTCGGCATGCAGATCATCAAGATCAGCTGCGTCGACGCGACCTACCTCTTCCTCGCCGATCTCATCCCCACCACCTCTCATCTTCGCGATCCCTACGTAATGGGATACGATCTACAGCCGCTAAAGACCGTAGAAGAAAAGAGGGAGATTCTCTACCACGCTGCCCGCCAGGACTGGATCTTATTATTCGAACACGATCCCTCTACGGCGGCAGGCCGAGTCGAATTTGACGAGCGCCGTCGCCCCCGGCTCTGTGCGCTTGAAGATAGCCCCGATTCCTATCTGGATGATTAATGTCTGAATCTTTGCGCCCCGGCGACGTCACCTGTTATGGTGGCTCCACTGATCGTTAACTTTTGTCTCTAAGGCGCAAAGCACACAGCCATGTTCCGGACCAACCTAGCCAGCGCTGCCACTGTGGCAGCCACGATTGCCGTCGCCCTCACCCTCTCGGCGGGCCCCACGGCCCTGGCGTCATCTCCCGATGAAGAAGATGACCAGACCGGGCAAAACGCTGAGGAACCACTTCCCATCTTAGGCGACGCCCAGGCTCATCAATTGAGGAATGAGATTGGCCGCCTACGCCAACAGGCCGACCGCCTGGCCTCTGGACATCGCTCAGCTCATCCACTGACCGTTGACGACGCGCTCCGCCAGGTCGCCTCACCACGGGGGCCCCAACAGATCTTCGACTGGATAGACGACAATATCTCCTTCGAGGCTTATTCAGGTGCCATGCGAGGCCCGGAGGGCACCCTCGTCGACCGAGCGGGCAATGCCGCCGACCAGGCGCTTCTGGCGGCCGACATGTTGATCGCTGCCGGTCATGATCTGCGTTTTGTCACGGGCCAACTGCACGACGCCGATATCACCCGTATCGTCGACGGCGCCCTGGGCAGCGCCACCTTATTCAACCGGGAGCACCTGGAGCCCCGCACCTTTGCTCGACGCTCCTCCCCGCTGCGCTCCTCGCTCATCCGAGACCTGAGCAACCACGTATGGCTCGAGGTCAAAGCAGGTCAACATTACCGTCCCTTCGATCCCGTCAGCGCCCCGACTTACGGGATGACCACCGCGAATAAGGCCGACAGCCACGACGAATTGCCCGCCTCCCATATCGTCCAATTCGAAATGAAGCTGGTCAGCCATCTCGAAGACGGGCAGGTCATTCAACACCTGGCCGTCGACGGCCCTCTGTGGCATCTGGCATTTCGGGCCCTGACCATCGGCTTTGAGCCCGATCCTACCCGTCGCCGAGGCCACCGCCCGGTGCTGGTTTTGGAAGGCGACCGCCTGACGGGCACGACTATCGCCGTCGACGCTCTGCAGCGATTACAGCTCGAATTTAGCCTGCGCGACACCGGCCACGATCACCGATTCACCCAGGTATTGTACCGGCGCGGCCAGGGGGTGGACATCTTTGACTTCGATCATCAACATTTTGCCATCGCCCTGACCCCTGGGCGGGTCACCGATGAAAAGCTCCGCCAGGTGGCCACCACGGCAGCCAGTGGTGCTCTCGACGAAACTGATAAGTGGATCTCAGCCGAGGTCGACGACGCCCTCGATGACAACGCTCAACGGCTGGCCGTCAACGGAGTCCTCGACCATCTGGGTCCGGCCCTTCCCTTTGCCTTTGCTCGCAACCTGGACCGCCAACTGGACGCAGTGGCAGAGGTCTTCGGGGTCACTCCTGTATTGACCCGTCCCCGTGTTTTGACCGCGGGAATCCTTCGGCGCGGTGATGAATTCTTCGTCGATCTCCAGGTCGATGGCGGACGCCTCCAGGCGCTGCCGGCCGACGGTGTTCCCACGGTGGCTACCACCGCCTTTTTGGGCCATTACGGCCTGCTCACGGACCGACTTATCGGAGAGATGATCGACGCCTATTCCGATAGCCCGTCCCCCACGGTGGACGCCATCTTCCAGGAGGCCCGCCGCCAGTCGATTCGATTTACCACCATCGACTCCCAACGTATGTCCCACCTGGATTTCGTCGAAATTGGCGACGCCACTCGAGAGGTCATCGAAGATCAGATCCGCAATCGAAATATGGTGATCATGGCCCCGATTCGTCCCATAGACGACGATGGCATGGAGCGCTTCGGCTGGTGGGCGGTCAACCCCTTCGACGGCAATATGGAGGGGCATTCCCGGGACGCCGTGGTCGCCGTAGCCACCGATGAGGGCGGCGAATCGGCGTCGCGGTCCGCGCTGATGGAAAGCCATCTGCGACTTCTGGATCGCCACTTTCAGGCGGCGGGACACGCTATCGAGGAGGGTGATCGATTTGCCGAACTCATCTGCACCACCGCCCTTCATTTCGACCAATATAGCCGTGGATTCTGCGCCACATCTCAGGCCCTTCCCCGTGCGAATCTGGGAACCTGCCTGGACAATCCTCCCACACCCGGCGGCGATCTACTCAGCATGACTCAAATCGATTGCGGTCAGCAGTTGGCCGATATTCGCTGTGCTTCGGCCTATGCCGTGGCCCTTTTGGTGGGCCGCAAGGTAGTCACCGACGATCCCGACCCTACGATACAGTCTCTGGCTGAGCCGCTCTGCGATTGAGGGCCTGTGCCAACCTCGGCTCGTCCCATTTGTCGACTCGTGAGAAACGGGCCTTTTCTTCGTCGAAGCGATAAAGAGACGCTTCTTTTGCCCGGCCCTCACAGACGGAGACCACCAGGTAATCGGCCCCGGGATAGATGGGCTCCACCGGATCATCGACATCATCGCGAGGCATCAGCGCCGCCTCGAGATCACTGTCGCTGAAATAATCACCCGTGTCGGGGTGGCTGTGAACAATGGCCGACACCGACTCGCCACGATCTTCGGCCTTCATGAACTCCCGGGGATCGATCATATAAAAATCTTTGGCCGTCCGCGGATAAGCCTCGGGATCGAGCTCGTGATAGCGATCGATGACGTTGTCACACCCCAAAAATCTCGGTATTTCACCTTTTTTCTCCAGCACCAGCCCGCATCCCTCTTCGGGATAGGCATCCTCTAGCCAGGGGACCAATGCGGCGATGAGATCGGCGCTAATCGTCGGTGATTGCTCGGCGCTCATATTTCTTATTCTCCGATATATCGATCGGCGTGGTCACAAATAATCGTCACCACCACTCCCTGGTCGAGTTCTCTTGCCACGTTCAGGGCGCCCACCACATTGGCCCCCGAGGAGTAGCCGCAGGCAATCCCCTCACTTCGCGCCAACTCCTCGGCCATATCCCAGGCTTCGTCAGTGTCGATCCAGAGGATATCGTCCAGCTCGGATTCCTCGTAGATCCCGGGCTGGATGCTCGTGGGCATATGCTTTAGCCCCTCCAGACCGTGAAAGGAATCCGCGGGCTGACCGCCGATGATCTGAATGTCGGGGTTGCGCTCCTTCAGGCCCCTTCCCGTACCCATGACCGTCCCCGAGGTGCCCGTGGAAGCCACGAAATGGGTAATGCGCCCCTTTGTCTGAGTCCATATTTCCGGGGCCGTCGTGGCTTTATGAGCCTGCCAATTGGAGTCGTTCTGATATTGGTCGGCGTAGAAATATTTTCCCTCCTCGTCGCCATCGACAAGCTCCCGCACGAGGCGAATCGCTCCATCGCTGCCCTCCATAGGATCGGAGAAAATAATCTCAGCTCCGTAGGCAGAGACGATGGACTTTCGCTGTGGCGAGACGTTTTCGGGCATTACCAGGGCCACGTCGATTCCCAGGGAGGCACCGATCATGGCGTAGGCCACTCCCGTATTGCCGCTGGTGGCGTCGATGAGGGTCTGCCCCTGACCGAGATCGCCTCTTTCCAGAGCGTCGCGGAAGATCTGACGGGCCGGCCGATCCTTTACGGAGCCACCGGGATTCATATTCTCGAGCTTGACCCACACCTCCACGCCCGAGGCAAGACCGTCAGTGACCTTATGCAATCGCACCAGCGGGGTATTGCCGATAAGTTCGAAGAGCCCGTCGAGGCACCGCGGTGGATGGCGGCCTTCGAGACGCTCCGTCCAGGCCGGATGGGTACTACTCACGCTCGCCCTCCTGCAATCGCCGGCAC
>SLJM01000351.1 GCA_007135085.1 Myxococcales bacterium
GTATTCGCCCCGGACGGCTCTCCCCTGCAGGGCGCTCGAGTTCACGTCGGCTCTTTTCGTGAGCGCTTCGACTTCGACGACGACTTCAACTACCGTTGCAACGGCGCCATCAGCCGCAGTGACGGCACCTTCGAGTTGATCCACATCAGCGCCCACGATGAAACCCTGCGCGCCGTCAAGCAGGTCGACATCGGTGAATCGACCTTCGAGCAATTTGAAGCCTTGCTCGATATCGACGTCAGCGATGGCGAGGTATTTGAATTCGATCTGCACACCGAGATCACCCGGCGCGCCGACTGCGGCGATCCCTCGGGAGGCTCTATCGAGGGCGCTGTCTATCATGGCGAAGACACCACCCTTCCCACGGCTCGAGTGGTCATGATTCAGGACGAGCAATGCGGCACCATCGCCGGCACCGGCGGGGTCTATAAGATGACCAACCTGCCGCCTCGCGACTATAATATCGTCTTCACTCAGGGGCGCTGGAGAGGCATGCAGACCCTGACCGTGGAGGCCGGCCAGAGCCTCGAACTCGACCTCCATATTCCCGTCGAATAGAATGCCTGAGACCCAAATCACAGATTCCATCGCCCCGACGGCGCTCGGAGAAACCATGCACGGTCGTAAGCCCCTCCCCCTTTATTTTCCCTTCCTCCTGCCTATGCTGCTTCTTTTGGGGTGGCCCCTGGCGAGCTGTTCCCTGCTGCTGGAGCTGGAGCAATGCCAGAGCGACTCGGACTGCTCCGCCACCAGCCAGTGTATCGACGGGCTGTGCAGAGAAGCCCAGCGGGTCTCCGTGGCCAGCCATATCGTCGAAGACACCACCTGGACCGCCGATAACGTCTACGTCCTCGAAGATATTATCTTCGTCACCGGCCAATCGACGCTCACCATCGAACCGGGCACGATCATACTCGGCCAACGCGGCGCTGGTCTCGTCTCTCTGGCCGGCTCCCGGCTGGAGGCCGAGGGCACTCGCGACAACCCCATCGTCTTCACCAGCGACAAGCCCGTGGGCACCCGGGTCGCCGGCGATTGGGCAGGTGTCGCCATGGTGGGCCTGGCCCCGACCAACCGGGAGAATTTCCGACTTCGCATCGACCCCGGCATCTACGACGTCAGCGTCGGCGGCTCCCAGGAAGACTGGAATTGCGGCACCATGCGCTATGTGCGCATCGAATTCGGGGGCTCCGAGGTGGACGGCCAAAAAGCGCTCAACGGCCTGACCCTGGCCGGCTGCGGCAGCGAGACCACCGTGGAATACGTCCAATCCCATATGAGCGACGACGACGGCATCGCCGTCTTCGGCGGCAACGTCGACCTTCGCTATATCGTCAGCACCCGCGCCGCCGACGACGGCTTTGACTTCGACACCGGCTGGACAGGCACCGCCCAATTTATCGCCGTCCAGCAGGATATCCACGGCGTGGAGGCCATCGAATTAGAAAACCTCGCCGAAGACCCCACCGCCCTTCCCCAGACCTACGGCCAGATCTACAACTACACCCTTATCGGCAATAATC
This sequence comes from Myxococcales bacterium, assembly GCA_007135085.1. Classification (GTDB taxonomy): domain Bacteria; phylum Myxococcota_A; class Bradymonadia; order Bradymonadales; family Bradymonadaceae; genus SLJM01. The sequence goes on from SLJM01000351.1 coordinate 1,524, forward strand.
GCGTCGCCGACCGCCAGATCGGGCTCTTCGTCAAATACGGCGGGCAGGGGGTCTTCTCCCATGGCATCGTCATGGGACATAAATCGTCGGGATTATATATCGATGGTGAAGAGGCCGCCGACCACGCCAGAGCGGGCTTGATCGACGTCAAAAATACCCTCTTCTACAATATCGGCGACGACGGCGAGGGCTATTTCCAGATGATCGACGACGGCTCCGGGGTCGACTCCGACGGCAACCCTATCACCTGGGAGCCCTTCGACGATTACGAATATTTTATGAACCCTGAGTTCAACAACGTCTTCGGCGAAGATCCGGGCTTTCAGGGCGATCCCTACGATCTCTCCGACCCGGCCTGGATCCCCTCCCCGGAGCATACTACGGGCGGCATCGAACCTCCCCCGGAGGGCTTTGACCCCACCGCAGTCTACCGCGGCGCCTTCAATCCCAGCGCCAACCGGCCATGGACCGAGGGTTGGACGGCCTATCCCCGCCACTAAACCACGTTTAGCTCAACTCGTTGATGCTCCTCGCCATGCGTCTAGGTTTGGCCCACGATTCGATCCACTCGATCGACCCACTGGCCCGCCCCCCAATGACGCGTCAACACGAGGTACGTCATGAGCTACGAGATCAAAGAACAGGGACGATACGAAATCCACCGCGTCCCCGATGGTGACCGATATCTTCTGCTCGACGGCACGCCCTATGCCATCACCGCCGATTATTTCACCATCTCCGAGGGCTCGCAGGGCGATCTGTGGGCCTTGAGCCCCGACGACTTCGAGCTCTTGACCAACGGCGGCGCCGACGAGCGCCTCGAACGGGTGCGAGAGGGCTCCTACAAGCTGATCCACTTCCAGGACGAAGAGCAATTTCAAAATATCCCCTATCTCTTCCTGGAGTGGAACGGCAAATACGAGGAGCTCTACATTCCCGACGGCTTACCACAGAAGCCCGACGAGGAGGTGCGATTTATCTACACCGATCACACCATCCGGGCCGACAGTCTGGAGAGTTATCTCGAGACCACACGGCCCGCCGGCGAAGATCTGGCCGAGGCCGCCGAGGATGAACCCCCGGTGGAGGATTATTTCGATCTCACCGCCCACGAACTGGCTCTGAAGATCCGCGCCATGGAGCCCGCCGAATTGCGGCAGCTCGAATCCTATGAAGCGCGGCATAAAAACCGCACCACCGTCATCAACACCATCCGAAATCAGTTGCGTCACTGACCAGCCGTTTCCTCGGTGGCGGTTCTTTGGGGACGCCAGATCCAGGCGAAGCCGGCGAAGGTCAACGCCGTGGCCACCGAATTAAAATAGAGAATCCACTCCGGCCAGATCACACTGGCTACCGCTCCTGCCCCAAAGGCAGAGGCGATCAGACAAATGCGCAGATCCGACATCAACCCTACCGCTACCAGGGCCAATACATAGATCACCATATCGCCGATGCGCGCCAGAAAGAGGTCCGCCTCCAGATACCAGGTGGTCCAGCGAAAAAAGGCCACCACTGCCAGCATCGTCCAGAATAGGTAGACCAGCCGGACGTTGGCTCGGTTGGCGAAGAAGCGCTTTCGAAATAATAGAATCAGCCCCCCGCCGACGGCCAGATTGCGCAATCCCGACGTCATATGATGGCGCAGATCCTCTGCCGCCGTAACCCACCCCTGTTCGACCCGCACCGCCGCATAAAAGCTGGTCGCCGTCCAGATTATACCCAGGGCGATCATCAACAGACTTCGCGATCCCCTGGCGGTGCTCAGATCGAGCGCTCGTTCCAGCCTCTCCAGACGCTTGAGGTCATGTTGACGCTTCTTTAGGCGCTCTTCCAACTCCTGGATTTGTTCGCTCAGGCCTTCTCTGGACTCCGGCAATTCTTCCAGGCAAGCTTTGGCCGCCTCCAGATTCTCCTGGGCCAGATGATAGGCAATCATGGCCTCCAGACATCTCTGCAGGCCTTGTCGGGCGCCCTCATTTTCGGGCCAGGTTCGCAGGGCTTCATAAAATCCGAAGCGACATTCCCCGTAGGTGTCATGGATCGCCCGCGGCGCCGTCTCGTCGGCCCCCAGCAATCCCTGGAGCACCTCCAGCTTATCACAGGCCGCATCGCTGAGGGCCACCGATTGGCGATGCTCCAGGAAATTTTCCAGGGCGTCACGAAACTCTCTGGCCGTGGCGAAGCGCTGGTCTCGATCTCGGTGGCAGGCCCGGTTGGCGATGGCCCCCAATTCGTCGGGCACGCCCTGGCCGTACTCATAGGGCTCGGAGCGGTGGGCGGCAAAGAGCATCTGCAGCAGAGTGCCCGGCTTATGCCGGGGCCTGCCGGTCAATATATGATGCAAGGTAGCGCCCAGCAGGTAGACGTCGGTGCGCTCGTCAATTAGCTCGAGCTCCTGCTCGGCCATCTCGGGAGCCATATAACCCGGGGTGCCGCGTAGCTGACGAGTCTCTTCCAGTCGCGGCAATAACGGCCGATCGTCGCGGCTGGTGGCGGCGATACCCCAATCCAACAGATAGACCTCGCCATAGTCGCCGAGCATGACGTTGTCGGGCTTGATATCTCGATGGATCACGCCGCGGCTGTTGGCAAACCAGGTCGCGCTGGCCACCTGCATCAAGATCTCCACATGGCGCGTCAGATCCTCGGGCGGTCCATCATCGGCCGACGCCTCCAACATCTCCAGCCAGGAGCGCCCCTCGACGCGCTTCATCACGATCAGCGGCGCCCCTTTCGGGGTGCGTCCCACCATATAGATGGGGATGATATTGGGATGCTCCAGATACCCCGTCACATAGGCTTCCTGGAGCAGAGAGCGCGCTGCCGCCTCTCCGACGTCGGCGCGCGTCGTCTTGACCGCCACCTCTCGATCCAGGGCCACCTGACGGGCCAGCCTGACCACCCCCATCCCTCCCTCTCCCAGAGTTTCCAGGATGGTCAGATCACCTGAGGCCCCTACCTCCAGGTCCTCGTCGACGGCCAGCTCCGGTAAGGTGTGCAACGCCCGGGCATCTCTCGCTCTATTCGCCTCTTCCAGCTCCCCGTGACGACCAAGGGAGATGGTGGGCTCCACGTCCATGAGCAATGTCTCTTGGTCTACCCCGAGGGTCTCCAGGTGAGTCTGAAAGGCTGCCTTGTCGGGATAAACTGACATCAACGCTCCTGGCCTACCACTCGATCCGACTCCAGTCGGCCCGGCAGTAACCGCACGCCGCTTGCCCGGCCTTCATCGAAAAAACTATGAACCAACCCCACCTGCCCCCGGGGGCCGATCGCTATTTTACGCATAAACAGCCCCTGAAGCCCACCGCTGGCTCCCGGAAGTTCGTCGGCCAGGGCCGCCGGCATCTCGGGCTCCGAAAATTCCCCTATCTCATCGCCCGACAGAGCCGCCGACAGAGCCACTCCCATCCCCTGCGGCCGCTGCCGAAAATCCTCATAATTCTCCCAGGCCACCACCAGCCTCTCTTGGCCGCTTCCGTCCTCGCCAATGGCCACCGAGGGAAAATGAGCCCCTCCTCTTCCCCCCTCCTCGGCCGGCGCCAGCCGCCCCAGATCTTCGAAGGCCCCGCCGGCGCCATCGGAGCGAAGATAGCGCAGATGATAGCGATCAAACAGCCCGTTTGGACTCTCCGCATAGATGACGTGGACCACGCCTTGGCCATCTACGGCCAGCGCCGGCGCGTCGCTATGGCCTTCTGTGTCGACGATCGCTCCCAACTCTTCAAATGTCTGACCACCATCGTCAGACAGGGCCAACTCTATATCGGCACTTCCATCTTCCCCCAACGCCCAGGCCAGATAGATCTCCCCTTCCGGGCCCACTGCCAGATCTGGCCCTCGGGCCGGCTCGTCCTCGCTGCCCGCGACATGGAGGGGCTCGGAAAAGCTCTGCCCCCCGTCGGTGGAGCGGCTCACTCGCAGCGCTCCCTCATATTCGGTCCAGGCGCTCACGATCTCACCGCCGGCCCCGACCGCCAGGTCCAGGCTTCCATTATGCCAGCGCTGCCTGGTCATCCTTCCCTTGCCGGCGCCGGCCTCCGTATTCGACAGATTGAGGGGCTCTGAGAAACTCTGCCCCCCATCGGTGGAGCGAGCAAAGAGAATCTCCCCACCGTGAGAGCCCCCGGTAAACAAGATCTCCTGCCACAGCACATAGATCTCTGCCTCGCCGGCCATCACCACCCTGGGTAGCCAGGAGAAGACTCCCGGGGAGCCAGAGATATTGGTGGCCTCATCGAGGCCCTCCCCCCCATCTTCGTCGTAGAGACTCAAAAAGACGTTCTGGTCGCGGTTGTCGACCCACACCACCGCCGTCGTTCCATCGGCGCCGATATCAACGCTCGGATCGTCGACATAAAAAAACTGGGACTCATTCATCTGCCAGGGCCCGCGATAGCCGTCGCCGTCGGCCACTTCTAGCGGCGGGCCCCAATCTATCGTTGCGCGCTGGCGGGGCTGGTCTGACGCCTCCTCCGATCGTTCCGGTTCCGATTCTTCCGGTTCCGATTCATCGGAGGAGGCATTCGACCAGAGATGGCAGGCCGAAAGCAGGCCGACCAGCACCACCACAAAGAGCACCAGGCCCCCTCTCAGGCCCGGGCGCTGCGGCGCTGGAAGGCCACCATCATCAGCATGAGAAGGACCATCGCCGGACCCACCGGGCCGCCACGGGCCGAGCTGCAAGCGACGCCTTCGACGACTCCCATCTCTTCCCCGTCTAGATACCAGGTGACCGTGGCCTCTTCGTCGCAATGGGTTTCTCCGTTGTAGATGAACTCCATTTCCACACCACCGGCGCTGACCTTCGTCGAGCCTGACATAGGTTTAAACTCGCAGCCGCCGGCATCAAGGACTTCGTCAACGGTCTCGACCGCGGCCTGCCCCACATCCGGGTCGGCCCGGGTCCCGCTTCCGTTCCACCGGTGGGCCAGCCCCATCCCCGTGGCGGAATCGAATTCCAGCACCTCCACCTCTCCTTCATAGGTGGTAATCCCCTTCCCCTCGCTGATCTCGCAGGTCTCGGCGTCCATCCCTTTTCCGTCGATCCTCAGCTCGACGGAAAAGCCAAAGCGGTCCCCGCCGAGCTCTTCTGTGGTGATTTTACCGTTGAGCGTAAAGTCCACCTCTCCTTCCACTTCCGGATCGCTGGCACAGGTCTCGGTGCCCACAAATCCAAAATCGTCGATGACCAACTCCGAGATCGACAGATCCTGGTCTCCACCTGGGAACCACAACTCCTGACTGAATTCGCCCTCCTGGATGGTCATCGACCCCGACCAGGTACGGCCATCCAGATCGGTACACCCGCCGGAGACCTCCACCAGGCCCGCCGCCGAATCTTCATTGACCACCGGACAATTCTCGTCTTCCTCTTCGCCCATGGTGATCAACATCGGCGTAAAGATAGACACAAAATAGATCTGCGGCGCACTGGCGTTGGCCCACTCCTCTGCATCTTCCTGATCGGCCAGGACCGCATCCTCGAATTGCGCCCCACCATTGCTGCCGTTCTCCCCCGGATCGTCGCCGCAGGCCGCCAGGGCGACCGAGGCTACCAGCACCAGGGCCCCCAGGGCGATTCGTCGCCACATTCGCGCCACACCTGCCTCCCGACGAGCCGACGAACCTGCACTCTGGTCTTCCGAACTATTCTTCTTCATTCGTTTATCCCTCTCGATCAATGACTGCGCTATCCCATCGCCATCTTTGCGGAACGCCGCAAATTCGCTCTATCGATGGTAACCGAAGTCCTCGGACGATGCATCTTATCCTTTTTTGTCGCTCAAGTTGTGTAAATACGCTACTACACGGCCACAGTGGAGATGATTGATTGAGGCCGAGGACTGGACGACGAGGTCGAAGCTGTCGAAACGAGGCGATGCTGTAGTATCGTCGAGTGCAGACGGCAAAGAGATCGTCGTTCAGGACCGGCGTCAACTGGTCATAATCACTGTGGCCGTGTACCAAGTTGGCCGTCGCCCAATGATGTTTTGGAGTACTGAGATGGTCGAGAAAGGAGGACCCCAAAAAGCGGCGCCCCTTAAGATGGTGAGCGCTGTGATCGGCTGGAGCCTGACCGCCGCTTTATTATGGTCGCTCCATGACGCCTCGGCCCTGGCCGAAGGGGTGGGCGTGACCTATGGCGAGGCCTGGAAAGCGTCGGTCGCCACGGGCTCTTTGGTCGCTCTGGCCCTGGCCCCCGGGGGGCTCTTCGTGGGCTGGCTGTGGCATCATAAGAGCATCGGCGTGCGGCTTCGGCGGCTTGCCATCGATCGCGCTGCTCACGTCGCCGCCTTCGGCACCGCCGCCGTGGGCGCCACGATCGCCCTGAGCGCCCTGACCTTCGGATCCCTTTCAGTCTTTCGACGACTCTTCGGCTCTGAGTTGGTCCATCAACTGGCGCTCAGCCTGGTGGTGCCCACAGGAGCACTCCTGCTGGCAATGCTGGCCACCGCAGCCATTTCTCCGCTGCGAACACTCTTCGATAAACTGGAGACGCCCTCACACTCACTGGCCCTGGCGGCGGCCGCAAACGCCCTCGCCATTATCGGCTGGGGCTTTGCCCTGACTCGTCTGGGCTTTGAAATCTGGCAGAACCTGGCCCTCTCCGCCATGGTGGCCCTGGTCTTTATCGGCGCTGCCGCCATCCTGGGAGGACTCTTCGCCCACGCCCTGAGACCTCGTCGAATCGCCATGGTGGGCGCCCTCTTCGCCCTGACCTGGTCCGCTGTATATTTGGCCGGCGACACCACTCAATCGCTCCGGCTGGCTCTGGTCTACGGCGACTCCGGCACGGGCCATATCCAGGGCTGGCTCAACGCCGGTTCAGACCATAGCTTTGCCACCGCCGAGCGAAATCGCGGCCAGTCGGCGGTGTGTTTTCCCCACCTCGAGCCCTCCCGGCCCGGGACTCTCGGACGGGTCGGCGACGACGGCCCGGACATCATCTGGCTGACCATCGACGCCCTGCGATGGGACCGCACCACCATGGGCGGCTACGAACGCGACACCACCCCCAACCTGGCCGCTTATGCAAAACGGGCAGCCCTTTTTGAATGGGCCTATACGCCGGCCACCTCCACCCGACAGACCATGCGAGCCCTCTTTACGGGCACCCATCCGTCGATGATCGATCCCCCACGAGGTCCCATGTGGGCCCTGACCCTTCCCGACGAACAACATACGGTGGCCGAATATCTGGGCAGCGCCGGCTATCACACCGCAGCCTTTTCGTCGGAGGAAAATATCTTCTCCTCCGACCACGGCGGCATGCGCGGCTTCGACTTCGTCGACGAAACGCCCGTGGACGACAAGCTCGCAAAGGACCACTCCGCGCCGCGAAGCATCGACCTGATCATCGAGCAATTGGACACCTATGAGGGGCCCCAATTTCTGTGGTCCCACCTCATCGAGCCACACCAGCCCTATCGCCCCGGTCCAGATCCCATCGATTTCGGCCCCGACGACGAAGACCGCTACGACGCCGCCCTCCACTTTACGGATCGAGAGGTCGCCCGCCTTCTGGAATTTGTGGAACAGCGTCAGCATGAGCGGCCCACCTACCTCATCATTACCTCCGACCATGGCCACGCCTTCGGCGAACACGGCACCTACCATCACGGCCGCACCGTCTTCGACGTGGAGTCCCGAGTGCCCCTGATCATCTGGGGCCCCGACATCGAGCCCGCGCGCTACACCTCACCGGTGGCCGTCCTCGACATCTTCGCCACCACCTTCGAACTCGCCGGGCTCGATATCCCCGTCGGCACCTGCTCCCACAGCCTGGCCGCGGCCATCCGCTCCGGCGCCCACCCGCCGCCCCGACCGGTCTACCTGGAGCAAGTCCCCGACTACTCGCGCACCCATTTTTCCCTGGGCTTTATCGACGGCCGCCACAAGCTCCTCATCGAGCCCCGCGCCGAAGCGGTCGCCCTCTATGATCTGGTCGAAGACCCCACCGAAACTCGCGATCTCTCCTCCGACAGACCGGAACTCCTGGAAGATATGATGAGCCGCCTGCACCGATACTGGACCGAACGCAGCATGGACCCCGCCGACTACGGTTTCTAAAATCACGACAAAAGAGCCCCTCTCCCCCTTAATCTATCAGGCGA
>SLJM01000026.1 GCA_007135085.1 Myxococcales bacterium
CCTCAATCAAAATCGCCCAAAATTTAATCGGAAATCGGAAATCGGAAATCGTGAATTCCAACCCCCAACCTCAATCAAAATCGCCCAAAATTTAATCGGAAATCGGAAATCGGAAACCGTGAATCTCACCCCCCCAACTTCAATCAAAATCGCCCAAAATTTAATCGGAAATCGGAAATCGGAAATCGTGAATCGGAAATCGTGTGAACCCCACCACCCTGTCACAGAGTCGTCACATTGCCAATCTGGCCGCAAAACGAGATGCGTGTTAGCCGACATACCGCAAATTGGCGAACGCCAGGCCTCTTCGACCACCACCGAGAGTGGATCTAAAATGAGCCGTATTCAGTCGTCGGTATTTCTTCTATTCGGACTGGCATTTTTCTCTATCGGCATCATCTCCGCCGACGCCGCCACGGTGGCCGAAAACGAGGAATTCACTCTGGAGTTGCGCGGCATGGGCGAGGCCGGGGCTACTGTGGCGACGTCAAGCCACGCCGCGCAGAGCGGCCCTCAAATCGGCCTGGCCAGATTGTCCGGGCGCGCCTCTTACAACGATCTGGGCCGGGTCTTCGTTCAATTCGAGGCCAGGTCGGGAGACGTCCTCTTACATGACGTACTGGCCGTTCTCTATCTTCGCGAATGGCTCCACCTGAGGCTGGGCTATTTTAAGACGCCCGTATCAGCCGACTATAACGTCTCGACGGCAAGAAAACCCTTTCCCGGCCGAGCACTGATCACGGGCCTGACCCCACGGCGGGGCACCGGCGGCGAGGCCTATATTCACCGCGATTTTGGGGGGCTTACGACAGAATTCTCCCTCGGCGTCTTCGCCCCGATCTTTTTGAATAACCCCTCCGCCGACGCACTGATCATGACCGCCCGCGCTCGTCTCAGGCTGCCCATAGGCCTGTCTTTTCACGTCGGCTATAACGACGACTTCGGTCGAGCAGTCTGGGATGACGAGGACGAGCCGTTTTTTCTCGACCAGAGCCGCCTCATCGATCTGGCGATGACCTTCGAAGACGACAATTGGTTTGCCCACGCCGAGGCGGTCTTCGCCCCCCATCGCGCCCCCGGCTATGCCCCGGCCGGCATCTACCTGGCCGCCGGCCACCGAATCGGTACCATCGACGACGGCCCCACCTTCGAGCCCATCGTCGGCTACGATCTGATGATGCCCGCCACGGAGGCTCCCTTTCACCGCCTTCGCGGCGGACTCAACTTCTATCTTCTGGACTACCGAATCGTCCCCAACGTCCACTACGAGATGACGATAGACGCCGACGCGACCGTGGGCCACGCCGGCGTTGCGCTTTTACGCATGGGGTTTTGACATTCAATCACCGGCCTTCAGGCACGTAGATCTCCCCACCACCGTCGCGAAACTCCTTCGCCTTTTCCTCCATCCCCTTCTCGACGGCCGCCTCTTCGTCGACGCCCAACTGGTCGGCGTATTCGCGGATGTCGTGGCTGATCTTCATGCTGCAAAATTTGGGTCCGCACATGGAGCAGAAATGAGCCACCTTGGCCGGCTCCGCCGGTAGCGTCTCGTCGTGATAGGCCCGGGCCGTCGTGGGATCTAAGGCCAGGTTGAATTGGTCATTCCACCGGAATTCAAAGCGCGCCTTCGACAGGGCGTCGTCCCATTTCTGGGCGTTGGGATGACCCTTGGCCAGGTCCGCTGCGTGAGCGGCGATGCGGTAGGCGATGAGCCCCTCTTTAACGTCGTCTTTATTGGGCAACCCAAGGTGTTCCTTGGGGGTGACATAGCAGATCATGGCCGTTCCCTTGCGGGCGATCATAGCGGCGCCGATGGCGCTGGTGATGTGATCGTAGCCGGGCGCGATATCCGTGGTCAGCGGCCCGAGAGTGTAAAACGGCGCCTCGTGGCACCAGTCGAGCTGCTTGTCCATATTTTCCTGAATCAGGTGCATCGGCACGTGGCCCGGCCCCTCGCACATGACCTGCACGTCGTGCTCCCAGGCCACTTTGGTGAGCTCACCCTGGATCTTGAGCTCTGCGAATTGAGCGGTGTCGTTGGCGTCGGCGATGGCCCCGGGACGCAGTCCATCACCGAGCGAAAAGGCCACATCGTAGCGCTTCATGATCTCGCAGATCTCCTCAAACCGCGTGTAGAGAAAGCTCTCCTCGTGGTGGGACATGCACCATTTAGCCATAATCGATCCACCGCGAGAGCAGATCCCGCCGATTCGGTCCACAGTGTGGCGGATGAACCGAAGCAACACGCCGGCGTGGATCGTAAAATAATCGACGCCCTGCTCGGCCTGCTCAATGAGCACCTCTCGGAAGACCTCCCAGTTGAGCTTCTCCGGCACGCCACCCACCCGCTCAAGCGCCTCGTAGAGGGGAACGGTGCCGATGGGCACTGGCGAGTTTCGGATGATCCACTCGCGGGTGGCGTGGATATCGTCGCCCGTGGAGAGATCCATCACCGTATCGGCCCCCCAGGTCACGGCCCAGCGCAGCTTGTCCACCTCTTCTTCGATGGACGAGGTGACCACGGAGTTGCCGATATTGGCGTTGACCTTCACCTTGAAATTTCGCCCGATGATCATGGGCTCCGACTCGGGGTGATTGATATTATTGGGCAAAATAGCCCGGCCCCGGGCGATCTCGTCGCGCACGAATTCGGGCTCGCAGCCCTCGCGAAGGGCGACGAATTCCATCTCGGGAGTGACGATCCCCTTTTTTGCATAATGCATCTGGGTGACCGTGCCGCTTCCACGGCGGGCGTCGCGCTTTAACCCTTCCGGAATCTCGGGCGCCGCCTCTTCTGGCACATGCTGGCGCGGCCCCTTTTCGGTGTCTCCCCGGGCCTCGATCCAGCTCTCGCGAAGGGCGGGCAGCCCCTCTCTTACGTCCACGCCCTGGGGCCCCGTCGTATCGTAGACCCGAAGCGCCGGCTCCCCGCCGGACAATTCGATCTCTCGAAAGGGCACGCGCAGATCGCCCTGCTCCACGTAGACCTTACGGGAGTTGGGGTAGGCTTGTTCGAATAAAGATTCCGTCTCGGTTTGTCGTTGCGACATTGATCCTCCGTCGAGGGATGGGATTTCGAGACGGAGGAAGGATCCGGCGGACATGACAAGAACACCGCACAGAGGTGACCGTCTCGTCCGCCGAGTCACTCTCCCTCCGTCGGTATTAACCGCGTCAGGTTCGTAGGGTAATTTCTCAACCTCCCGGCATGCGCCGAAAAGTACCCCTGGTGACTCGTACTAAATGTCTCGGGCAACATAGGGCGCCGATCCCACCGGGTCAAATATAGAACCCGACCCCGCTAAGACGTCTTACTGCCAGGCCAGGGATGGCCTGTGGACCATTTACTGCCAGGCCAGGGATGGCCTGTGGACCATTTACTGCTGGCCCCGAATTGCCGTTTGGTCCTCAGGCCATCCCTGGCCTGGCCGTCTTCTTTTGGTCCTCAGGCCATTCCTGGCCTGGCCGTCTTCTTTTGGTCCTCAGGCCATCCCTGGCCTGGCCGTCTTCTTTTGGTCCTCAGGCCATCCCTGGCCTGGCTTTCGCCTCACAGCGTTACAACCCTTAAAGACTCGGCCCGTAGACAACGGGCGGGCGGTCAATCGACCTACCCTTATATCAGGATTTTTTCTCGACAATTTGAGATTCCTTCGGAGCGAATGGGTCCGAATGGGATCGGGTCTGGAGACCGATATGTATCGACACATGATTCGGCTGATCGCGATTTTTACCGTCCTATTCCTGACCGCCTGTGGAGGTTGCAACGAGCGAGAGCATCGTGACGAATGTGATCTGGGCGATCCCTCGACCTGCCCGGCCGGTGAGCGCTGTGTCGACGATCGAGGTATCTCGGTCTGCGAGGAGTTAGAGTCTTGCGACCCCGCCGTTCCCGGCGACTGTCCCGGGGGGTATATCTGCCGTCCCCTCGGTGATCGCGCCGTATGCGAACCGGAGTTGTCGGCGGGACGAATTCCACATTGTATCGACTCCGAGGGCATCGACGTCTTCGCAGTGGAGGCTTACGAGGCGTTGAGCGTGAGCTGGAACGTACGCGGCGACTTCGACCATCGCGGCGGTTTCTTGGTCGAATACGGCGTCGCATCGCAAGACTACCACGGCGACCGCGAGGTGGACTCCGACGTGCGGCACATCAATCTGCGCGGCCTGGACAACGGGGTGACCCATTACGTCGTCGTCCACGCGCTGGATCCGGACGGGGACATCACCCACACCTCTTGTGAGCTCGACGCCGTGCCGCGGATGCTTGAATTTCAGCCGGAAGTCCTGGTCAGCGAGTCCGGTTCCGGTGACCAATTGGCCCCGGCCATCGCCTCCACCACCGACGGCCACCGGATTTACCTGGTCTGGGAGGACGGCTCCCGGATCGTCTCCAGCCTATCCACCGACTTCGGAGACACCTGGGACACGGCCCAGCCCGTGGCCCCCGGGTCGGGACAATCCAACCCCGACGTGGCGGTGCGACAGGAAATTCGCGATGGCGACGGAGATCTGATCCTCCGGGAGCTGGCCTATATTGCCTGGGAGGAGTCCGGAGAGATCTGGATCACCAGCTATGACCCCGAAGACGACGAATTTGACGAGCCCACCAGAGTGGCCTCCGGTAATCGACCGGCCATCGCCGTGACCTCCGACGCGGTCCACGTCGTCTTTGAAGATGGTGGGGATATCCTCCACACCCTCTCCGAAGACCGCGGAGTTAGCTTCGACTCCCCGGTGGTCATCAGCTCCGGTGTCAACGATTCGTCACACCCGGCGATGGCGACCAGTATCTTTACCGATGACGTCTTCGTCGGCTGGCACGGCTATCGAGGCTCCGGTGATAGCGATATCTATGCCGTGCGTTCTCTCAACGGCGGGATCAGCTTTGACGATTTTCGACAGGTCGACGACGACCCCGGTGGCAACAACCAGCGCCATGTATCGATCAACGTCAATGAGCGAAGCCAGACCGTCTACGCCTCCTGGGAGGACCGCCGTGGTGGCGCCAACGTCTACTTTAGCTGGTCTGATGACTGGGGCGAGAGCTGGGAGGATAATATCGACGTCGGCGCCGGCATGGGGGGCGACCAATTTCGACCGCAGGCCGTGGTCGACGTCGCCGGCAACGTCTACGTCGCCATGCAGGACACCAGCAGCGGACGGCGCGTCGTCTTCAGTCGGTTTAACGCCGAAGGCAGCTTCGATCCGCCTCTGATTCCCAGCGGTCAAGCCGGCGCAGCCGGCGTCGTCGCCGACAATCCCGCCGTGGCCGCCGACCATTACGGTGCGGTCTTTGTTGCCTGGGAAGAAGATCGCCACGGAAACGTGGATATCTTCTTTGCTCGTGCCGAATAGTGCTGCCTGGCGACATGAGCGCACGTTGATTTAAACCACGTTTACTTCGAACCCCGGATTCTTAGCTTTGTCAGCCCAGCGTCTGCCGATTTGTCCTCCCTCCACGTAGCGCTGCTACGCGTCAGTCGGCCAAAGCGACATCCATCTGAGCTGACTTTGCTAATTTCTCCGGCTTTCAAAGTAAAAGTGGTTTAGTGGTGATTCGAATTTGAGATTTCGCATCGGAGATAGACGATGACCTTTCGGCATAGAAAAGTACACCTATTGGCACTCTGTTCCCTCCTCTTTATTGCCCTGGCCGCCTGCGGCGAGCGCGAGCGCGATCGAGGAGACGACGATGACCGCCAGGGCGGCGCTGCCGAGCCTCGCTTCGGGGAGGTGACCACCGTCGTCGTCGTGGTCAACCCCTATATCAACGACAATTCGTCGATCGAAGATACGACGGGATCTGAGCGTGCCGACGTGCCCGTCGCAATCTATGACGAAGACGACGAGTACTATACGCGTACCGACTCCACGGGCCTGGCCGTCCTGGAGGACGTCCCCGTGGGCTCCTGGGATCTGGAGATCGGTGACGGCTATGTACCGCTGGAGATCTTCGCCGAAGGCGAACTCTACGACGTGGTCGTCTCCCTCCGCGACGGGATCGCCGAGCATCTCGTCGATCCCGTCCGCTACCCCATCGGTGGCGATGTGGTCTGGCTCTACGACGGAGACTCACTTCAGGACGCTATCGCTGACGACACTGTCATTTTCTTAGAACCGGGTCACTACGACGGAGGCTTCGAACTTCGCGAAGAAAACGTATTGCTCTTCGGCGCCTGGCATCCAGAGGATGGACCACAGGCGATCATCGACGGCGACATCGAGGTGCGCGGAGAGCCCAACCGCTTTCGAAGTATCGATCTTCGCGGTGAGGTGACGAGCCGCGCCAACAACTTCTCCATGAGCTTCTCCTATGTCGACGGTGCCGATATCACCGGCCAGGGAGTCAGCCTTATCCGCAATAAATTCCCCGAGGGTGCGGGCACGACCGTACCCAGCGACGACGCCGTGCTCGTCGACAACGACGGCATCCCCTGAGAATTTCGCAAAAGCGATCTGACGCAGGCCAGGGATGGCCTGTGGACCATTTACTGCCAGGCCAGGGATGGCCTGTGGACCATTTACTGCCAGGCCAGGGATGGCCTGTGGACCATTTACTGCCGGCCCCGAGTTGCCGTTTGGTCCTCAGGCCATCCCTGGCCTGGCTGTCTTCTTTTCCCCTTCCAGGCGTCGAAATAACGGGCTTGTTCTTCTTCGAGTTCGGCGCGAAGTTCCCTCTCCTTTTACAATAAAAAAGAGATATTTTCTCGGGCCAGATCGGACTCGGAGGCTTCTCTATTTTGAGAAAGCTCTTCAAAACATCGAGCCAGGGCCACGTCTTGCAATTCGTGGCCTCGTAGGCCGAAGAATCAAAGAATTCGGCGTGTACAACCATCTCGGCACTGGTCCGGAAAGCTCAGTCCAAAAAGGCATCGTCAATTTCTTCGATGGTGATGGAGAGTGTTTCCGCCAGGTCCTCGGAGCACCACACACTCCAGATATCGGCGATGTCGCTCGCCGGTGCGGGGTAGTTGATGACACCACAATATAGCACGATCACCGCCTGACTCCCCTCAGGGCAGCCCCACATCGAGATCGACCCACCAATTCGAGAATTGATCCAACATAGGCCATGCTGTACCGATGCTCATTTCGACGAGTGGTGCCTGGCATTGACCGAAAGGGACTCCAGGGACCCGTCGCAGACGAATCCCGTGGTAGGGATCGAGCTCAAAATAAGGGACGCAATTTTGAGTTGCCGTCATCCATATTGACGCCGAGGAATCTTCAGTAAGGGTAAGGGGCACCAACTCGCGAACTCGAAAGAGGACGTTCAATCCGTCGGGGTCGCCATAGAGGTCATCGCAGACCGGGCCGAAGGCCTGCGCAGTGGAGGCGTCGACGCCCTGATCTTCGAGGGCCTGAACCACGTCGTCACAGGGAGCAATATTGCGAAACATGTCGGATAGACTCTCCCAATCGGCTCGTTGATACTCGATCTGGTCGGGCCCCACTACGATCTGCTCGAGGCGCGGATTGAGCTGGAAGGGAAGATGCTCGTAGAAGAAATAGCTCAACACCTCCTCCACGGGAGGATCAATTTCAACCGACTGGATTTCTACCTCTTGAAGTCGGTCGTCAAATTCAAATGACGGCAGCGGCGTAGTGGGTGACTCGACGTCGACGAATTTGGCGGAATGAAAGCAAAAGGGCTCCATTCCCGCGATGGGTACGCATCCATCGTAGAAAGGCTCCTCCATCGTCATTGAGGCAGCGACCAGGATCGCCGATTCCGCTTCTTCGCCGCGGAGCCGAGTGGGATGGTTAAACGTCACTCGCCCCATGGGTTCCTTATACACAAGCGGCTCGAGGCGATCGCCGTCGAAGACGCCGTCTCGCAGATTACTAAATCCGCTGATCTCGGCGTCCACATCGGCCACGTGGGAATCAAAGAGCCCCTGGTAGGCGAGGCGCAGTGCTTCGAGATCGTCTAGAGCTTCGATAAAATCCTGAAAGTCTTCATAAAAACCACTCCAAAACGACAGGGTGGGCACGTCAGATCCAGAGCGAATATTCTCATAGCGATCGAGGAGGCCCTCCACGGTTCCGTGGGGACAATCATCACCCTCGCAGCCGATGAAGAGATAGGCCGGGGAGGAAAGAAAGGTATACATCGCCGGGAAAACCCAGCTGTTGGCCAGATGGCTCCATACGCGGTGGGAGTCGTGGTCACCACCGAAATTATGGGGGGCTCCAAAGGTGACCGCATACTCACCGTGCAAAAGATCAGGGTGGATATAACTCTCAATTTCGAGCGGTCCCTCCGTGGAGGACATTGTGGCGCAACCAAAATGAGTGGCCACCGACGTGGGCTGCATGTCACCGTACAGGATTAAATCCTGCTCGATGATAAGGCGGACCACGCTGCTCGGTGAGGCGTCGACGGGGAGTTCGATCGTATAGTTTAGATCCTCGGCACCGGTCTGTGCGCGCCGGTAGACGATGGGGCGATGGAACGCAGCAACTTCCCAGCCCCCGCCGCAGGCGGCGTTGACGTCGTCGACCTCGAAGAGGGCGTAGAAGACGTCGGCGTCGGCTAGATCCGGTGACCCAATGACGCTCAATTCGACGGTCTGGATGTCCACGCAGGACGTGGATTCATCGGTGTTACACATCAGCTCCTGCGCACCGCAGGCCGTGGCCGGCGGGTGCTCGACACAACCGCCGCAATCATTGATCGCCCCCGGCTCGCTGCACTGAGCTGCGCCCTCATCATCGCACTCATAGACACCGGCGGCACATAACCCACATTCGGCGCCTTCGATGACGAGCTCACCGTTGAAGTTTTCACAGGCCTCCGGGCAGTTGCACTGACCCCACTCCAACTGGTCGGAGCATTGTCGATACCCCTCGACGTCGCCGGGCAACTCCTCACAGGGGCAGCCCTCTTCTTCGCCGGCCTCACACTCACCGCCGACGTCGGGCCCGGTATCGTCGACATCATCTTCGAAACCGGGGACATCGGGGACATCGGCGTCTCTATCGCCACCGGCGTCGGGGTCCTGATAACTGTCTGGATCCTGACAATAGCGCTGCCCCTGCGCTCCCTCCAGGCATTCATAGCCATCGACGCAATCCCTGTCGGATTGGCAGGCAAAATAAACCCCTTCCGAGTCCAGCTCAGTCGTACAGCCGGCGCTTGCCACGACGATGGCAGCAAATATGGCGAGGAAGCATCTCAACAAAAATCTGGGCATACGTTTGGACCTTCGAAATATTGGTCGCCCCCGGCAGCGGGCTCGAAGATGGAAAAAATCACACTCTTAGTGCCACATAATAGACGAATTGGGAACTTAGTGATCCGTTGTCGATTGGAGAGGTTCGGTCGCACCGGGTTATAAAGGGTCGCTAGACTGCACGCCCTGCGCGTAGACTACAACTACGCTAGAACGGTCTGTATTGTCGGGGCGGCTCGATCGCCGGTGATCGGACCATCACGTTGATCGCGCTGCCACCCCTGGCCTGGCCGTCGTCTTTTGGTCCTCAGGCCATCCCTGGCCTGGCCGTCGTCTTTTGGTCCTCAGGCCATCCCTGGCCTGGCCGTCGTCTTTTGGTCCTCAGAGACTTTCGGCCCCATGGCGCTGGAAGGTTTAGCGCGAGGCATGCCGTCTCG
>SLJM01000067.1 GCA_007135085.1 Myxococcales bacterium
ATTCGCCAATTGGAGGCCGAGCGCCCGGCAGATCCCCTCACCTGGGTGGTCGTGGGCGCTTACCACGCCAGTCGCTCCTCGCAGTCGATGGACTCGGCCCGTCAGGCCCGCGACGCCTTTGAAAAGGTCCTGGAATTGGACCCCGATTTTACGGGATTTATGGCCCTGGAGGGGGAGGCGATGCGCCAGCAATTGGAGATGCTTCGCCGCCAGGTGCCGGCCGACAGACCTCCTCAGATCGCAGAGGCGGAGCCAGCGGATGAACAAGAAGATATTGCGGCCGCCGAGGCCGCCAGGGAGGTGGCCGACGTCGCCACCGAGGTGGGAGCCGCCGTCGACGAGCGCCTCGAAGCAAAAGAGGCCCGCGAAGAGATCGGAGAATTGGCCGAGGAGGACGAAGAATTACAATTGGCCGAAGAGGCCGAAGAAACCCGCGAAGAGGGGCCCGATAACCGCGCGCAGGCCGCCCTTTACGTGGCGCAAGGCCAGCGTGCCCTGCAGTCGGGAGGGGATCGACTTCAGGAGGCGCAAAACCACTTTCGCCGCGCCCTGCAATACGATGAGGACAGTGTGGACGCCGGCATTGGCCTCCTCCGCGTCGCCGCCCGCTCCGGGGCCCCCGAGGATATGCTCGCCGATCAGATCGACCTCCTCGCCAGTCGGGATCTGAGCGCCCGCCAGGCCTATGATCTTGGATTGTTTTGCCTTCGGAACTTGAAGGATAGGGATCGCGCAACTAGCTTGCTCCAGAGGGTCGAAGATCTCGACCCTCAACTGTCACGACGCCTCGGTGTCGAGTCCCTGCTCCAGCAATGACCACAGTCGGTCGAGATCAGAGAGCGGGCCGTCGAGCCGAGGCTCATCATTGGATTAAATAGGAGCAACTATGTCGGACTCAAACTCCGTCGTATCCGAAGGCAAAGTCGTCGTCTTTCACTATACGTTGACCACTGACGATGGCGAGCAAGTCGAGACCTCGAAGGGCAAAGACCCGCTTCCCTATCTTCACGGCGCCAGCAATATCGTCCCCGGTCTCGAAAAAGAGATGGAGGGCAAGTCGGCGGGAGATACCTTCAAGGCCAGCGTGGTGCCGGCCGAGGGATATGGCGAAAGGCAGGGCCCGGGCCCGCAATCGGTAGACCGAAGCGAGTTCCCGGACAACGTGGAGCTCTACGAGGGCATGGCCTTTACGGCGCAGGCCGAAGGCGGCCAGGAAGTGCCGCTGTGGATCGATCGCATCGAGGGAGACCAGATCTTCGTCGATCGCAATCATCCCCTGGCCGGTGAGACCTTGAACTTCGAGGTGGAGATCGTCAGCGTACGGGACGCCACCGACGAAGAGATCGCCCACGGGCACGCCCATGGCCCGACGGGCACCGAAGGCCATCATCACTGAGTGATCGGAAGTGGCCGGCGCGATCGGTCACAAAGACTCAGTCACGAAGACTCGGTCACGAAGATCAGGACCAGATCGTTGAGGTTGCTCCCTGTGGGGCCGCTTTCGATCAGGTCGCCTGTGAGCTCGAAGAATGAGTGGGAGTCGTTGGCTCGGAGAAATTTCTCCGGGTCGACGGCTCTCTCTGTGGTTCGCCGCCATGTAAATTCGTCGGCGATGGCTCCGGCGGCCGTGGTGGGACCGTCGACGCCGTCGGTGGCGAAGGTGGCGACCGCGATATTGGGGGCGCCGCGAAGAGAGCAGAGGGCCGCCAGGGCCAATTCTTGATTGCGCCCGCCCTTGCCGTCGCCTCTGAGGGTGACCGTCGATTCGCCGCTCAAGATCAGACAGGCCGGAGGGGCCGCCGGCCGCTGGTGGTGGGCCGCCTCACGGCCCAGGGAGACGGCGAATTTGCCCAATTCCCGGGCCTCACCTTCCATGAAGGTGGTCAGTACCCGGGCGTTCCAACCCTGCGCTTCGGCCGCCTCGGCGGCGGCCTGGGCGGCCAGCTTATTGTCGCCCACGACAAAGAGGGCGCCATCCTCAAAGCATTTCGAGTCTTCTCCTGGCGTCTCGTCGACACGGCCGGCGGCGCCGGCTCGCAAATGATCTACGACGGCCGCGGGCAGCCTGTTGGCGAGCTCGTATTTTTCGACCACCTTCAGGGCGTCGTCGAAGGTGGTCGGGTCGGCCACGGTGGGCCCGGAGGCGATGACGTCCAGGGGATTTCCCACCACGTCGGAGAGGATGAACGTGACCTGCCGGGCGGGGTGGATGGCCCGGGCCAGGCGGCCGCCGGAGAAGGCGCTCAGATGTTTTCGCAGGGCGTTGAACTCGACGATGTCGGCGCCACAGGAGAGCAGAATATCCGTGGTCCGGCGCAGGTCGTCGACGGTCAAGCCCGGGGCGGGCAGGGTGGTCAGCGCCGAGCCGCCGCCGGAGATGAGACAGATCACCAGATCGTCGGGCCCCGCGCCTTCGGCCCGCTCCAGCAGTCGCCGGGCCGCGTCGGCGCTCTCCTCGCTGGGCACGGGGTGATCCCCTTCGGCGACGTCGATGGTGGTCAGCCGGTCGGCGCCGGCGAGGTCGCCGCGGCGAGTGACTACCAGGCCCGATGACAGATTTGTGTCAAAAAACTCCTCCGCCGCCAGAGCCATGGGAATCGCCGCCTTGCCAAGGCCCAGCACCATGACCCGCCGGTATGCTTTTAAATTTGTCAATTTTGACAATCGGGTCGACAGCGCCCGCGACGTCAACTCCTTCGGATCGATGGCGTCGATGACAGATGTCAAAATCTGTTGGAGCACTCGGCGGTGAATACTACCTTGTAGATCGAAATCGGTGGGCATCTAATAACTCGGAGGAGCGGAGGAGCGAAGAGCGAAGAGCGAAGGAGCTGAGAAGCTGAGAAGCTGAGAGCGAAAGATTCGAACTGATGATAGCGGAAAAGCTAAGGTGTGGGCCATCGTGGTGGAAAAGCTAAGGTGTGGGCCATCGTGGTGGAAAAGCTAAGGTGTGGGCCATCGTGGTGGGAGAGCTAAGAGGTGGGCCATTGTGCGGAAAAGCTAAGGGTGATCCTGGGCACCGGCGCCTGCGGCGCTGCGTCTCACCTGACACCGTGGCCGTGTCCGGAATTGTCCGGCACCTCCCAACAACCCGAGGTGGTCCACCAATTCGCTCCTCCGCTATCATCAGTTCGAATCTTTCGCTCTTCGCTCCTCAGCTCTTCGCTTTTTCGCTCTTCGCTCCTCAGCTCTTAGCTTTTCCGCTCTTAGCTTTTCCGCTCCACCGAGGATTTCCGGATCGGAGGAAATTGTGTTAAAGCACAGGGCGTTCAGGGTTTGAGTAACGATACGGAGACTGACGACGATGTCCAAACAATTGCGAAAGCTGACCATTTTCGACTCGCAAGAGCAAACAAAACGCCCCTTCGAGCCCCAGGAGCCGGGTAAGGTCAAGATGTACGTCTGCGGGGTGACCGTCTACGACCTGACCCATATCGGACACGCCAGGGTCTTTGTCTTCTTCGACGTGGTGCAGCGATTTCTTCGCCATCTGGGCTACGACGTCAACTTCGTGCGCAATCATACCGACGTAGACGACAAGATTTTAAAGCGGGCCGCCGAGCAGGGGGTCGATCCCCTGGAGCTGGCGTCGCAGTTCATCGAAGAGCTCGACAAGGATATGGGGGCCCTGGGCTGCCAGCGGCCCACGGCGGAGCCGAAGGTCTCGGATCATATCGACGATATTATCGCCATGAACGAGAAGCTCCTGGCGAAGGGCTTTGCTTACGAGGTCGACGGCGACGTCTATTATCGGGTGCGCAAATTCGACGATTACGGGAAGCTGTCGCATCGAAAATTGGAGGATATGGAAGCGGGCCGCTCGGGTCGGGTCGAGGAGACGGAGAAGAAAGAGCATCCCTTCGATTTCGCGCTGTGGAAGAGGTCCAAAGAAGATGAGATCGGCTGGGATTCACCCTGGGGAAAGGGGCGGCCCGGCTGGCATATCGAATGCTCCGTGATGAGCACTCATTATCTGGGGGACACCCTCGATATCCACGGCGGGGGCCGAGATCTGATCTTTCCCCACCACGAAAACGAGATCGCCCAATCCGAGGCGGCCACGGGGACCTCGCCATTTGCCAGATATTGGATGCACGTGGGCATGGTCAACGTGGCCGAGAAGAACGACGACGGCGAGGCAATTGTCCGTAAGATGTCGAAATCGCTGGGTAATTTCTGGACGACACGGGATGTGCTCCAGGGGTATCATCCGGAGGCGATTCGGTATTTTATGCATACCACGCTGTATCGAAATCCGATCACCTACGCCATGGACAACCTGGAGGAGGCCACGCGGCGGGTGACCTATTTGTATACGGCGCTGCAGCGAGCAGACGAGACGCTTGCTCAGATCGGCCATGACGCGGCAGATAATCCGCCGGCGGGCAAGAAGTTGGTGGGCGGGGTCAAGGAATTGGTCGAGGGCTTTATGGATCGCTTCGACGAGGCCATGGCCGACGACTTCAACACGCCAAAGGGCCTTGCGCTTATCGGTGAGTTGGCCAAGACTATCAACGAAACGACACAGTCCAGCGACGACGCTACCTCGGTGGTAGCATGGGGGCTGTATCGAATGCGGCAGCTCCTGGTGGAAGCCGGGGGCGTGCTCGGCATCCTGGAGCGCGATCCCGGTGAGGCGCTGGCCGAGCTTCGCGATCTGCGGCTGAAAGCCATGGACCTCGACGAGGCGGCCATCGACGAAAAGGTAGCCGCCCGCGACCAGGCGCGAGCCGACAAGGATTGGGAGCGCGCCGACGCGTTGCGCGACGAATTGGCAGATCTGGGCGTTGAGATCATGGACTCCCCCGAGGGGACGACCTGGCGTTTTAAATGAGAGGAAAGCGGTGAGTGAAGTCACGGAGTCGGCGCAACAATACGATCGAGAGTGGTTTGAGCGTCGAGGCGTCGATGACGAGCGAGTTATCAACGCTCTCAACGAGGTGCCTCGAAAGCCCTTCGTCATGATTGGGGGAGACGCCGGAGAGTCCGGTTTGCTCACCTCCGTGACCCTTCCGCCCATCGACGTGGTGGGCAAATTATTGTCGGCCCTCGAGCTCGAAGATGATCATAAAGTCCTCGAGATCGGCACCGACACTGGCTATATCACCACCCTGTTGGCCACTCTGGCCGACCAAGTCTACTCCGTGGAGCGCCGCCCGCCGAGGGCCAAGCTGGCCGAGGGGCGGCTCGCCGATCTGGAAGTGGAGAACGTGGACGTGCTCTACGGTCCGCGGCTCACCGAATATGCGCTCAACGCCCCCTACGACGCGATCTTGCTCTCGGCCATCGCCCCCCGGGTTCCGAGCAAGCTGAAGGGGAGGCTCGCCATCGGCGGGCGGATGGTCATCCCCATCGGCGAAGGGGACGCCAATCCGGAGGTGGTCTGCATCCGACGGGTCGACGAGGAGACCTTTGAGCGGACCTCGATGGGCCAGCTGCGATTTTCGGCCAAATTGGGAGATATCTTCGTCGAACTCGGCATCGCCGATCGGGACGATATCGAATTGGCGGCGCTCGAGGCCGACGCCAGCGGGCAGCGCCTCGGCGAGGCGTTGCTGGAGTATTCCCACGTCCAGGAGTCGGATCTGGTGCGGGCTCTGGCGATTCAGCGGGGCCTGAAACTTGCGCCGATCGACGAATTGCTCAAGATCGCCGATCACGAGTTGGCCTATTCGGTGCCCCGGGCGTTTTTGGAGCATCATCAGATCGTGCCCCTCTTGTTGCAGGACGGGGAGCTGACGGTGGCCACCGTCGACCCGGACACCCCGGCGGTGGAGCTGGCGCGGATATTGGATGCCGACTCCATCGACACCTATCTGGTGACGAGCGAGGAGTTTCACCGCATCTGGAATACGATCCTCGAGGGCCGGCGGCGCCGCGAGGTCGACGAGGATAACCTCAAGGCGCGCACGGAATCGAAATTCGAGAATATTTTGCGCGCCGCCACCCGCCTTCAGGCCACGACGATTCACGTCGACAACGGACCCGACGGAGGCCGGATAAGGTTTCGTGTGGGCTCTGAGCTTCGCTACGTCCCGGAAGCCGCTTTAGCGCCCGCCGAGGTGGCCTACCTGGTGGAATTCCTCAAGCTCAAGGCCCGCCTCGACGTGTTGGAGGAGCGGATTCCCCAGCGCGGTCGCTTCTCCTGGGTGCGCGAGCCCGTGACCTATCACCTCAATATTCACGTCATGCCCTCGGTGATGGGCGAGCAATTGTCGGTGAAATTATTGTCCCACGGTGCCAAGCCGGCCACGCTGCCCGAGCTGGGGTTGCCCGAAGAGGTCATCGACCAATTGGCCGAGATATTCCAGCGCCGAGGTGGCCTGTTCATCATCAACGGTCCGCGTCACGCCGCTAAAAAAGAGA
This sequence comes from Myxococcales bacterium, assembly GCA_007135085.1. GTDB lineage: Bacteria > Myxococcota_A > Bradymonadia > Bradymonadales > Bradymonadaceae > SLJM01. Next base: position 6,367 of record SLJM01000067.1, read on the forward strand.
CCCTCTACGCCATATTGGCCTGGCTGGCATCGGACGACACCTTGAAGGTGGGCTCCGTGGAGAGCGATATTCTCTGTCCCATCGACCAGGTCCAACAGGTATTGGTCCATCAGGACAAAAATTTCGGATACCGCGAGGCGATTCACGAATTTTTGCGCTTCGACGCAGACGTGATCGGCGTCGATGAGATCCAGAGCCCCCAGCTGGCGCTGGAGGCGCTCAACGCCGGGCGTCGGGGCATGACCGTCTTGTCCACCCTCCACGGAAGAGACGCTGGATACGTGTTGGAGGGGCTCCACGAATTTGGCATTCCCTCGGAGGCGCTGGCCAACGGAATCACCGGCATTTTGACCCAGCAGGCCGCTCCTCGCATTTGCGGGCATTGCCGAAAGCCGGTGCGTCCCGAAGAGGAGTTGTTGGAGCGGTTCTTTTTGGGCGGCGCCCCGGCCGATTTCGTCTCCTATCGTGGCGAGGGCTGTGAGAAGTGCAATTTCACGGGCCACGACGGTCAGGTTTTGGTGCTTGAATTATTGGCTGTCGACGAAGAGGTTCGCCAATTTGTGATGGCCCAGAACTCCGGTGAAGAGCTTCGCCAGATTACCAATAAAGCCCACGTGGAGAGCATGGCCGAATGCGCCGTGCGGCTGGTGACCGACGGGGTGATCGTCTTTGAAGAATTGCTCAATTTCGTCGATTGAGCCGAGAAAAAAGGGGGCCTAAAAGACCAGGCCCAGGACCAATTCGGGCCACATGCGAAGGCCGGCGCCCTCAATGGACAGCGCCGAGTCGTAGGTGGGGCTGCCCTGGGCCGATCGGGCGCTCAGAGAGACCCCGCCGATGAGGGCAAAGCGCGGGTAGAAGCGCCAGCCGGCGGTGGCTCGTAATTGGCGCACCGATTCCACTGAAGATTGACTCAAGGGGAGGATGTATCCAGGTGTATTCATGGCCACCAGGTCGACGTCGACGAAGAGGGGATCGCCTGGAATATGGACGCCCAGGTTGGCGCCGATGGTGGTTCCTCCCTCACTGGTGATGCCCAGCCGGTGGCCGACGACGAAGCCGTAGCGAAGATATTTTCCGCCGGCGCGAACGCCGACGTAGCTATGGGAGGGCGCTCCGTACCAGGTCCAGATGCGAGGGGGGTAGTCGCGGGCAATACTGATCAGCCCAACCGGCGCCCAGGCCGACCGAGAGATGTTGATCAGGCCCAGCTGAACGCCTCGCACCTCGCCGCCGAGGTTTATCGGCGCCCACTGGAGGCCGGAAAAGCTGCCGGCCTGGTTGATGAAGGTGGCGAATTGAACCCCCGAACCGCGGCGCACCGTATTGAAGGCCGCCCCTGATTGCATCCCCTTCAAGGTGCCCGCCCGGTTGACGAGTGCCGCCGTTTGATAGCCGTGAAACGGCCCGGAGACATGATTGGAGAGCAGACCTATCTGGACGCCCGATCCGTACCAGCTGATGTGGTTGATCAGGCCCACTTCGAGGCCGGAGAAGGCCTGGCTTTGACCGATGAAGTTTATCGAAAGATTGGGCACCTGGTGATGCTGACCGGATAGCACCAGTCCCGGCGCCAGAGTGATCCGGGCGCCCCCGCTGGGTTGGGCGAAGGGCCGGGGAGGCGGCGGTGTAGGGCGGGGAGGAGGTGCGGCGGCTTCGATGGATTGCCTGGCGTCGCCGGCGACGGTGGCCACGGCGTCGCCGGCGCCGCTGCCGGCCCTTCGGGCCTGCTCATAGGCCTCATCGATTCGCGCTCGCTCCCCCAGGGCGTCTCGCTGTCGTGCAGCTATCGCCTCCGCCAGAGCCTGGGCCTTTGCGCGGGTGGCGTCACGCAATTGATCGAGCTCGATGTCGGGGAGATCGTCGTCGGAGTCGTCGAACTCCTCGAAGAGCTCGGCTCTCTCCTGTTCATCGTCTGCCGAGATGAGCCAGCTCACCCGGCTGGCGGCAAAGCGCAGATCCTCATCGCCGGGCTCGGCCTCCAGGGTCAGGGTCATCCGCCCCGTCGATGTGCGAAGCACGAGCTCGCAGCGCTCATCGCTTCGGGGAAGCCAGAATAGATGCCAATCGTCGTGGCTGGCCTCTTCGGCGAAGCGAAGGTCGGGAAGGCGAAGCGACAACTCGTCGCGCAGAGCGTCGACGCCGCCCTGTTCGCCGCAGTGTCCCCCGGTGGTGATGTCGAGAATTGGGGTCCGTTCAGACTCTTCAGCCCCCACCACAGGAGCCCAGCAGATCACAGCAAACGCGGCAGTCCAGGCGATTGCATAGATCCCTTTGATCACTCGCGCCTCCGGCAGCGCGAGAGGTCGTCGGGCTCATCGACGAGGCGGCATAATTGGCTGATCACCCGCGGGGTCAGAGCGTCGTCGGGCCAGGTGTCGGCGAAGATCTCCAGGTGGTGGACCGTGCGCTGTCGGTTGTTCAACTCGTATTGATAGAGGCGGGCCAGATCGAGGCGGATCGTGCCCGCCGCCCGATCCCTGGCGGGGAGCATCTCCAATAACTCCTCGTAGTGCTGTGCCGCCTGATCGAATTGGCGGTCTCGCATCGCTTTTTCAGCCTTCATGCGCAGGTTGACCGGCCCCCGCGAATTGGAGTCGTCCCGAGACGACGGGTTCTCGTCGATGAGGGCTGAGGCCACCGCTTCCGGGGAGTCTCGCTGAGCCCCATCATCTGCGGCGGGCCTTTCCTCATCCGGACTCTGGGAGAGCTCGGCTTCGGCGACGAGCTCGTGTTGCCGTTGCAGCTGCTGGCGTCGGCGCTCGTGGGCCTCGAGATCGACGGCTTTGTGGAGCTCTTCCCAACGAACGTCGTCGATATCTTCGATCTGGCCCTCTCGCCAGGACTGGCGCGGTTGTAGTGGCACCGGTTCACCGCCGTCAGGGGAGACCGAGACCCCGCCGGTGACCAGGCCGATCTCCGTCTTTTCGGCGTCCACGTAAAGGACCGTGCCCGTGACTACGCCGGTGACGCCGGGCAGGCGGACTCGCAATGATTCTTCTTCATGACGTGGCAGGAATTCGACGACCACCGTACCCTGGCGAGCGGTGAGCTCCCAGATGTTGCCGTCGGCGTCGAGGCTCCAGCGGGCGTCGTCTTCGGGGATGACGCGAAGGGCCTCGGACAGACGTATCCCTTCGGCGGCCTGCCCATGATCTTCATAGGGGCCGTAGAGCATCTGAGGGACCTCGTCGACGGC
>SLJM01000493.1 GCA_007135085.1 Myxococcales bacterium
ATGGGCGGCGGCTCTTCAAGAAGAGGGAGACGCCCCCGTTGCCCAGGGCATCGATCTCGACGTGGACGCCCCCGACGATGAGAGCAACCTCGCCGCCTGGGGGTGGACTGCTGCCGGCGTGGGCGTAGCGACCCTGGCCCTGGGTGGGGTGATGTCGTTTATGCAGGCCAGCGTCACGGACGAGATCAATAGCTTTAGCCGTGCCGAAGAAGGGCAGGGCCGCAGCGAAGAGGAGTTGAATTCTCTGCGCGCAGAGCTCGATACCAAGCGCAACGATGCCCAAAATTACTACCGAGCGGCCATGGGATCCTATATCGCCGGCGGCGTCCTGACGGCCGCCGGAGTGGGCCTGATGGTCTTTCATGGGATGCAGGGCGGCGACGCCGACGAGGGACTGAGCTTCCAGGGCGCAATTAGCCCCAACGGCGGGTTTGTCGGTGTGTCCGGCCGGTTTTGAAAGCGATCGCCAATGACTGAGGTATTGCTCAATTTAGTGGTTCTGGCTCAGGTGCCGGACTATATCGACCTCGCTGAAGGGGTGGGCTACGGCTCGCGTCTGTCATCGATCTTGGCCTTTTTGGGGGGATTGATCGTCTTCGGGCTCGTCGTGGGCGTGGTCTACTTCGGGGTCCATTGGTTTCGCAGCAACCTGACGAAGAGCTCGTCGGCGCCGGTGAGGATCTTGCCTCGAGAGACACGACTGAAGGTGCGAGGAGCCCTATCGACGGGCGATTATCTGAGCGCCGGTGAAATATTGGTCAACGCCGGTGAAAATCACGAGGCGGCAGAGTCCTTCATGATGGGCGGCGCCTACGATCGGGCGGCTCAGATCTTTGAAGAGATGGGGGTATTGGCCCGGGCTATTCAGTGCCATAAGCGGGCCGGACGCTACGATGAGGCGGGCCGGATCTATAGCAAGATGGGACGGCCTCACGACGCTGGGGCCGAATATTTTCGGGCTAAACAATGGGGCCGGGCCGGCGATATGTACGCTGAGGCCGGGGATTTTCGGCGGGCCGGGGAGAATTACGAGCGTGCCGAGCGCTTATTGGAGGCGGCGGAGGCCTTCGACGAGGCCGATCAGCCCCTGAAGGCGGCCGAGCTCTACGCCAGACACCTCAAGGCCCGGGTCGACAGCGGTGACGGCGACCTGAGCGAGATTCCCCAGGGAGAGCGGGAACGGGCCCGACGGGCTGGCGAGTTATTTCGCGATGCCGGTGAGACCACGCGGGCCAGCGAGATCTTTTTGGCCGCAGGCTTTCCTCAGGAGGCGGCGGAGACGCTGCGCATCTCCGGTGATTATACCAGGGCGGCTCAGTTATTGTTGGAGGCCGATCAGCCCAAATTGGCGGCTAAATTTCTGGAAGAGGCCGGCGATGCCCAGGAGGCGGCTCGCACTCGCGCCGAGGCGGCGCTGGAAGCCGGTGAGCTCGACGAAGCGGCCCGTGAATTTCACCGGGCAGGAGAGATGGAGAGAGCGGCCCAGCTCTTCGAAGAGGCCAAAAAACCGGAGAAAGCAGCCGAACTCTACGAAGAGCTCGAGCAGTTCAAGAAGGCGATGGAGCTCTATCTTGCGGTACCGCGCTATGCTCATGCGGCGCGGTGTGCCGAATTTGCTCTGATGTGGACTCGGGCGGCCGAATATTATCGAGAGGCCGGAGATATCGAAGGTGAACTTCGGGCCCTCAAAGAAGAGGGAGACTTCTTTCGCGCCGGCCGCCTGGAGTTCGAACATCGCATGTACGACGAGGCCCTCAAAACGTTGGAGCGCATCGACTCCCGAGATGCCAATTATGTGCGAAGCCTCGAACTGCAGGGCGATATCTTTCGCTCTCAGAAGCGAGCGGAGAAGGCCTATAGCAAATATCGTGCGGCCATGGGGAATCGCGATCCCGAGCCGGGGACGCTGCCCCTGCTGTATAAGATGGGCCTGGCCCTGGAAGACGAGCCCGACCTGGGGGGAGCCCTCGATTGTTATTCCAAGGTCGTCGAGGTGGACGAGCACTTCGAAGATGCTCAGTTGAGGATGAAGGCGATTCAAAAGCGCATGCGCCGAGGCACCTTGACTGGACGGAGGACGACGGGCCTGTTCAGCGCCGTCGAGGGAGAAGAAGAGCCGGCTCAGCGTTATGAAATCCTCGAGGAAGTGGCCCGTGGAGGGATGGGCATCGTCTATAAGGCGCGCGATACGGTGCTGGGCCGTACGGTGGCGTTTAAGATTTTGGGCGAGAATTTAAGGGATAACGAAACGGCGGTGAAATATTTTCTGCGCGAGGCCCGCGCCGCCGCCGCCCTGTCCCATCCCAATATCGTGACCATCTATGACGCCGGGGAGCAGGACGGCGAATATTATATGGCCATGGAGTTCGTCGAGGGGACGACCCTCAAAGAGCTGATCCGGCGCACAGGAGCGCTGCCCGACGATAAGGTGCGCTATATTCTCAAGAATTGCTGTCGTGCCCTGGATTACGCCCATAGCAAAGGGATCATCCACCGCGATATCAAGAGCGGCAACGTCATGACCACCCGTGATCGCGCACTGAAGGTCATGGACTTCGGGCTGGCGAAATTTCTCAAAGAATATCAGAACAATCACACCCAGCAGGTGGGCACCCCGTTTTATATGTCGCCAGAGCAGATCATTGGCGAAGATATCGACTTTCGAAGCGATCTCTATGGGCTGGGGTGTACGGTCTTTGAATGCGCCACGGGGACGGTGCCCTTTTTCAAAGGCGATCTGAGTTACCACCATATTCATACCAAGCCGCCGGAGCCACGGTCGATCAACCCGGGGCTGAGCCAGGAGTTGGAGGAGATCATCCTCAAGCTGCTGGAAAAAGATCCGGCCAATCGCTTTCAGAGCGCCGCCGAGATTTTGAAGCGGCTCGGTGAGTGAGATGATGCGCTGAGGCCGGCTCAATAGCGTCTGGCATCAATTCATTGAAGGGGACGCATCTCCCGTGGTTCCAGGCCGGGCTGGGCCTGTTCGGCCTTCTCCCGGAGCTGACGGGCCCGGCGATAATTGCCTCGCTCCTCTTCAAAGGCGGCGAATTGACGCAAGATGGCGGGGTTTTCCGGGAAGCGCTCGCTCAACTCTGAGTAGAGTTGGGCCGCTTCATCGTGGCGGCTGATGGCAGCGAGAGCCCGGGCCAGGTTGAGGGCGGCCTGGGTATTGTCCGGGTCGGCGTCGACGACGCGGCGCAGCACGGAGGCGGCGTCGGCGGGGCGATCGTCGGCCAGATATAAGACGCCCAGGCGAAGGCCCGAACGGGTGTCGTCGGGATCGGCTGAGAAGAGCCAGAGGTAATGCTCGATGGCCAGGGTTCGGTCGCCTTGATCTTCGGCGATGCGGGCGATCTCACGGCGTAGAGATTGGTCATGAGGACGGCCGTCGACGGCGGCCACGGCCAGGGGCAAGAGGTCTGCGTCGACCATGCCGGCGTTTCGACCAGCGTCGATAGCGTCGAGCAAGTCGTCGGCCCGCCGGGCCCGGGAGGGCTCGAGCTCTGAGGCCTCCACATAGGCCTGATGAGCGTCGGCGAAATTATCCTGCTCCACAGCGATCGCCGCCCGACGCCGGGCTAGATCGGCCAGGATCTGCTGGGTTTGGTGGATTTTTTTTCCCTCTTCGAGGGCTCGCTCAGCCAATTGTTGAGCCTCGTCGAATTGCTCCGCTTGCTTTGCCTGCTGGGCACGATCGACGAGGTCGTCGCCGTTTTCCTTTGAGTTTGCACAGCCCCCTACCAGAAAGAGAGCAATCAACACAACGTTGACTAGCCAGTGAGAAGGGGCAAGGTTTGAAGCCATGAGCAAGTGCTCCGTGTCGGTCGTCACAATTAGCCTTTTTATAAACCGGACGAGCAGCGAGTTTAATCGCAAGACGGGATGAATTGATAACACTGAGGCGGCAATTTTTGAAGATCTTCGATCCTCATATACGAAGTCGCACCCAGGGCGACGATGATCTGAAGAACCTCCATTATTTCGGAACGGAGGCGTTGATCACCTGTGCTCATGGGGAGCAGGCCTTTGAGGGGGCCACCGATTTGCTTGCTTATTTCGAGGACCTCATCGGTGAGGAGCGGCGCCGGCTGAGGCGTTGCGGGTTTTCGGCCTACGTGGCCGTGGGGCTCGTCCCCAACGCAAGGCCCAGGCGGGCTCATTACGAGGTCTTCGATGCCCTGCCCGAGCTTTTGCAGCGGCCCGAAGTGGTCGCCCTTGGCGAGGTGGGGGTATGGGAGGATAGGGAGGACCAGTGGGAGTTATTCGAGGAGCAGATTCGAATCGCCCGTCGCGTCGGTCCCGTGCCGGTGATCGTTACCCCGCCCAGGGAACTCAAGCTGACCCTGACCTATAAGATGATGACTCGCCTCGATAAGATGAATTATCCGCCGTCGATGGTGGTGATGAATTATCTCGACGATCGGCTGTTGGCCAATGTGGTCGACAGTGGATTTCACGCGGGGTTTCCCGTGGGGATCACCAGCAACGAGCCGCGGGGGGCGGGGGCGTTCCTGTCTCGATTATTAGAGGGGCCGGGATATGTGGACAAGATCATGCTCACCGCCGCGCTGCGACGAAGCGGCGGGGACGTCCTGGGAGTGCCCAAGACCATCGAAGCACTACAGAAATTGGACGTCGCCGATTCGGACATCGAGAAGATGGTGTATGATAATGCGGCGAGGCTATTTTTATTGGGTGAGTCGTAACGACGTCTAAGACAGACGAGGCAAATCATGAGTGGAGTTGGCAGCATCGACGTAGATCGCATTCTCCTGGCCACCGATTTTAGTCGTTGGACCACCCGGGCGGTGGATTTTACCTTTGATATGGCACGGTGTTTCAACGCCGAAGTGCTCATGGTCCATGGTATCGAGCCTATCGCCGACGCCGCTCTGGACGCCGAGGACGAAGAGGGTGATTTCGACGAATTCTTCGGTGAGCTTACCGAACGGTCCCGACAAAAATTGGAGAATCTGGTAGAGCAGGCCGAGCAAATGGGCGTGACAGCTCGATTTCATATCGAGATTGGCGAACGGTGGCGTATCATTTTGGAGCACGCCGATGCCGAGGATGTGGACCTGATCGTCCTGGGGCGGCGGGCCTACGAACAGGGGGAGGACGTTCCCCTGGGCACGACGAGCCAGCGGGTCTTCTTCGGCACGCAACGGCCGGTGATGACCGTGCCCACCGAGGGTGATGAGGAAGTAGTAGATATGGAGGAGCAGTGAGCAGTAACGATGGGCAGCAGGCAGCACCGACGGCACCGGAAGAGTTATATCGAAGGTTTCGGCATCGCACTAAGAAGAGTCTTGGTCAGCATTTTTTGATCGACGCTCAGGTCCTCCACGAGATCGTCACCCTCGCCGACGTACGCCCCGACGATCCGATCTTAGAGATCGGACCGGGATGTGGGACGCTGACGTTGGTGCTTCTCCAGCGGGGAGCGGTGGTGGAGGCCGTGGAGTTGGACAGGCGGGCGGTGCAGTTTTTAAAAAAGGAATTGGAGCCCCATTTTTCGCTGACCGTCCATCCGGGAAGCGCCCTGGATGTCGATCTGGAAGAGATTTTTTCGTCGACGCCCATTCCCTGGAAGGTCGTGGCCAACCTGCCCTATAATGTGGCCTCTAAGGTGTTGTTTCGTCTCTTCGAGTATCGAGAGCATATCGACGAGATGACTCTTATGTTTCAGCGGGAGGTGGCCGATCGAATCGTCGCCGAGCCGGGGGATTCCGATTACGGTGCCCTGACGTTGATGTCGAGATTATATAGTCAGGTCCATATGCCGATGACCCTGCCGGCCGGGGCCTTCGTGCCGCCACCGAAGGTGCGAAGCGCGATCGTCCAATTTCGCCTCATCGAGGGTACGCGAATCGACGATCCGACCCTTCGCAAGACCTTCGAGAAGGTGGTCAAAGCCGCTTTTCAGCATCGCCGAAAGACGCTGGCCAACGGATTGAAGGGATTGAGCATAGAAAAAGAGGCTGTGGAATCCGCGCTGGAATCGATGGGGCTCAAGCCCAAGATTCGTCCGCAGAAGCTGGCCTTTGAGGAATTTCTGGAGTTGACCCGCTGCCTGGTCGACGGCGGCGAAATATGAGGCCGGGCCTCATAGATCTAAGTCTTACAGATCTAAGAAGGTCTCCACTCTTCGGGCCTCGCGCTCATAAGAGATAGCCAGGTAGGCGTCGCGATCGCGGAGGCCGCGCAGCCGTCCGGTGAAGTATTCACCCAGATATCGAGTCAGGAAGGGAAGGGTGCCGTCGCGCAAAAATTGGACGACGTGTGCGACCTCGTGGGTGACCAGGTAGAGGGGGAGTTTGCCCTGGTGATCGAAGAGATTTTGACGAATGTAGACTTTTCGCCCGAGAGTGATGCCGCTGGCCCTGTTTCGCAGGGCAAAATAGGCCACCGTGGGCCGGGCCCCACGATGAAGAGGGGGCAGAGTGTGCTCGAAGGAAATGAAGCGACATTGTTCGATGGCGCAGGTGATCAACTCCTCATCGGCGATATGGCTATTGCGAAGAGCTTTTAAAACCGCTGATTTTTCGTCCCCGTAAAGCGGACGTGTGGTCACTTGCACCTCCAGCGCCGACCGAGGAGCGCGCCAAAGAGGGTCAAAACGAAGAGAAAGGCAGCCGGTGAGGGCATCTTCGGGGTGGCCGAGCAAAACCGAGAGCTCCCCGAACCACCACCGGAGCCGTCGCCACTGCATTGGGGTAGCTCATAGTCCTCGCCAGTGGGATAGATAAAGCAAAGGCCGGCGATATCGGCCTGGTGGAGGTCCCGTTTTTTTATCTCTCCGTGAGGGGCGGTGGCGAACATGGTGGCTTCTGAATTGGGGGAGTGGTCCAGCCCCAGAAAGTGGCCCGCCTCATGGGTCAGGGTGTTGCGCAGATCGATCTGGGTGCCCGCGCTGCCCTCGTGGTTGGTATAGGTGTAGTCGGCGGTATTGAATTCGATATCGGCGCTTAAAATCTCGCCATTGCAGGGGCGGTAGGTCACGGTGGTCAGCGCCACCGCATCGTAGTGGGGATGGGGCCAGTCGTCGTCCTGCCACAAGACGACGTTGACCGTCTGGGTGTCCGGATCGTAGCCCGGTTGTTCGACGGCGGTCTTGCCACCATAGACCATTTCAAAGTCGCTGCACTCCTGGTCGTTCCAGGCATCAAAAGACTGAAAGACGGCGTGCTTGAGCTCGTCTGTGACCTCCGTGGAGCCCGGCTCCATGGCCTGGCTGCCCCGGTCATTGATGCGATATTCCACCTGGGCCTGGCCCCATTGAACGGGCAGGGGGTGCTCGCCGGACTGACAGGCGTTGATGCCCGTGGGAAGACAGGTGCGGGTTTGAGTGAATTCGTATTGCTCTTCAGCCTCGTTCAAGGTGAGGCTTTCGGCATGGACCACACCGGATACTGAAAGGGAGGCGGTGGCGATCAGGATAAAGAGAGTGTGGCAGTGAGGCCGCCTCATTGTTCACCTCCCTGACCACCGGTGGCGTCATCGCCGTCGATGAGTTCTTGGACCCGATCTCGGAAGGCGTCGAATTCATGGACCTGTTGAAAGGTGGCGCGGTGATCCATGAGGTCCGTGGACAGGGGCTGAGAGTCCTCACCGCGACGTCGGGGAGCTTCCTTGGGGTCGAGCAGGCGCAGACCGTCGACCTGAGGCACGACGTAGCGAGTGCTGTCGTCAGGACCGACGGCGATACTGAATTTGCCCTGAGACAGACCGGTGACCACCGGGAAGGTGTCGACGTTGCGCAAGAAGAGAAAGACAGTCTCCCCTTCATCGAAGTCGGGCATGCCCGGGGCCCGGGTGGCCACGTCACCGTCGCGTCCGCCGATCTGCCGGATGGAGAATTCCTTTCCGGGCTGCCCCTTGAGAGCCTCTTCGGTCTGAAGATGGATGGTCGTATAGACCCGGCCGTCCTCTTCGAGTTTGGACTCCAGAGCGGTGACCTGGGCGACGACGATGACCTCTGATCGCTCTACCAGATGGGGCATGTCGAGCTTGACCGCCGTGGCGGCGACCGCCGTATTCGCCAGCAAGACCAGGGCGGTCAGCGCCACAGTGAGAAAGAAGACAAGTCGTGTCATCAGGAAATCTCCATATTCAATTCGGTCAGCTCAAGCCCCGCGAAGGTAGTCGAGGAAGCGATGGTGAAATTCGACGATATCCTTTCGGAAAAAGGATTTCGGCCGGAGCAACTCCTCGTTGCTCAGTGTTCGGTTACGCCAGAAACCGTCTTGAACGAAGATAATCAACTCTCCGTCGCCGACGACTGCGCGCCTTGCGATAGTGGCTGTGGAGCCGTCGGGCAACTCGGCGTCGATAAAGGGCTGACCCCAGTCGACGCTCAGGTCGTGGAGATAGGCGTCGAAGTCGGATTCGCTGTAGTTTTCGGCGTTCTCTCGGTAGTCGTCTTCGGAGGGGAATTGACCATAATTCAGCACTCCCAGAGCAAGTCCGTCGACGTCGAAATATTCAGAAGTGATGCGATGGAATCCGGAGATCCGCTCCGGATCGGGGCTGTCTTCATCGCCGATCTCCCAGGTCTGGTCGCCGTAGTTGATGGAGAAATCATCGGCCAGTACTTCGAGCAGTTGGATGGCGGGCTCCATGATCTTCTCGGCGTCGAAGCTGATCACCACCTGACCACCGGACTCCAGATAGGAGGAGATCTCGGCCAGATCGTCGGCGGTGTAGCGCAGGCCGTCGAGCTCTTCTTGGCCGAAGTGATAGTCCGAGGAGGGAATGAAGAGGGTGTCCGTATTGAAGGTCTCCACCCGGGTGGTGGCCCTGGCGGTGATCTCTTCGTTGCGGTTGGATTCGATGAACATCGTATAATAGCCATCGGCCGGGGAACGGGCGGTCTGATAGAAGTTGACGCTCGATTCAAAGGCGATGTTGTGGCCCTTTCGCTTTTGACGGCGAAGGGGGATTTCGGCGTCTTCGTTTTTGGTGAGCCAGTCCATGATATTGGCGGCAAATTCGAAGTTGTTCCCAAGGTTTACCCAGGCATCGCCGAAGATATTCTGGTCGCCCACCAGGACGACGCGGCCTTCCCCGTATTCCTCGGCCGCCGCCAGGGTCAGCGGCCCCAGGGGCTCCAGGCTTTCGTCGCCGCCCCATGACCAGTTGCCGTAGAAGCCGCGCTCGTTTTCCTCGTCCCAATAGTCGCCGAAGCTGCAGTTTCGGGCGAAATTATAATCCTGGCCGCATTCCTTTTCGTTGCCCTCGCCGTCGAGGCAGACGCATTCGGAGCTAAAGGCCAGGCCGGCGTCGGGGTTTTGATGGGCGATGGGCCCGCCGGTCTTAAAGGATATCATGTCGACTTCCTCGTTGATCGGATGGCCGGAGAAGTCGAAGCTCATAATCCACCCCAGACCGGATACGGAGTTAAAGGGCGGATAGTCCACCAGGGTGTGATAGGTCATCTTCACCCCCATGGGCTCCAGGAAGGGGTTGATCCGTTCGGCGTGGCGATAGACGTTGCTGTGGTCGCCGATGACGAAGAGGCCGCCTCCCTCGTAGACAAAGTCCTTGATGACCTGGACTTCGTCCTCGGTGAAGTCCGGGCGGTTGCGGCTCTCGTGGACCAGGTTGATGAAGAGCACGTCGTAGCATTCGAGCCGGGCCGCTGACAGCTCGTGCTCTCGGATGCTGGACCAGGGATAGCCGTAGTTGGCGTAATGCTCGAAGAGTCGGTGGAAGCCGTAGGTGCCCTGATAATTATATTGGTCGCGATGCAACCGATAATCCTCGGGATTCTGGATCCGCGTATGGTAGAGATCGACGAGAATCCAGTTGCGGTCGTCATCGCAGGGAGCGGGTAGGTAGGTCTCTTCTTCGGCGAAGAGCCCGCAGCTCGACAGCACCAGGGCCGCCAGAGCGATGGCGAGGGCCGAGAAGATACGGCTGGTTATCGGCGAATTATTCGCAGTGCTTACTTCTGTCATTATTTGAATACCTTTCCGATCGTGTCTTTGGCACGCGCCAGGGTCACGCCCTGGAGCATCTTTCGGATCTTTTCGTCAGATTCGATGATTTCCAGTAAGTCCGCGCGGGGGATGGCCACCACTTCGGCGGGGCCCAGGTTGACGGCGACTGTGGCGGTGGCGCAGTTGCCGCTCATCAGCGAGACCTCACCGAAGTAGGCGCCCGGGCCCATCTGCTTGAGGTCGACCTGGCCGCGAGGGCCGTTGGTCCAGACCCGCACGCGGCCTCGGAGAACGATAAATAGATTCTCCACCTCGCCCCCTTCCTCGATGATGACGTCGCCCATCTCGTAGGTTTGCAGGGAACTGGCATCGATAAGAGAATTGAGATCCTCCCCGCCGAGATGTTTGAAGAGGGGACTTTCCTTGATTATGCGCTCGATCTTATCGCTCATAACTAGATGCTCCCGCAAAAAAAGCCTGGTGTTTAAAGTGGGCTCCAAAATTCGGCCTCAGAGTAACAGCGCTGGCAGTGGCTATGCAATGATTGAGACGAAAGCCCGCCGTTTTTCATTCATCTCCCCTTCGGGAGAGTGAGGAAGCGAAAAGCTAAAAGCGAAGAAGCGGAAGAGCTGTAAGGGGAGAGCGAAAGATTCAAACTGATTAGAGCGAAGGAGCGGAGGAGCGGAGGAGCGAAGGAGCGAAGGAGCGGAGGAGCGGAGGAGCGGAGGAGCGCAGTGGTGATCGGGAGGGTGTGTTATTTGCGGTCAGTGCAGATGATGAAATTTTTTGTGTCCTCCTCTGTCCGTGGTATTTGTGGAGTCAAGCAACTCGGCGGCGGTTGGTGCTGTCGGGTGGGCAAAGAGGCGCGGCCTCGAGCCCAGGGATGCTTTTTTGGACCAGGGAGGTCAGAGATGAATAGCGAATTGCGACGACAAGAGCGAATCAATTGCGACATCATTTTAAATAAGGTCGAGGACGGCCATACGAAGGTCTGCCGAGCGGAGAACCTCTCGCTGGGCGGCATCAAATTGCGGCGCATCGCCGAGGCCTACGACGCCGAAGGGCAGTCGGTGCAGCTCCAATTTGCGCTGCCCGGTCAGGCGGAGCCGATCTGGGTCTCCGGCGAAAAGGTCTACGAGGACGACGGGAGCGTCGGTGTGCGATTTACCAATATTTCGCACAATAACTTCGTCCGTCTTCGCGACTGGTTAAAGAGTGAGAGAGTTGAAGCTTCTCGGCCGAGTCTCTCGGCCTGAGAGGATCGCCCCCCCTGAAGGGCGATTACACGCGAAAAGCCCCGTCGAAGATTTTGTCTTCGACGGGGCTTTTTTTGGTTTGCTACCGGTCGGCTTTATCGTCGTTTGAGGCCGAAGTAGCCGATGGCCAGACTAAGGAGGCCGTTGGCCAACAGCCACAGGCGGTCGAGGATGCCGGCGGTGCCGGGGATCCAGGCCACGTCAGTGGTCATCATGACCGCCTGGGTCAGCGCGAAGGCGGCCATGCCGATGGCCAGACCACAGGCGATGAAGCGGCCCGTGCGTCGTCCGGCGAAGAGGGCGTAGGCGCCAAGGGGCAGCAGGAAGCTGGCCAGCAGGGGATTAATGCTGGCGCCGGCGCCGGCCCAGATGGCGTTGAGATGGGCCACCGGGTTGGACAGGGCGGCAGCAAGTGAGCTCACGACGGCGCAGGAGGTGCCGCAGGCCATGAGGTAGGGCAGGAAGAACAGGCCGGCTGCGCTGACCCCTGCCGTTCCGGCCAAGAGGGCCACGTCGCGGCGGTTGCCGTCGAATTCATCGCGGCGTCGCAAGCCGATCAACACCAGCAGCAACAGCGCCATGGCGCCGCCGAGACGGGTGAAGTGGACGGCCATGGACAGCGATTCGTCGTCGGCGCTGTCAAAGAATACGATGTCGTCGGCCTCGACGAAGTATACACCGCCGCATTCCCACTGGGCTTTCGGTGCACTCATAGCGGCCGCTTTTTCAACGGCGGCGTCGACGCGGAGCAGTCCGGCGCCGTAGCGCTCGGCGAATTCCTTGTCGTCGTAATGCTTGCGCATCGAGTCGTCGGCCGTGTCGAGCAGGACCTGTTTGACATTTTCCGGGCCCGTGACGCCGGCGGCGATCACCATGGCGGCCGCGGCGGCGACGTGGGGGCTGGCCATGGAGGTGCCCATATAGAGGGCGAATTCATGCTGGTCGGTCTTGCCGCCGCGGGGGTGGGTCTCCTGCATGATGCCGTCGGGGCGGCCGTCGCCGTTTTGGTCGACCCGCGTATTTCCGCCAGGGGCGGCGATGTCGACGAAGTCTCCCCACTGGGAGTAGAAGGTGGTGTGCTGATCGTATTGAGTGGCGGCGATGGCCATGGAGTTCTTATAGGCCGCCGGATAGCTGGGAGCCCGTTTTCCGGCGTTGCCGGCGGCGGAGACGACGAGGGTGCCCTTGTCATGGGCGTGGTCGATGGCCCGCTTGAGTACGAAGCTGGGCAGGGGGCCGCCGAGGCTCATATTGATGACGTCGGCGCCGTTGTCAGCGGCAAAGCGCACGGCGTCGGCGATATCGCTGACCGAGCCGAAGCCGCGGTCGTTGAGCACGCGAAGGGGCATGATCTTGGCGTCGTGAGCCAGTCCGGCGACGCCGAAGCCGTTGTTGGTGGCCTGGGCGATGGTGCCCGCCACATGAGTGCCGTGGCCGTGTCCGTCGTAGACGAAGTCCGAGTTGTCGACGAAGTCATAGCCGGGCACGGTGGCCACGTCTTTCATGTCGGGGCCCACTTTGATGCCCCGCTTTTTGTTGGTCTCCACGGTGACGCCCGTGTCGATGACGGCGACGACGATATCTTTGCCGGTGGATGTCTCCCAGGCGCGCTCGGCGCCGATCTGCTTGAAGTTCCACTGGAATTGGTAGAGGGGATCGTCGGGCACGAAGTCCAGGGCGCCCATCTCGCCGTCACTGTCACCGTCGGTGGGGTCGAGCTCGAAGGTGGCGCGCCAGGAGTCGGGTACGCGGTATTCGAAGTTTTCCTGGATATGGAGGATCTTGCCCTCGGGAGCGCTGGCCCGCAGGCAGTCCTTGACGTAGGGCACCGCTCCCTCTTCGACCTTGGCGACGTAGAGATTGGAGGCGGCGCTAAACGGGCTGTTGAGCCGCAGGTCCAGGCCCATGGCTTCGCCGAAGGCGAGGATACGTTCCTCACTGAGTTGATCGGCGAAGTCGATGACCACTTCGTCATAATAGGGGTTGGTGTCCATCACGAAGAGATCGTCGGGGATCTCGTCCATGTCGGAGATGTCGACGGCCGGGATATTCTCCGTGGTCGGCGTCTGGCCGTCGAGGCACTCCTTGAAGGGAGCTTTGTCGGCGATCTCACCATCTGGCGAGGGAGCCTGAGCGACGGCTGTGGAGGCCATACCGAGAGCGGCGATCAAGACGATGGCCGCCGGGGCGAGCGAGGATAGAGGCATAAGTCGCATCATCGTTCCAGGCGTTGAGGAAACTCCCATGGGTCGACAGGTGGCAGAGGACCGGGCGTTTCAAAAGTAGGGGTCACGGCTGCACACACGTACAAAACCAAGATAACCACCGGGTCCATTCCCGGCAAAGGGTCGACGATCAGGATAACCGATCGGGGCCGCTGGTCCAAATCGCGCTCACATCATCCCTCCAGCTTCTGTCGAAGCCGGTCGACCTGTTCGTCGGCCCGGGCCTGGCTGAGGTGGGCGATCTGGCGGTGGTCGTCGGCAAAACCGACGAAGGCGTCGCGCTCAAAAAACAGTAGATGAGTTGGCTCGGTGGTCCTCGCCGAGGTCACGGCCGGGCGAGGTTCGATAAGCCCGATCTCTCCGACCACCTGGCCGGGGCCGCGGCTGTCGATGATGCGATCGCCGTTGTCGGACTCCCGCACCAATTCCACGGCACCGTCGAGGATGATGAATAGGCCGGGGCTGATCTTCCCCTGGCGGATCACGCGGGTCTTGGCGTCTAATTTCAGGCCCAACAGCAGGGAGGGAATCTCGTCGCGAGCTTCTTTATCGAGGCCGGCAAAGAGGGGATGCCGCCAGAACAGCCCCTCGGTCAGGGCGTGGCGAAATAGGGTGGTCAATCGATTGGGGAAGTCGGGAAATTCATCGGTCAGGGTTTGGAGGCCCTTCTGAGTGAAGCGCAGACACTCACTGCCCTTCTTGCTCAATACCGAATGGGAGCTGGGGGTCGATAATTTCGTAAATCGGGTCAGGCCCAATAGGGTGCCCGGAGGGACTCGATAGCGCTCGTCGCCTTCGGTGATGACCAGATCGGAGCCCACAGCCCAGAAGAGGTCGTCTTCATCCTGCTCAGGGCCGATGATGGGCTGAGTTTCGGCGTAGATCTCATATTCGACGAAATCGAGCAGGCGGCGCAGCGCCTTGGGGGGCAGCCAACTCAACAGGGGCAGGGCAGGCAGCGATCCGGGCCGGTCGGCGGTGTCGCCGTCGTTTTTGGCTCGTCCAAGGACGGTGTCGACCAGGTCCTGGAGGTCGGCGTCAGTGGTGGATTGCAGGTCCAGGGAATCCGTGGGCTCTGGGAGGTTTCCCTGCCTTTTCTCTCGTTCCAAAAAAGGGCTGCGAACCGAATAGAGGGTGGTGAAGTGGTCGAGCAATTGAGTGGACGACGGGTTGAGCGCCTGCATTTGCTTTATCGCCGCCAGCGACCGGGTGGGAAAGCCTGCGTTGGCGTAGTGTCGAGCCACGATCTGGTAGATCTCGACGGCCTCGCGCTTGCTGCCCATGGTGGCCAGCACCATGGCCGCCCGCTCGCGCAACGGGGCCGGGTCGGAGAGTTTGTCCCAGTTGAGGTCGATCAGCTCCAGGGCCCGGCCAGGGGCCCCGTCCTCGACGGCGTCGTCTATTTTGTGAAGGAGGTCAATCAGGGAAGTGGACACCTTCAACTCCGTAGATGAGTTTGGAGGGAAATAAGATTGCTCGGTCAGTATAAGCGAAGGCCCGCCGCGAGACCAGATAGAACCGCCCCGTTGGCGAAATCGAAACCGGTCGTTCAGGGATCTTCTTTGAGCTTTGAGCGGGCCTCGGGCACGGGCCACCCCTCGAGAACCAGGGGCAGGTAGAGGCCGATTTCGTCCTGAAGCTGTTGGGCTTTCTCAGAGGTGGCGCGGGCCTCCGGTCTTTCCAATGCGTCGAGAACCCGGGCGCGGGCTTCCGTGTTGAGAGCGTCGAGCAGACGGGGAGGATCGTTGCCACTCAACTCGTCGGCTTCTTCGAACTGGGTTAGAGCTTTTGGGGGACGCTGAACCAGAATGGCGTATCGTGCCCTCAGGCGGAGTAGCTCGGCCCTTTCGACAAGGCCCATCCAGGGTTCGAGATCGCCCAGGTGGCGAAGGGTTCGGCGAAAGCGACGAAGGGACTGGCGTTGGCGTGATTCGTCGAGGACCCGCTGCCGCTCGATAAGGGCCGCCAGCGCTCTGGCCAGCGAACGATGGATCAGCAGCCGCGCTGCGGGATGATTGCGCACCCCTCGGCCGTAGACCCGGTCTAAAAGAAGGTCCCAGTGGGCGATGGACACCTCCGGTCGGCCAAGGGCGATGTCGAGGCTGGTTCGGCGGCTCATGAACCACAGATGGAGCAGGCAGTCTTTGTGTTCGCCTAAGAAATCTTCGATATCATCCAGGTTTTCTTCAGCGCTCTGGAGATCGCCGATCAGAAGATCGCGATCGCAGGCACAGAGGGCGGCGAGGACAGTCAACCAGCGGCGGTGGCGCACGCGATGCTTGAAGCGGGCGATCAGGTCGTCGGCCGCGGTGAGCTCACCGCGGCAGAGACGAAGTTCGGTGAGCAGAAAGAGCAGCCGTGCGTGCACCAGGGGCTTGGAGAGCTGCCCCGACTCGAGGAGATCGATAGCCTCCAGACAGGTGTCGACGGCTTCGTCGATGCGTCCGCGATGGCGGGCGAGGAGCGCCGAAGTCTCGAGAGCCCGGGCCTGAATGGAGGGCACTGCGCAGCGCCGGGCGAGGATCAACGCTTGATCGAGCCAGCGCTCAATCTTTGCGCTGTGGCGGATCAAAAAGGGCAGCCAGGGAGCGCCGATCATATGGAGGCGATCCTGGGCCAGGAGAGGCCCGTGGCCCAGGGAAGAGGCTCGGTGGGCGAATTGAACCTCCAGGCGCCGACGGGCCTGGCAATCTAAAAAGGGAGCTGCCTGCAGACCCAGGTCCAGCAGGTCTGTAGCCGCCCTGTCATAGGCATCGAGAGACGAGGAGGAATCGCAATTGGTCACGTCCTTCCAGCGCTGAAATGTGGCGAGCATCTTGCGCGGGGGGAAGGTGATTCGGTCCCCTGCCGAAGGGCATCGATAGGACCATCCGGCAGCGGCGGCGGCGTCGTCCATGGCGGCGATGGCCTCGTGGCGGCAGCCCGCTCCCAGTTGGGCTTGAACTCGACTGAGGCGAAGCTCCAGATCGCGGGCGGGATCGTCGTCGGGGAGGAGTTGATCCAGTTGTTCGAGAGCCTGTTTGAAATGACCGGAGCCGAGCAGCGATTGTGCATAATGAGGGCGGTCTTCTTCTTCGAGGGCCTGGCGCTCGAGAAGCCACTGCCACAGGTGGGAGGCGCGGTGGAAGGCAAAGCGCCGGGCAGCGGCGCGGGCAGCCAGGATGGCCGCTCGATGAGTTTCTTCGTGCCGTCCGGCGCGCTGGAGATATTCAAAGCGCAGATCGTCGGCTCGGGTGGCGCCGCTGCTCAATGCATCGGCGACCAGACCGCAGAGCCGGGCGTGATGGTCCTGACCTACCTCGTCGAGGATGACCCGGCGGCACAGATTGTGGATGACCACATAGCGCGATTGCTCTTCGTCGGCTCCGTCGAGACGCCGTGCTCGGCGGGCCAGTCGTTTTTCGACCAGGGAGTCGGCCACCTGTTGGCCCGAGACATTATCGGCTCGTTGAGCGCCCAATTCGCGGGATATGGCGCGAGTGAGTAGATCCGAGGCCAGGGGGCCGGAGGCAATGGCCAGCAGCTGGAGGACCAGTCGTTCAGCTCGATCGAGGTCGGCAAGGCGTTGCTCGATGAAGGAGCGAAGGTGATGGTCCACGGCGTCGTCGCCCTCGGGTAGGGGCTGGTCATGGTCCTGCCCGTGGTCTGAGGAGTCTTCGCCGGCAGGCCGGTCTTCATCGGACCGGTCCTGGTCATTGCCGTCGGCGGCCTCTTGATCGAGTTCGTGAATCAACTCGTCGATGAGCAGGGGATTTAGACCGCCGCGACGCAGCACCTCTTGTTTTTGGCGCAGCGTGAAGTGGTCGGCGTGTTCGATGACGTAGTCGCGGGCCTCATCATGAGAAAAGCCCAAAATCGGCACGCGCTCCACGTTCACCGGAGCGGTGGCCAATTCGGTCCAGAACGGATGCTCATTTTGGTCGCCGTTGGCGTCGGGATGCCAGGTGGAGACAACCATCAGGCGAGTGCCCGCCGGGTGTTCGGCCAGATCTGCCAGCAGTCGGGCGGAGTCTCGCCCCGCCCAGTGGATATCATCGAAGCAGATCAGGAGGGGGCGCTGCTCCGAGAGCTGAGCCAAAAAGCGGCGAAAGCCGTCGACGGCGGCCCGCCGACCAATATCGGGAAGCTCCTCGGATTCGAAGAGGAGCTGCGGGAAGAGTCGGGCTGCTCGAAGGCGATCGGCTTCCATCCTTCGCTGCGGTTTGTCCGGCAGGCTGGCGGCGAGCTGGGCCAGGCGGTCCACGATCTCCTCCCATCCCTGATAGGCGATGGGCTCGCGATGATAACATCGGCCGTGGAGGACCACCCATCCGCGCTGGGAGGCCCGTCGGGCCAGGGCGTCGAGCACCGCCGTCTTCCCCACCCCCGTATCGCCCTCGACCACGGCCAGGCCCATGGTTTGATTGCGAGAGCAATGCTGGGCGAGATCGGCCAAAAATTCGAGGCTTTCATTGCGACCGTGGAGGGTGGACTCTTCTTGCTGGACCACGGAAGCGGGGATGTTGACCGAGCGGGTCTCCGTACTCGCCAGTTGCTGGGTGACTTCGTCGAGGGGGGGGCGATCCTCGGGATCAGTGGCGAGGAGGCCGTGGATGAGATCGACCCAGGTGGCCGGGCAATGAGGGGCAATCTCGGAGAGATATAGGGGGGCCGCTCGGCCGTCGCCGTTGCCTGACGGATCTTGTTGGCGTCCTGTTCCGTAGGGGCATCCCGCCAACGCTTCAAAGAGGATGGCCCCCAGTGAGTAGAGGTCGGACTGTGGCGAAAACTCACCCTCTTCGACCTCCGGTGCGTGGTAATTGGCGTAGCCCTGCCGGGAGGTCTCGACGATATCGAGCTCGGGATGGAGTCCGTAGTCGGTGAGCCGCACCTCCTCGTCGGCGGTGATGAGGATATTCGAGGGCGTCAGGTGGCCGTGGACGTGGCGAAAACGATGCAGATACTCCAGGGCTGCCACGAGTTGGGGGATGATTCGCCGGAGCCGAAGGATGATGAGGTCCAGGGCGCGGTCGGCGGCTTCAGAGTCCTCGAGCAGTGATTCGGGGATCTCCAATGTGGAGGGGCGATCGACTGTGATGGGACCCGTATCGGGCGGTGTATCGTGATGCCCAGGTGGAGCGGCCGTCGGTTCGTCTTCGCTCTCGTCGAGGGCTTCCTCGATTACCGATGAGGTCTCGGCCAGACCGTGGCCGGTGACGTCCTGGTCAGTGTCGGCGGGAAGGCTGTGGTCAGCAGGCGAAGCAGCGGCGACTAGGTCTGCAGTCCGGGGGGCGGCGTCGATCCCCTGGTCTTCGCCGTCTTCACCTGCTCCTGCGCGATTGTCGTCGTCTGGGCCACTGTCGCCGTCGTCAGCACGGTCATCGCCGTCAGCCCTGTCGCCGTTGTCGGCCTCGTCTTCGCCGGCGTCATTATCCTCAGCGTCGTCGTCAAATTCCGATTCTTCGGTGAGCTCTGCGAGGTGGGCCTTCTCCTGATCGGTGATGGGCTGGAGGAGAAATTCATTGAGTGGAAGTCCGTCGACGAAGTCTCGGGTAATTCGCGTGGCCGCTTCGCCGATATAGAGATCGCGATAGGAACAGAGACCTCGGTGGTCGAGGCGACAAAGAGCTTCGAATTTTTGTCGAAAACGCTGGGGCGACCGCAAGCGGGCGCGGGTGACCTTTTTGAGGACCAGTTGGAGAAGTTCTTGCTCCGATTCCTCGTCGAGGAAATCCTCTTCGGAGGGGCGGCGCACGACGACGAAGGACTCTCCGGCGGGGCTTGTGCCCAGGGGACGAAAGTCCTCCAGGACGGTGTCCCGAAGGGGTAATTCGGCATCGGTGGTGGAGATTTCGTCGCTCATGAGGGGTTGCCGAACGGTGAGGTCAGATCCAGGTCGGCGGCGTAGGCGCGGGGGTACATGCTGCGCACCCTGGCGAAGTTATCGTCGTCCTGGCAAGTCGATTCGAGAAAGCCCACACCCAGGCCGTATCCCTCGTGGCCGATGACGACGAATCCTCGCCCCGTACAGGCCTGAATTTGGTCCGATGTGAGGGTGATGGTCTGACGACGGAGAAAAGCGGTGCACTGTTCGACGTCGGTGTCCACTACATTCTGGCGGGCCCTGGCGCCCCAGGTCATCACCGCCGAGGTGGTCATGCGCGGGTTGGCCATGTCGATGCGTAAGAAATCGATACCCAGGCGGTCGATTGCCGGTCGGGCGGTGATCTCGAGCGGCGGCGAGGCTACCCGCAGGACTTTGGTGCTGGCCTGCAAGAAGATGAGCTCGTCGAAGGTATCGCCAGGAAAGTCGAAACGCTCCTCCAGATGAGCGAGGATCGGGGCGGGATCGACCAGACGAATGCCCTGGGCTGCCAAAATCTCGTCGTTGAGATCGAGGCCCAATTCAGCCGCTGGGGGATAGGTGAGATTCATAATCAGGGGCAACGTCTCTGGAAAACGGCGACGAAAAAACCACCGCTGTCGCGATGATGGGGATAGACCCGGAGGGCGTGCTCGAGCTGCGAATCGAAGTGTTGTCCCCGCCATTCTATCAAACCTGGCGAAGCTGCAAAGCCCTCAGGGCGGGCGGGGATCAACTGCCAGGATTCGCCGAATTCGTCGAGGATGTCATCGACGATGACTTCATTCTCCTCGGGGGCGTAGGTGCAGGTCGAATAGACGACGCGGGCGTTGGGTCTGGCCAGTTCGAGGCAGCGTTTTAGGATCGCCCGTTGAATCGTATTGAGCCGCCCGAAATCATCGGTGGTGGCCGTGCGGGCGTCCATATTTTTTCGGGATGTCCCCTCACAGGAGCAGGGCACATCGGCCAGGAGGCGGTCGAAAGTACCGATGTCGCCGGAGAGGTTGGTGGCGTCTTCGACCATGACCGCCGTATTGGTCAGGCCCAGCCGATCAAGGGATCGGGCCAGGGGGCGCATACGACGGAAATTGCGGTCGTTGGCGATCAGGGTTCCCGTCGGTCCCAGGGCAGCGGCGATCTCGGTGGTCTTGCTTCCGGGGGCGGCGCAGGCGTCGAAGACTCGCTGGCCGCACTGCAGATCCATGAGGGCCACGGGCAGCATGGAGACCTCTTCCTGAATCTGGTACAGCCCGGCCAGATAGGCCAGTCGACTCCCCGGATGGGCGACGTCGATGAGGCGGTAGGCCCCGGGACGCCAGGGGATGGGCTCGAAACCGATCCCCTGGGCGTTGAAATGGTGCTCCAACTCGGAGGGGGTCGTCTTGCGCGGGTTGACCCAGATACAGGTGGGCAGGGGCCGCTTAAGGGCCGCCTGAAATGCCTGCCAGTCATCGATGATGGAGCGATACCGCTGAAATGGTTCCCGGTCACCGGCAGGGTCAGTCATGGGGCCATCCTGCGTCGAGGAGCAGGGACCACACTCGGGTCAGGGGCAGTCCTTCGATGGCGGTGGGGTCGTCTCCGCGGGTGGTCTCGAAGAGTCGAATGCCGGCGGCCTCGATTCGGTAGGAGCCGGCGCAGTCAAAGGGCTTATCTTCGGCCACATAGGCCTCGATGGCGGCGCGGCTCAAGGGGCGCATGACCATCGTGAAGGGCACCTCGCTATGGCGCGGCGCCGATCCGGGCACCAGCAGGCAGATCGCCGTAATCAGGCGGTGGGTCTTTCCCTGCAGAGCCAGCAATTGCTCCACCGCCCGATCGGCGTTGCCGGGCTTGGAGAAGCACCGATCTCCCAGGGCGATGACTTGATCGCAGCCCAGGACGAAAGATTCTGGAAATTGAGAGGCCAGAGCAGCCGCTTTTGACTCGGCCAGGCGGCGGGCCATCCAGTCCGGGGATTCGTCGTCGACGCGGGTCTCGTCGATATCGGCGGGCAGGGCATCAAAATCAACGGGAAGGCGGGAGAGGAGCTCCCGTTTATAGGGCGAGCCGCTGGCCAGAATGAGGTGTGGTGGCGAGTTCATCGGGATGTTTTGTCCAGTGGCAATTGTTATGATGATCAGATGGGCTGACAAAGAGCACTGGCAGGACGAGCAAAAAGATGACCGATCGAAATACAATGTACGAGCGACTCATCGCCGTTCACAGCTTTCCCGATACCTATATTTTCAAAGTCATAGGCGATAATTCGCAGGATTTCGTCAGCCGTGTGGTTCAGGCGGCGATCAATGTGATGGGAAAGGAGCAGCGTCTGGACGTGAGCACCCGATCCAGCAGCGCCGGCCGTCACGTGGCGGTGACGTTGTCCGCCGATGTAGAGGACGCCGAGACGGTCCTGGATATCTACGAGATGCTCCGTGTCGTTCAAGGAGTTCGGTTTTTGGTCTGAGTTTGGGTCGAGGCCCATCGCCGGGCTCAGAGAAGGTCGACCTCCGTACCGTTGCTCGATGAGTCCAGGTCATCGTCATCGGGAGTGGGCTCGAGGCGCTCGGAGTCGCCCGACGAGGAGCCGAACATATCCCAGGCCCACAACCCGGCGCCGGCGCCGAGGGTGACGACCGTGCCGATCCACAACATATTGGTCATCGACTTCTGTCGCTGCCCGGTGTGAACCAGGTCGGGATCGACGATGCCCAGATTCTGTTGTTGCATCTCCAGGCGCTGGTGGGTGGCGTTGGCCTGCAGTCCGGTCATGGTCGCCGCTGCCGCAAGCGCCAAAGAGGCGCCGCCCAGGCCGATGGCCGAGGTCTGCAACAGGGACAGGTCGCCGCCTCCGGTAGCGCCGAGGGGCACGAAGAGATGGGTCTCCTGGTTGCGCTCGATGTCGACGCTATGATCGTATCGGTTGCCTCGCCACTCGAGGACGATGGTCTGTGGGCCTGCCTCCAATTCCACCGGGGCGCTTCGGGGCAGGGTGTAGGTCTGTCCCCCGGCGAGCAAGGTGGCACCGTCGACATCGCTCTGAACCCGGAGGCGGCCATAGGCGATCTCCGATTCCAGGGTGAGCGTGACCGAGCGGGCCTGTCGGGCATCTAATTCGATCCGTCTTTGCTGGGGGTGGTGATCGGCCAGGTGGGCCTGTAATTCGTATTGGCCCGGATCCAGATCGAGCTCACAGGGGGTCTGGCAACTGGACTCGTCGAGATCGTCGACGGACACGGTTGCTCCCGCGGGCTCGGTGATCAGCGTGAGGGTGGCCTTTCGAGCAGCGCGCTGTTGCTGAATCTCGAAGATGGTCTCGATGACGTCTTCTTCGTTGGGCGGATCGGAGGCTTCGTTGAGGTATTCCTGATAATATTTCTCGGCCAGAGCCAGTTCGTCGCCCCGTCGGTAGGCGTGGGCGATATTATAGAGCAGCTCGGGCAGCCCGATCAGCTCATAGGCCTCTAAAAACAGCTCGGCGGCCTTGACGTTTTCCCCCTGGCGAAGCTGCTCCCGGCCCTCGACAAAGAGTTGCTCGGCCTGGGACTGAGCGTCGTCGGCCACGGCCGGGGAGGGGCTGAGAAGTCCGAAGGCAAAGAGGGCGGCCACGAGGGTCGCCGCGGCGATCAGCTTCTTGGAGTTGGGAAGACATGCGGTGAACATGGCAGCGGTTTCCTTGGTAATAAATCAACCGAAGGGATCGAAAAGCCCGTCGTCGTCATCATCGTCGGCCGGTTCGGGCTCCGGTGGAGGCGGTGGGGGCGGCGGGGGAGCCGGTTCGGGTTCTGGCTGAGGTTCTGGCTGAGGTTCTGGCTGGGGCTCCGGACGTGGTCGCGGTCGCTCCTGGCGAGGCTCTGGGGAGGGCTGGCTTTCCCGAGCGTCCGCTTCGGCACGTGCATTCCCATCTTCATCGGCCTCCTCGTCGGCCTCAGCCTCGTCGAGGGGAGTGAGTTCGAAGATGTGCTCTTCGTGGGAGTGCACGGTGAGGCTAAAACTCAGGGGCTCGAAATCATCTTTTCTCAACTCGAACTCGATGGGGGCGTCGCTGCCCTCGAGGTCGAGTTCAATGGGGGTAATTCCAGTGAGCTCCCCGTTTTCATAGACGATGGCGCCGTCGGGAATGGAGTCGATGACCACTTGATAAATCGTGGGCTCTTCGGGCTCGTCGATGGGAGCGGGATCACTGTCCACCACGACGTCGACGGGGGCCTGGGATTGGGAGTCGTCCTCGTCTTGCATGACGACGACCAGGGCCACCAGGGCGGCGACGACGAGGCCCATGACGGCGGCGGCGATGGCCGGGGCAGGGATGCCCTTTTTTGTCTTGGCTGCGCCGCCCTGCATGGCAGGGGCCACATTCAGACCGGGAGGTGGTCCGGGGATATTGAACTCGCCGGTGTCGTCGGCGTCGACGGTGGCCCGTCGTTGTTGGGGCGGTGCCGCTCCCGGAGGGCCCGGCGGCAGCGGTGAATCATGATCGACGGCTTCACGGATCCGGTCGGAACGCATATTGACCGTATCTGCCGTATCGTCGGGATCGAAGGGCATGGGCTCGATTTCGACGGGCTCGTTCTGGCCGGTGTGGACGTGGTTGGCCGACGGGGTCTGGGGGGCCGGCGCCGGGCCGGAGCCCAATTGGGCCTGAGAACCGGCCCTTTGCTGTTGGGCGAAATTCTCGTCGATAAAACGGCTGAGCCTGTTGACCGTATAGCCCGGCGCGATCTGGTGAAGGGCCCGATCCAGATCCTGCTTGGCGGCGTAGCCGTCC
Source organism: Myxococcales bacterium (assembly GCA_007135085.1). Classification (GTDB taxonomy): domain Bacteria; phylum Myxococcota_A; class Bradymonadia; order Bradymonadales; family Bradymonadaceae; genus SLJM01. The sequence continues at coordinate 24,018 of SLJM01000493.1, forward strand.
TGGTAGCGATCGTCAGGGTTTCGGGCCAATAACTTCATGATCACGTCATTGAACGCGTCCGGGACGTCCGGGTTGAGGATCTTGGGCGGCGTGATCTGCTTGTTGAGGATATTGTTGTAGATCTGGAATTCGTTCTCCCCCTGAAAGGGGAGCTGATTGGTGACCATCTTGTAGATGATCAACCCGGCAGCAAAGAGGTCGGAGCGGCCGTCAATATCCTCTGCCTTGGCCTGCTCGGGAGCCATATAGAGAAGCTTCCCCTTGATGACCCCCATCTTGGTGTGGGTCTCTTTGGTGGAAGCCTTGGCCACGCCGAAGTCGATGATCTTGACGTCCCCGGCATAGCTGAGCAGCACGTTATGAGGGCTGACGTCGCGGTGTACGATATTGAGGGGGTTGCCCTGTTCGTCGGTTTTGGCGTGGGCGACGTGGAGACCGGCGCAGATGCAGGAGCCGATATAGATGGCGTGGGGAATGGGCACATATTGATTGCGGCGGGCCATCCCCTTGATGACGTCCGACAGGTCGGGGCCATGAATATACTCCATGGCGATATAGTAGCTGTCGTCGATCCGGCCCAGATCGTAGACCTGAGCAATATTGTAGTGATCGATGCTCACGATGATGCGCGCTTCATCGATGAGCATGGTGATGAATTCTTCGTTCTCCGCCAGGTGGGGCAAGATCTTCTTGATGGCCACCGTTTTTTCAAAGCCGCCGATGCCAGGCATGGTCGCTCGATAGATCTCGGCCATTCCCCCACGCGCGATGAGTTCGTGGAGGGTGTAGGAGCCGAATTTCTGAGGCAGTTTAGGAGCCATGGGTCAGTCGAGCGTTCGCACCGTATGGCGGTCGTATGACGTGATTACCGATTGTTACCATAACATGCACAATGTCCGTATACCACGGAGCAGGCATTAAGGGGATCAGGGAGCCCATGCGGCTTCGACGATCGAATCCTCACTGGCCACCAGAAGCTGCCACCGTTGATCGGGGTCGCTCAGGTGAGGCAGATGAATCCACAGGTCCGAGGTCTGTCCGCGGCGGCTGACCGTAGCCATCACCGGCGGCTGTTGAGTGGGTTGGGGAGTGCCGATGCTGTTGCGATAATGAGAAAATGCCACATCACTCAACTGGCTGAGCTCTTCGGCGACCAGCACCGATCCGGCGGAGGATGTGCCCTGGTTGCGAAGGTGCTGGATTCGACGTTGCTCGCTATCGCTGGAGGCGGGCCCGGCGAGGGTCACGAATTGGTCGCGCGCCGAGATGGCGTCGACGCCAAATGCGCTGCCCTCTAAGAGAGTGAACGAATCGGTGGCGCTCAGATATTGATAGGCACCGGCACATTCTCGGCAGTCCGTGTCGGCGCCCAGAAAGATGAGGGCATCGTTGTGGAAATGGGCAGACCAGATGAAGCGGAATTGAGAGAATATCTGAGTGCGGCTGAAGTCTTCGCCCGGGGTGACCCGGGAGACCCGCCAGGTCTGGCCGTCACCGGACTCGTGGACGATGACGAAGCGGTCGTCGTCGAGCATAGATACCGAGCGAAGGGCCAGGTTGGGATAGTCCGGATAAACGGCGTCGGGATAGATATCTTGTTCCAAGATCACTTCGCCTTCCCGAGCGTCGTAGACGAAAAATCGGTTGTCCGCTCCGGGGGCGTCGGCCAGAAAATAGATGGTGTGTTCGTCGTTTCCGAAGGAGAGCTGGTGGGGGTTGACGTCGGCGGGCAGATCGATGGCCTGGGCCTGATCGGGAGAATCGAGGGCACCGTAATAGATGGTGCGCTGGCCGGCGTCGTCTTCGGTGATATAGGCGAAGGTCTGGCCCACGGGGAGGCTGAAGTAGCGATAGGGGCTTAAGTCCAAGCCCCGCAAAAAGGAGTCGCTATAGCCGTTGCCGCTGGCGTCGGTGGTCCATCGGTTGAATGTGCCGTCGTTGGACGAATCGAGGGGGAAGGGATCGTAGCGGTCGGAAATGCCGTCGCCGTCGGTGTCGTCGGCGTCGATGTTGTCGACGCCGTCGTTGGTGCTGTCTCGCGACAGGTCGATGATCTCCGGTTCGGGATCGCCATTTTCGCCGTTCTCCTCTTCGAGGCCCTCGCCCAGTGCGTCGTCGTCACCGTTGTCGTCGTCCGCTTCGACTTCGATGAAGTCGTCGACGTTGGGAATGCCGTCGCCGTCGATATCGGGATCGCATTCGTCGCCCCAGGCGTCACCGTCGAGATCGGCCTGGTCGGCATTTTCGATGAGCGGGCAGTTGTCGATGAGATCGCCCACCCCGTCGCCGGCGGTGTCCCGTGAGTCGGTGATGGGATGACAGGCAAAGTAGAGCTCACGCACCTGAAGGCCCGCTTCGCTTCCGTCGGCGGGGCGCCCGATGATGCCGAAACCACGGGCGAAGGGGAGGAGATAGACCTGGAAGTCGTCGAAGTCGCCGAAGTCGTCGAGGTCGTATTCCGGGATTCGCTCGAATGACGACCAGGAACGGGCAAAGGCATGTTCTTCGTCGCGCTCAGCGATGAAGCGCCCAGCTCGACCGGTGTTGCGGTCGAAGACGTAGATCTGGCCCCCGGGAGCGGTGACGGCGATGGGGTCGAAGTCGGAGAGATCTTCCGTCTCCAGTTCATCTCCCAGTCCGTTGTCGCCGTTGTCGCCGTTGTCGCCATCGACCCACACTTCGGGGATGGGGAGTTGGTGCACCGCCATCGAAGCCGACGGAGCGGTGCGGGGAGCGGGAAGGTCGACCAGGACCAGGGTGGAGGCGACGGGGTTCCACATGGCGAAGCTAGTGGTGCCGTCGGGATGATGCAGTGATTGAGGCGCGTCGTATGTGCTCGGATCGTTTAGGGGGCCATTGGTGGCGGCCAGGGCCCCGGCATATTGAATGGCCTGGAAGTTAAGGCTCGAGCCGAGGTCGGCCGTATAAAATCCGAGGTCGCCGCCGACAAGTGGGGATTCGTAGAGCAGCAGTGCCCGGACCTCACCGTTTGGAAAGCGCACGGCGTTGGAGCGAGGATTGATGTAGGTCGTCGATGGATCGGAATAGGTTGGGCCGTAGGTAATGTCGCCTGTGGCGGTGATGCGGGTCCAGCCGCCGACGGGCTCGCCGTCGCGAAGGCCGGGGCTGAGATAGTAGCCCCCCCTGTTGGTAGGGGCGAAGAAGCGGTCTTGTCCGGGATGTTCCAGGGAGCCCTTGTCGTGCCATTGTCCGCTCTGGCGGTCCAGAAGGAGGAGGGTGCTCTCGGGAGAGCCGTTGGCGTCGACCGTGCCCGCCACGGGCAGCCATCGACCGTCGATGCTGGAGGGGACGGAGAATTGGCCCGCCCGGAAGGTGGTGGCCTCAAAGTCGAGGACTCCATCGGCAGCATCGGCGTGGCAATGGGGCGTGGCCGAACAGGCGTCGCCCACGCCGTCGCCCACACTGTCCGTCTGGGGGGCGTTGGCCGTTTCCGGGCAGTTGTCGATGCCGTCGAAGACCCCGTCATCGGCGGAGTCGGTCAAGCAGGCTCGGGCCAGGCTGTGGGGCGAAGAGCCAAATTCTCGGGTCTGGACCAGGTAGACGCAGCTCAAGTCGTCTCGTCCCTCGATATGAGCGCAGCTATTGGTATCGCTGCATCGGGGAGCACAAAATCGCTCCTGTCCGATCTGATAACAACCGGCCCCGTCGGGGCACTCATTATCGGAAGTGCATGGCGACAGGCAGACTTCACCGAGGCATTGAAGGTCGTCGCTGCAGTCGTCGGTGGATTCGCAGAAACCGCCAAATTCACCGGGCTCCAGGGGGGTGTCGTTATTGTCGATGGCGTCCGGGCCGACATCGGCGTCGTCCGGGGCGGCGTCGACACCGACATCGGCGGCGGCGAATTGCTCGAAGTCCAGGGTGCAGGCCCCGGTGAGGCTGAGAAATACCAGTGCGGCGAATACTGCAATAATTCGGTTGGGACGAACCGTGTCCATGTCACTTCGACCTGGGTGAGAGCAGGTGGTGAGTCCTCGAAGGCAAGGCGTCACGCGGGTCAATTGGAGCCGAAAGGGCGTCAGCTCGAAGCGTAACACGCCGTAAAAAGTCAATGCAACTCATTCGTCGATCTCGGAGAGGTGGCGTTTAAAAAATGCGAACAATTCCAGTCGATTAGTCGATAATAATAGAAGAGCGGCGAGAGAGTGGGTTGGGGGTTTTCGATGGGAGGAGGAAAAAATGCAACTTTTTGATGGTATACAGGCTGAGAGACGATCATTCAGGGAGCCCCGGGGTGGGGCGATCCTATTTGATGAATTGGGTTGCGAGGAGGCGGTGGCGTTTTATCCACAGCGCCCGCAGGTCAGCGGCAACCAGCGCTGGTTGTGGTGGACTGGAGGGGTCACGCCGGAGGTCA
>SLJM01000505.1 GCA_007135085.1 Myxococcales bacterium
CTGGCAGTCCGCGCTCCACGGAAATTGCGGACTGGCAGTCCGCGCTCCGGTTACAACCCCAACAATTTCCTGAAGACGTCCAGGAAGAATCCGGCGACGGCTTCGCCGGTGGAGCGGTAGCGCTTTCGGGCCGACGGATTTTTCTCGTAGAAGACCGCCCCCGTTCCCTCGAAGACATCGACCACCAGAGGTTCTCGGCCCGGGTCGACCAGATAGGGCAAAAACGTGGCTGATCGCTCGGTCCGGTAGGTCAGACGAGTGTCGAAGCCCACGATGACGGTCATGCGCTTTCGCTCTTTTTGCTCGTCCAACAGGCTGGCCTGGATATCGCCATATCCCTCGAGGACGAGGCTCCCCGTGCCAGAGAAGGTGATGAAGCGAACCTGGGAGGTCGCCCAGGCGTGGAGGTTGGTCAGCCGCCAGGTGGAGTCCACTTTCACATCGCCGATGACTGCCACCACGTGGCTGGCCCGCAGGACGACGCCGGGGTGGTTTTTGAGATCGACGCGCATCAGGTAGGCGTCGGGCTCGTCCGGGGTGCCGAGCAGCACCTTTCGCGGCGCCAGTGCACCGTCGGTGGAGTCGTCGGCAACTGAGTTGGCCTGGGCGTCGAGGCGGGTCAGCAGGACCAGCCCCGATAGATAGCTCAGGTTCGGGGCCTGGCGATCGAAGAAGAGCTCACTTTTAGCCCCCTGGCGGTCCGATTGGATATAGCCCGTGCGCGCCAGAAGGCGCTGGCCGGCGCCGACGTCGACCTCCAGGGTTCGCGCGCTCTCGCCGGCGCTGACCACTACTTCGTCATCGGCCGAGGGAGGACTCATGGATTGGGAGAGCTCGATCGGGGCCGCTCGTGAGACCAGGGGCATACCCACGAAATACCAGAAGGTGCGCCGAAGGTAGGGAGCCATAAAGATGAGCAGGGCGATGACCAGCAGGTAGGGCCAGCGCTGGCGAAGCTCGATCCACAGCCAATTCTCGGCGCGAAGCAGCGCCTCTTCGGCCTCGATGAGGCGCAGCTCTTCTTCCAGGGCCTGCTGCCGGGACTCCAGATCGTCGAGGCCCGACAGGGTGGTCTCGATCTCCTGGCGAAATTGGGCGGTCTGTTCTTCCAGGCGCTGTTCGGCGGCGGCCATATGTCGGCGGGCCTGGTCGGCGGCCTGCTCTTCGAGCATCTCCGCCCGTCGCTGAAGCGCCCGCTGCTGGGAGCCCATGCTGTCGCGCACGGCCTCGGAGCGATTTCGAATCGCATAGCAGGTGATCCAGTTGAGGGGGTTCCAGCTCCGGCAATATTCTTGCTCCCGCCGGCGCATCGAGTCCTGCAGGGAGCGCTGCCCGCTGGCCACCGACTCCTCGATGCGCTCGACCTGGGCTCGCGTGGCCTCCTCGATGGTGGCCAGATCCTCTTGTAATTTCTGCTCCCAGGAGTCCCGCTCGCGCTCCAGTCGAATCTCCAGGGCCTGACGGCGGGCCTTATGGGCCACCGCCCGGGCCTGGCCGTCGGCGAGCATCGCCGTATGGCGCAGCCCCTCCTCTTCGAGTTCGGCCAGCCTCTCCGGGGTCTCCAGGCGTTCACGCAACTCCTCACCACCTTCGCTGACGAAGAGGGAGCCCACGAAGAGCAATCCCATAATCGCCAGGATTATCAGCGCTCCCTTGAGGAGAGTCAGGGCTATGGCGCCAGCGAGGTGCATCTTGGAGGAGCCCTTCGGGTCTTACGGGATTGCCAAATCTACCATTCTTTTTTGTTTGATTTCTCCCGAATACCCACCCAGGTCTCGACCAATTCGGCGGCCAGGTAGGTGAAGAGGAGCATCATAATGGCGTAGACGATGGGAATGATCAGAACGCCCACAAAGCCCTCGCCGAAGAGGGGCACCGGCGCATTTCGCTCGGCGATGAGCCCCTGAAGGCCGAAGAAGGGAATGGCCACGATGACGGCCACCAAAAAGGCCTCACCATAGCCGCGGGCGGCCCCGGCCAGGGCGCGCAGGATCGTGGAGCTGCGGTACTCCGTGCCCGCCGCATCGGCCTTGCGGGCCCGGCTAAAGATCTTGAAGCCGTGAACGCCCAATAATACGGCGAATAAGAAGACGGCGGCCACCATCCCCAGGCTCGCCACGATGACGTCTCGCAGCTCGAGCCAATCGTGAGTCAGAAACTGAAAAGCCAGATAGAGGCTGTAGAAAAAGGCGAGCAAGCCAGCCAGTGGCAATAAGATGCCGACGGCCTGAGCCATGTGGTTGCGGCCGAAATTGGCCACCTTGTCCAGGATTGCCACGGCGCCCTCGGCGCCGTCATCGACCATTGCCTCCCCCGGCTCCGCCATCATTTGATCAGTCATTGATATGCCTCTTCGAAAGGTAGGAAAATATTCTTCATGCAGTGATCATGTTGTTGCCAAAGATTCACCTGCAAGAGTCACCGGTGACCTCGTCGGTGTCAACATCGGTGGTGTGACGCTGGAATGTTCGTCGATGCCAGTGGTTTGATAAAATGCGTTGACCAATCGACGAGGAATCGGCATGAGTCCCATGAAGGGTTCGAGCTCGCAAGCACGGGAGCGCAGGGTGAACGAAGAGGATGGCGTCGTCTCGTTATGTGCCTACCGTCGGATGCGGGCCGTCGAAGAGAGCACGGAACAGCTGACCGGCCTGTTGGAGGAGCTCCACCGACAGGCCATCGATATTCATAATGAGATCATCGAGCGCGCCGAGCTGTCGGTGCTCACCGAATTATGCCGAAGCTGCGGGGTCATCCTGGACCTGGTGGATCGAGATCTGCAGGCGGCGGTGCTGACCCCGGCGGCGCTCTACGGCAATTCGGGGCAGCGTATATTTGGCAAAAAGCCCTTGCAGAATTGGGTGTTGCGCAAACTGAAATGCCCGCAGCAGGTGCGGGTGATGACGGCCCTGACGGAGGCGGAGTTTCGGATCGTGGAATACGAGCCCCGCCTGGACGGCAACTACGGACAGGCTGTGCCGTTGGCCGGTCCCTGGCGAGGAGAACCTCAGCAGGTGGCGGGCCTGATCTCTCGATGCGCAATGGCCTCGGCGCGGCCCGGCGTCTATTGCGGATGGTCGATTAATTTCGAGGGTCAGGACTTCATTATTTTCGCTCATCGCCTCGATCGCAGCCGCGAGGTGGCCGTACGTGATTTCTTGGGCGCCTACGACGATCTGGCCGATCCCGCTGTCTGGCGCCGGGCGGAGCTGCGATTGCTGCGGACCATCATCGATCCCGAGGGCCGTCACCAGAGCACGATGCCCAACGGATTGCGCCGAGGATTGAGGCTGCCCCCGTCGCGGCGTGGACTCTTATTGTCGATCCGCCGCGCTCTGTGGCGCCAATTCGCCGAGCCCACCCAGGGGCTGACGATTCACGCCCATATCGCCGCTCTGGTCGATGATGAGGCGGCCCGAGCTGCATTTCTCGACGAAGTAGCCGAGATCGTGGAGACGGTGACCATCAAGTCGGGGGGCCTGCCCCTTGGGGCGCAGTCGGTGGCTCTGGACGAGGTGCTCAGGCCCTTTTACACCGATCACCAGGGGCGTTTGTGGTGTCGCGCCGACCTGCGAGCCCGGCCCCTGTCTCATTTGCTGCTCGACGTATCGACTCTGGAGGCCATGGGACTTGGCGAAGAGCAGCCCATCGGCGCTGCTCTGGAGTGGACCGAAAAAAATCCCGACCATCAGGCGACAAAGATCATCGACGCCGCCTATATGACCTACCGAATCGAGCAGAATCTGGTGGCCACCTACGGCCTATGCTGTGGAAGAGATGTGCCGGAGCCTTCCGACGAGCTCTCCTTTGCGGGCCGCAGCCCGGTGCTCCCGAATTTCAAGGTCCTCTTCGACGACCGCTTCCTCGAACAACCCCTGTCCTCCCTGCCATTAGACGGCGCCGACAGGACTCGCCTCAAGCGTGGATTGGCCAGCAATGGCCACGACTTAGAGGTGTTTTGTCTCGGCGATATCCCCGGCGACGAGCGCAAGCTGGCCCGTTTCGACGGGGTCAGTCACGCCACGTGCAACGCCGTGCGGCGGGCGATCTTGCAGCTCGGCCTGCAGTGGCGCAGCCTGTGAGACGTTGGAGGTGGTGCGAAAGAGGGAGAGCGAAGTTGGGAGGTGAGCTCAGCGCGCCAGCCAACAAAGGGTGGCCATGCGGCCCGTCATGCCGTCGCGGCGATAGGAGAAGAAGCGGGCGTCGTCGCTGAAGGTGCAGGCGCCGCCGCCGGCGATGGCGGGGACGCCTCGGCGGCGCAGGCGTCGACGTGCCAACTCGTAGAGATCGGCCACCAGGCGATCGTCGGGATTGAACGGGGAGGGGGAAAAGCAGCGTTCGGCGCCCGGGTCGGCGTCGAGGAATTGCTCCCGTACCTCGGGGCCGACCTCGAATTTTTCGGGGCCGATGGCCGGTCCCATCCAGGCCACCAATTGGGAGGGGTCGCAACCCATGGCGTCTACGGTGGACTCTAAAACGCCGTCGACCAACCCTCGCCAGCCGGCGTGGGCGGCGGCGACGACCGAGCCCCGGCGATCGAAGAGGACCACGGGCAGGCAATCGGCGGTCATGACCACGCAGGCGACCCCGGGCTCGGTGGTGAAGCTGGCGTCGGCCTCGACAATACGGTCACCGTCGACGACCTCGGCGGCGTCGACGCAGCGCGTGCCGTGGACCTGGGAGAGCCAGGCAAAGCGCAGATCGTGACCGCAAGTTTCGCTGAGTCGCTGCCGATTCTCCTCGACGGCTCGGGGATCGTCGTCGACGTGACGACCCAGGTTGAGCGAATCAAAGGGGGGCTCGCTGACGCCACCCCGTCGGCTCGTGGAGGCCAGGCGCAGCCTGGTCGACAGGCCTTTAGTTTCTCCGGCGCTCAAGATGCTCGAGATCTGGTCTGGCCGATCCCCGCCGTTTTTGACGGTTTTGGGAGGCCATTGATAGTAGAAGAGGTTCATTGGTTCCACAAAATGGGGTGGTAGTGTTACCGTGCCGGTCATGACACCGATCTGCTGGCCGTAACTGATAGCAGAGAAGATAAAATGCCTTCGCCAGTCAAGACCGCCGTACAAGATATTCGCCGCCTCCAGAAGATCACCGCCGTGCTCACGCGCCACGGTTTTTCAGCCGTGGCCCGCCGGGCCGGGTTGGGGCGCTTTTTGCCGGACACCCGCGCCGACGGGGAATTCTCCGGCGACGAAGATGACAAGGCGCTTATCGGCGAAGATCGGTCGGCGGCAGCCCTGCGCTTTCGGCGGGTCCTCGAGGACCTGGGGCCCACCTTCGTTAAATTGGGGCAGGTCCTGTCGACGCGGCCCGACCTGGTGCCCCGCGAATTTATTGACGAGCTCAAAAAGCTCCAGGACCAGGTCGGTCCCATGGAGCTCGAGGTCGTCCACCGGCAGATCGAAGCCAGCCTGGGCAAAGAGGTCGAGGAATGCTTCGAATATTTCGACGAAAAGCCGCTGGCGGCGGCCAGCATCGGCCAGGTCCACCGGGCGACCACCGTGGAGGGCCAGGAATGTGTGGTCAAAGTCCAGCGGGCGGGCATCCAGGAGCAGATCCGCTCCGATCTGGATATTTTGTACTATCTGGCCCGCATCCTGGAGGCCACCATCGAGGAGGTCGAGCTCTACTCGCCAACCGATATCGTGCGGGAATTCGAAAAGGCGATCCTCGCAGAGCTCGACTTTCGAATGGAGGCCCAGAATATCCAGGAATTCGGCAATAATTTCGCCGACGTCCAAGAGGTCTCGGTCCCCGAGGTCTACGAGGACTATACGACGGTGGAAGTGCTGACCATGGAGTTTATTGAGGCCAATAAACTCTCCTCTATCGAGGGGGGCTCCGAAGATGCGGACCAGGTCTTGAAGACCCTCCTCGACGCCATGGTCAAGATGGTGCTCTACGACGGGTTTTTCCATGGCGATCCCCATCCGGGCAATATCCTGGTCCGCGACGACCTGAGCCTGGTCTTTATCGACTTCGGACTGATGGGACGGCTGTCGGCGTCCCAACAAGACGATCTGATCTCGCTGATCCTCAACGTATTGGCCGGCGACGCCGACGCCATCTCGCGAGCTCTCCTTCGGATGGGGCGGCCCGTGGGGCGCGTCAACCTGCGCGAGTTTCGCGCCGACGTAGAGCGCATCCGCAACAAATATATCGAGGCCACCGTCGGCGAGATCGACGTCAGTCAGTTTATTCAAGAGGTGATGGACGCCGCCCAATATCACAAGATCCGGCTCAACCCCAACTACGCGGTGCTCACCAAGACGGCGGCCACCATCGAGGGGATCATGCGCTCCCTCAAGCCCGATATGGACGTCATGGAATTGGGCATGCCCTACGCCCGCGACCTGGCGCTGCGCCGTTTTTCGGCTCGAAAGATCGCCCAGAGCGCCATCAAGACCGCCGTCGGCTTCTCCAGCTTCGTCACCAAGGTCCCCCAGCAGATGGACCAGGTGTTGATGGATATGGAGAGCGGAAACCTGACGATCACGGTGCGAAACGAATCGCTGGACCAGATGGGTGAAACCCTCAACACCATGGGAACTCGCCTCTTCCTGGGCGTCATCGCCGCCGGCCTGGCCGTGGTGTCGGCGATCCTCATCCAGCCCTACGATATGGCCATCCGGGGGGTGCCGATTATGCTCGTCATCGCCCTGTTGGCCGCCGGGGGAGCGACCATGCTTTTCTGGTGGGCCCTGGGATGGCACGTGGCGGCGAGTCGGCGGGGCAAGAAGCTTCGCCTGGAGCCGCTGATGCGTCTATTTCGGAGGAAATAGGTGAAGGATATCACCATCCAATCACTGGATGCCGCCCTTCGCGGGGTCTTCGAGGCGGAAGTGGAGGGGCAGGTGCGGCGGGTATTGGTCCCGGGCGCCGCTCCGGGAGACCGACTCGACGTGGAGCTCGTCGCCGTCAGCCAACATCATCCCAGAGCCCATGGGCAGATCACCGCCGTCCATCGACGGGGCGATCAATTCGTCGCGCCCCCGTGCCCGCACGCCGCGCCGTTGCGGGGCCGTTGCGGCGGCTGTCCGGCCATGCATCTATCGCAGAGCCTTCGCGACCGGGCGAAATTCGAGGCGGCGACGGAGACCCTCGAGCCCCTGGGCGCCCAGATGAGCTGGCACGCCGCGCCGCAGCAGCAGGGCTATCGAAACCGCTCCAACTTCGTGGTCCGACGTCGTGATGAACGGGTCGTCCTCGGATCGTTTGCTCCCCGCAGCAACGAGGTGGCCTCCATGACGGGCTGCCTCGTCGTGCGCCCGGCCGTTGAAGTGGTCCACCGCCGGCTCGAAGAGCTCTTGACCGCCGAGAATGTGCCCGTCCACAGGGAGGAGGGAGCCCTTCGATGGGTTTCAATTCGCGAGGCCGCCGGCCAGGTGGTGGTCGAACTTATCGTGCGTGACGACCGGGCATCCTGGATCGGTGCCGTCGTAGGTAAAATCGCCAGATTCGACGAGGTCTCCGGCGTGGGCGTGAGCGTCAACGACGAGAAGACCAACGCCATTCGCCGCGGGCCCACGGTGATCGTCGAAGGCCAGGGCACCCTGGTGGAGCGCTACGGCCTCGTCGATCTCCAGATTCCCCCCGGGGCCTTTGCCCAGCTCAACGTGGCCGTGGCCTCTCGGATGTACGAGCAGGCCAGAGTTTGGGCCGGCGACGCGAAGGTGGTCTGGGATCTCTACTGCGGTATCGGTGGGCTTGGATTAAACGCCGTCGTCGGCCGTGAGGGAGCGAAATTATGGGGGCTCGAAGAGGTGGCGTCCGCCGTGGACGCGGCTCGCGGGAACGCCGAAGATGCCGGGATCGAGGCTCAGTTTGAGGTCGTCGATCTCGGTGATCCGATTACCCTGACAGCATTGCAGGCTCCCCGGGGATTGACCGATCCCCAGGCGGTGATGGTCAATCCCCCACGCAAGGGGATGTCGACGCCCCTTCGAAATTGGCTCGCTGAAAACCCCATGGGCGCCGAGCGGGTGGTCTATATGAGCTGCGACCCCGGTAGTTTTGGGCGCGATGCGCGAGCATTGATCGATGGTGGCTGGCAGCTACGGGAGATCGAGGTCCACGATATGCTTCCCATGACCAGACATGTCGAGGTGCTGGGGATATTTAGTTGGGATGATCCCTAATTCAGGGCCACCAGGGCTTCGCCGTCGTAGCTGCAATATTCGCAGTGGCCGCCAAATTGGGTGCCGCAATCGGGGCAGACTTTTCGCCGCGGCCCGTGGCCCATCGGCGGCAGCGCCGTGAGCCGGATATTGAGCTCGGGCAGCATCAGCGAGGAGTCGACGGGGCATTGGGATTGATTCGGCGGGCCCACGTGGCCGCATCGACGACAGCGGTTATAGGGAAAGGCCGGGGGCACCCTCTTGTGCTCGCCGGGATCCAGGGTGGTCAACTCCCCGCCGTCGCCGGGACAATGGCTGTGGTCGCCGTCGTCACTCTCCCAGCCGCAGTCGCGGCAGATCTTGAAGGTCGACGCTCGTTGAGAGGCCCCCTTGTGGTCGCGCAGCAATTCCCGTCCGTCGTGATAGCAAAATAGTGCGGTCAGCTCGTAGCGGCGATCGCAGTCCGGACAATAGCGACGGGGAAGAGGCCTGGTCTCCTGCTTCTTCTCGGCAGGGGCCTGGCGGCGAAGCCTGGTGGCGTCGAAGGGGCAGGTGTCAAAGGCTTTCGGGAAACGGCGATCGCAGCGCGGACAAAAGCGGGGATGCTCTGCGGAAGCGGCGCTGAAGAAGACCCGCTCCGGGGCCCCTGCCTCATCGGTGGGCGTCACCGAGATTCGGCCGCTATCAAAAGGGATGGGCACTGGCAGCTCCACCGTCTCTTCCGTCGTCGACGTCGAGAAGGCGGGAGCGGGGTTGTGAGCTGTTGATTGACCGGGTTGTTCTCTCCAGCGCCCAGATCGCCACATCCAGGCCCCTGCGGCAGCCAGCCCGCAGATCAGAAGCCCCGCCATAGCGATCGCCACATCGCCGGAGACCACCGGCAGGGCGGCTAACACCACGGCGAAGTGGGCATCGGGCCTGAAGATGGTCGATCGATGGGGAACGTCAGAGTCCATGGCCGAGCCGCTTTTCGCGAGGGAGCCAGTTCAGTGTGAGATCTAAATATAGCAACCTGTGCGGCGGGAAAAAAATCGAGGAGAGAGAAAAAATGGAGCGCGGCCAGCTTGGCCGCATTGCGGACTGGCAGTCCGCGCTCCAGGGAAAGAATGCGGACTGGCAGTCCGCGCTCTTATAGCCGCACGCCATAACTCAAAACCGGGCGCTGATCCCGATGGTCGGCAAAAAGGGCAGGCCCCGAAGGGGGGCGGACTCGGTGAAGTCGAAGTTATATTGCGTGCCCTCCGGGTTGGTCGAATTATAGACGTTGGTGATGTCCAGATAGGCCGACATGCGCCAGGTGTCGAAGATAAACCGTCGATCCAGGCGAAGATCGAGCTGATGAAACGGGGCGGACCGC
>SLJM01000248.1 GCA_007135085.1 Myxococcales bacterium
CCAGGTGCCCAGAAAATCGCTGCCCAGCGAGACCACCAGGTCGGCCTGGTCGAATCGGTAGTGGGGCATGTGGGCGCTGCCGTAGCCGGCTTCGGTGGCGGCCAGGGCGGCGTCGCTTGCCAGGGGCTCGTAGACGTAATGTCGGGCATTGGGGAGGCCGTCGACGATCTGGTCGATGAGCCCCTGCGTGGCCGGTCCGGTGACGGTGCCAGTCAAGATTCTCAGCGAGGCGCCGTTTCGGGCGGCCTGAACCTGCTGGGCCACCTCGGCGTCGACGTCGTCCCAGTCCACCTCGGTGCCGTCGGCGCGCACGGCGGTGCGCAGACGGTCCGGATCATAGAGATCCATATAAGAGGCCTGGCCGCGGGCGCATAAGCCGCCCTGGCTGACCGGGTGCTTGGGGTTACCCTCGAGCTTGAAGGGACGGCCGGCGCGGCTCTTGATGAGCACGCCGCATTGCGAGGGACAGGCATCGCAGATGCTTGCGTAGCGGTTGGTCACGCCAATGCGCACGTCCTCGGGACGGTCCACATAGGGCACGATATGGCGCACGGGCTCACGGCAGGCCACGCTGCTCATGGCGGCCGTGGCGGCGGCGACACCGCTGACGCGCATAAAGTCACGACGGTTCATCCGAAGAGTCTCGGAGCCATCAGAAAAGCTGATGGACACGTCGCCGTCATCGTGTGAACGAAGGAGGACGGAGGCGCCCGGTTGCGGTTCGGAGTGCCTGGGCAGATCCGGATCTTTTGGGTTCTTACTCATAACAACCGTTTGGTGAAATGGTCGCGCTTATCGAGAGCGGTGAGCCCCGAGGGCGCGAGCTGAGTTGAACGTCTGCGGCTCATATCCAATCAGAAGGCCGCTTCAAACTCTTCTCCAGAACCGCCTCCGCCGTATCAAACCAGCGGGGGCGGAGCGCGATCAGTAGTGACAGACCACGCAGTCGATCGAGGCGTTGTTTTCCGGGTCCCGGTGACAATCGACGCACCAGCCCATATTGAATTCGTGGGTGACTTCGACGACGTCCATGCGGTTGACCTGGCCGTGGCATTCCACGCAGTCGATGCCGCGCTGGACGTGAGGTTGGTGGCTGAATTTGGCGTGATCGGGCAGGTCGTGGACCTTGACCCATTCCACCGGTATGCCTTCCTCCCAATGTCTGGTCAGTTCTTGAATATCTTCGCTGTCGGTGGCCACCTGGCTATGGCAATTCATGCAGGTGTCGACGCTTGGCACCGAGGAGTGTTGTCCTTCGCCGGGACTGACATGACAGTAGCCACAGGGGATCTCGTTGACCCCGGCGTGGAGTTCATGGCTGAAAGCGAAGGGTTGCTCAGGGGCGTATCCTTCCCGCGGATTGAAGCAGGCCGAAAACCCGATCGCGACGACGAGCGTGAGCACTCCTGCGATTGTCAGGTAGCGAGCTTTCATACGTCCAAACACTCCATAAAGGCGAAAAACACGTCGGCGAGTCAGGTGACGCCGCGTTAGATGCGACGTGCACCCCTCGAAAGGGATGCCTTATTCCCATGAGGTCCGGAGCGATGTCAACATCATTTCGCCCGAAAAAATCACCGGTCGGTGAACTCTGCTCAATGGGGCAATGGGGCGCAAAAAATGCGGCCCAAACGACGTTGACGAAGGTAACAAGATGAGGGCGATCAGGGCCAGCGATACGAGGGGTTATGGGGTGTGGCAAATTGACGCAGGCCCTCGACGGAAAGGCGGGCCGTGTCAATGGGGGACTCATCGATCGGTGAGTCGCCACCACCACAGGCCGGTGATCAGCAGGAGGATCCCTGCAAAATAGAAGGGGGCCGCCGGTGAGATATAGGCGAAGATCATACCTCCCAGCGCGGGGCCGATGATCCGACCCAGGCTGGAAGCGGAGGTGAGGATCCCCATCAACTGTCCCGTTTCACCCTGTGCAGAGCTGAGTTTGGACATCATAGACAGGATCCCGGGGTGGACGATCGCCCGACCGAAGGTGGCCACGGCGAGGGCGAGGAGCAAAAACCACAACGCCGGATAGATAGGGGCGATCAAGAGACCGACTCCCAAGAGCATGACCCCCAGCATGACCATGGGCCGATCGCCGATGCGCCTGGACAGGGGTCCCACGGCGCCGTGGAAGAGAGCCATAAGCAATCCCATGGCGGCAAAGATAAAGCCCACCTCGACGATATCGAATTGGTAGAGGGCCTCCATATAGATGAAGAACGTCCCCTCCAAGACGGTGAGGGCCACGGTGTAGAAGAAGAACATTCCACACAGGAGTAAGACGGATCGCTTTTTGAGCAGACTTCGAATCGATCCCGGGCGCGATCGCTGGCGATTCTGGCGGCGTTTTTCGGCGCTGCCCGCCGGCTCGACAAGCAGCCATGCGCCCAGGACCAGAGTCAGGGCGTTCATCGCCGCCGCCACCGCAAAGGGCAGGCCGGCACCGGTGATGCCTGCCACGCCGGGCTCGGCGAGCAGGCCGGCCAGGGCGCCGATGGCCGGGCCCAGGGTAAAGCCGATACCGAAGCTGATGCCGATAATGGCCATTCCCTTGCTTCGATCCTTGCCCTCCGTGCTATCGGCGATCAGGGCGCTGGCGGTGGCTACGTTGCCCGCACAGAGGCCGACGAAGAACCGGGCCACATAGAGCAGGGCCAGAGAACCGATGAAAGCCGTGGCCAACTCCAGGATCGCCGCGGCGGCGAAGGTGGCCAATAGGATCGGTTTTCGGCCCAGGCGATCGGAGAACTTTCCCCACAGGGGAGCCATGATGAATTGGCCCAGAGACTGAACGGCGTAGAGCAGTCCCACGTCCACGGGAGAGGCGCCCAAAGCGTAGGCCAGGGCGGGCAGGACGGGAATGGCGATGGCAAATCCCGTCAAGTTGAGCAACAGGATCGGGAAGAGCCGTCGTATCGGGCGGTTGGGGGACATCGGGGAGAATAATTACGTCGGTCAGGGTTGTGGTCGGGCCCTTGAAGCGGGCGGGCCCTCCTATGGCATGGGCCGGCCCGACTTGGCAACCGGGGGGAAGGGGATCGGATTCCCCGGGAATTCTTGCCTGACGGCAAAGATCGGAAATAATAGGGTTTGGTTCGGTGCTTATGATTAGTATGGGTATCGATGAATCAGGGCTCCCAGTGGGTGGGAGCTACCGGTGGAGTTCTCTAACATAGGTCGACGACGTTGGACGTTGTCATAGTTGAAGCTGTGGGGTTGCTCGTCGCGTTTTTGGTGGCCGCTTTTTGCAGTGGTGTTCGGCGGGCCTTTGAGGATGTCGATCCCGGTGAGGTGGGAGCGGTCGCCGGTGAAGACGAGGGGCAGGGCTCGAAAATCTCCACGAATTTCCAATGGTGGGAGCAACGTCGCCGCTCGGTGTCGATTGTGCTCGCCGTGGCCAGTCGCCTGGCCGTGATCTGCGCCGTCGTGCTGGCGGTGCTGATCCTCAACGAATTCATGGCCGTCGACGGGTGGTCCCTGGCGGGGCTGGTGGTGGCCATGACCCTGCTGATGGTGTTGCTCGCCGACGTGGTGCCCACGGCGATCGCTCGCAGCAATCCACGCCGGTTCGCGCTGTGGGGGTTGCGAGTGCTGCGCCTGCCCTATGTGATCCTCTATCCACTGACGCGGCTTTTTCTGGGGTTTCGGCGGCTGGTGGTGGCTGTGGTCGGCGAGGCCGAGCAGGATCGGGGCACCGATCAATCCCGGGCCCGGCAGATGCTGCTCAAATTGATGGGGCGCGCCGACTCGCCGGCGTCAAGTCGGCGCTTTTTGATGCGATCGGTCGTCGAATTTCCGGCGACGATCGTACGGGAAGTCATGGTGCCCCGCACCGATATGGTGGCCATCAAAAATGATATGGAGCTCGACGAGATCTTGGTGCGCCTTCTGGAGTGCGGCCACAGCCGCCTGCCTGTCTATGGCGAGACCCTGGATGATATCGATGGGTTGTTTTACGCCAAAGATATCATCCAACTCATGGCGTCCGGTCGTGATTTCGAGATCGAAGATTATCTGCGCCAGACCTATTTTGTGCCCGAAACAAAGCCGATCTCCGATCTGCTCACCGAATTTCAGCGCGAACGGATTCACCTGGCGGTGGTAGTCGACGAATTTGGCGGCACGGCAGGGCTGATCACCCTGGAGGATATCATCGAGGAGTTCTTCGGTGATATTCAGGACGAATATGACGTGGAGCCCTCGCAGCTCATCGAGTTGTCCGATAATTCGGTGCTCGCTGACGCACGGATTGGCATCGACGAAATCGAGGAATATTTCCAGATCGAAATGCCTCGAGAAGGGGAGTATGACTCTCTCGGGGGATTTTTGCTCGCTCAGACCGGAGCGGTGCCTGCCGTGGGAGACGAGATCGAGTGGGAATGCCTTCGCTTCCGAGTCATGGAGGCCAACGTCAAGCGGATCGACACGGTGGAGATCGAGATCATCGTCGCCGAGATCGATGAGGCATCGCGGGCAGTGTCGTGACGTGGCCGGCCGGCGATGATATGCAGCGGCGGTAGCCCGGCGAGCGATGATGACGATATTTGCGAATAAATCGGCGGGCCAAACGTCTTAATGAATAGAATCAAGTGGTGCTCAGCAACTGAGGAGCATCGGCGAACCCCGATCGGATCGGGAACCTTTTTTGTGGGAGCGAATATGTCCGTGGAGCGTTTTAGGCTGATGAAGAGTGGCTTTTTGGGCCTGATGGCTGCGTTGGTGATATCCCTTGGGGCCCTGGCGACGGCGTCGGCCGGCGAGAAGGCTCCCGAGGGGATGAGCGCCGAGGAGGTGGCCGAAAGGGTGCAGCGCTTTTATCGGGAGACCGACGACTTTCAGGCCGCCTTCCTGCAGACTTATACCGACGTCGCCGCCGGGGAGGCCAAGCGCTCTCGGGGGCGGGTCTATTTCAAAAAGCCGGGCATGATGCGATGGGATTATTATCAGGCTCGAGACGATCAGGCCCGGGATCGAATCCTGATAAGCGACGGCAACGCCCTGTGGATCTACGAATTTGAATTTCAGCAGGTCTTCAAGGAATGCCTGCAAGATAGCCAGCTTCCCACGACCCTTCGATTTTTGATGGGGCAGGGCGATCTGCTCGACGAATTTGACGTGGAATTGACCGACAATTCCACAGCGGAGACGCCGATTTTGGAGTTGACCCCCAAAGAGCCGACCTCCCACTATCGGATGCTTCGCTTCGAGCTCGATCCCGAGACCTTCCAGGTGTCGAAGACCACCGTCTACGACCCTTACGGAAATACGAACGAGATCGATTTTCGTAATACCCGGGTCAATCGAAGCCTGCCCGACAGCGGTTTCGAATTTGAGCCACCGGAAGGGGCGCGATTGCTCAACCCGGAAAAGCAGTGTGAGTGACACCGTTCCACAGACTCTGTGTCATCCCGACGGTCGCAAGAGCTGTGGTGCATGCTGCGGACTCTACAACCACGTGGTCCACGACGAGGAGGCCACCTGGGCTCGTCTGCTGCGGCGTACCCGGGCCTTTTATCAAGAGGCCTCCGTCGGCGATGAGCAGTCGCTGACGAAATTTCGAGAAAAATGGGAGGACGGGCCGGAGGATAAATTACTCACCGGCCTTCGCTCCTGTCCCTTTCTGGGGTTCGTCGATTTCGATCCCGCAGAGGATGAGACACGACAGGGCCGGCCGAAACAAGTGGGCTGTCTGGTCCATCCGTTGCAGAATGACGGCGTCGACGGGCGAGATTGTGGAATTTATGATCGCTTCATCTGCGAGGATTATCTCTGTGCCGCCCATGACGTTCTGCGCCGAGCCGAGATCAGGCTCGTCCTGGATGCCGTCGACGACAGCTATCTATATGGCCTGGCGGTGACCAATCCCAAATTCGTCCGAAAATTGCTCGAGCTCGTCGCCGATCGCACGGGAGCGCTGCCCGGTGGCACTGTATTGCGCAGGCCCGAGGTGATTGCTGCAGCCGGTCGGTGTTTTGAGTTGATGCGAGATTGGCCCTACCGCGCCGAGGATGGAATCTTTGGGCAGGTCGAGGTGGCCGGCGAGCTCGATACGGCGCGCCGAAAGATGCCGGCCGAGCTGCTCGGCGTCGAAGAGGCACCCGAAGATGTGCTGCTCGTATGCATGGGCACCCAATGCGACACGGTCGAGGAGTTAAAGGAGGCGCGACAGATCGTGGTCGAGGTGGTGGACCGACTGGCCGACGCGGCGCAGTGAGTGGTGCGCTCGACGGCGCTCGCGCAGGGATGGAGCGCGCGTTGCGCGCGGAGTGGAGGGCCCGCTGGGCCCGGGGTGGAGCGGCTGGACTACGCCGCGGGGGAACGGTGCGCTCAGTATCGTGGTGATTCGATTTCGAGTCATCGCAACCCGCTCCATCACATCGGTGCCTCCGTCGTGTCGAGCCCGTTGTGAATGTGGCGCGACGCCGCTATGATTAAGTCCATGAGGCGAACCACTGGAATTCCTTTTTTCCGTGAGCATGGTCATGATTCGTAAATTGCTGGCTTTTCTATTCGTCTTTGGTTTTTTTGCGTCCATGGGGACCCTGGCTTTGGCCGGTGATGACAGCGAATGGACCATCTCGGGGGACGCCGAGAGTTGTGTTCAGCAATGCGAGATCCGCCAGCAATCCTGCGAGGTCAGTTGCCCGCCGGAGAGCATTCAATGCCCGGCCGGTTGTCAGGACGAATATGAGGAATGTGTTCAGAAGTGTTGAACCATTCTATTTGGCTCGATGAGCCACCAATTTCCCAGGACGTATTTGTGTCAGTGCGTCCTTTGTCTTTGAATTACCTTTAATTTTTGGGCTCTTTGGCGATGGAACAAAAGCTGGTCGACTATCTGGTGAATAGGGGGTTGGTGGGGAAAAAGGATATGCAGCGCTGCGTGCTGCGTGCCTCGATGAACCAGAAGTCGCTGGTGGATGAAATGTTGGATCGGCTTGAATTGGAGCCCGGGAAATTAGCGGATTCCATGGCTGATTATTGGGGGCTCGAGGTGTGGGGGCAGCCCTCGTTTGAAGTGGATGCTCCGGTCCTCCAGAGTATCGCCGCCAATCTGGCCAAAAAATACGGCGTCCTCCCCGTGGAAAAAAACGATGGGGAGCGCCTCTTCAAATTGGCGGTCTATGACGTGGAAAAAGCACGGCCGGTGATCGAAAAATTGCGGGATAAGACCGGTGTTTCACCCTCCCTGGTATTGACACCCCGTGACGTTCTGGTCGCCGAGGTCGATCGCCACTATGGCAATAGCGATGGGGCGTCGTCACCGCCGCCGAGATCGAAATCAAAGGGATCAGCAGTCAGCACCAAGGCCAGGCGCAGCCGGCCGGAGCGCTCCACCCGATCGCCCACCGGCCCCGGGGGAAGTGGAATCATCGAAAAGCCCCCCCTCGACGACGGCGCTCCGACACGGCAGATCGATCTGGCCACGGACAACCCCTTCATGGATCTGATCCAACAGTCGGCCAAAGAGGGTCAGCGCTCCGGTGGAGGTCTGGATGATACACCCACCCGGGATGTCGTAATCGATGGGGATCACGATTTTTTCGAGGACGACGACAAGACGGTTGACCAGCCCAACCCGCTGAGAGCCAAATCGGTGGCCGAGACCAATGGTTCGGCTCAGATCGAGACGGCGCTCGATGAGTTCAGCGACCACCTCGACGAGGAAGAGGATCGCGAATTGCCGCCCGTAGCTACCTCGTCGTCGGTCAATTGGGGGCAATTCGGCGACGACGACCCAGGCCAGGCCTCACTGGGCGGCGGCTCTCGTCCCGACGGGCGCACCTTCGGGGGCGATGAGGGGGGAAATACCAGCGAGGAGTCCGGGATTTTTCCCATCGAACGCGACGGTTTTTTCGACTTCGACGAGGCCGAGAAAGCCGAGGAATTGACCCTGGCTCAGGTCGTGGAAAGACAGCGCCGGATTATCGATAAATTGGAGCGGGAAATCGAATACCAGAAGGGCATCCTCCAGACCATGGCCGAGCTCCTGGTAGAAGCCCGGGTGTTGAGCAAGCGTAAGCTCAAGACACGACTCAAAGCGTTCAAAGAAGAGCAGCGCAAGCGCTACGAAGACTGAGAGCGCAATCCACCTCGATCGGTGATCCTGTCTCTGTGGATTATCGAATCTCTTGAAGTCTTTGGTCTCCGGAACGTCATCGGAGTACCAACTAAAACCGACCACCCCCGGAAAAGTGAGCGCCTCAGTGGCCGATGCCGGCCATGAGATCGACGGTGAAGATTCCGCCGGGCCAGCCGAAAATATGGGAGTAATTGGCGTGCAATCCCAGCTGAATCCCCGCCCAGCGCCAGCCAATGCCCACGGTTGGGCCCAAGGAGTGATAGGAGAGGTCCAGACCGGTCATCGTGGCCAGCCGATTGTCAGATACGCCGAAGAGGGTGTAGTCGACGGCGAGGATGGCCTCGAAGGGAGCGTCTAGATTTAGACCGGGGATGTTCAAGGGCAGGGGAAGATAGACTCTTGGCCCCAGGCCCACGCCGTATCCAGAGATATTGCCCTGATCTGTGCCGCGACGATCGCGAAGGGGAAAGGAATGGGTCGAAAGCTCGAAGCTGGCGCCCAGGCGATGCCATCGCATCTGTTGAGCCACCGTAATTCCCCAGCCCACCCCGGTCACCCGTCCCGGTTCTCCAGAAAGGACGCGCATTCCCCCGCCGGCGTTAATGGAGGCGCTCGTCGCCGCCTGAGCTGGCTGGGGTGCGACGAAGACGATGCCCACCACGACCACCAGCGCTGCGGCAGCAGCAAATTGGAGGTGGCCCGCAGGTCGTCGCAACACGAATAGGCCGATCACCAGCGCCAAAAGGAGCAGGATTGGCATTGAGGGCCCACCGGAGGCGGTGGTGCACCCGCCGGCGTCGCCGGGAAAGCATAAGCCAGTTTCGCGATCACAGGTCTGTCCTGACGAGCATTGAGAGGAATCGGTGCATTCGGCGCAGCGGCCATAGACGTTCTCGCAGAATTGTCCGCGACTGCAGCTGGCGTGCTCGATGCACTCCAGAGTCTCCAGCAGGTGCAGGTATTCAAGGCGGTGGTCGCAATCTCCTTCGGTGCAGATTAACTCCAGGCGCAATCGGGAGGTCACGGTCAGATCGTAAGAGCTCAGGCGTTCGTAAATGATCTCGCCGTCCCCGGCCGGAAAATCGCGCTCCCCTAAGATAATTCGCCCCTCGTCGGTGGACTCCCGAGGGTCTGGTAGGGAGATCTCCTGGTCGGTGGTCACGCGAACGGTGGCCGTGGAGTCGGGGCTTTTGGCATGGAGCGTCAACTCCATGGCGTTTCGACCGACCTGGGGACGCTCCAGATCCACTGATGAGGGGCAGTCGGCCCTCTCTGGCAGGCAGAGTTCGCCATAGCTGACGGTGTCGACTGGCACATGGCAGGCCACCATGGCCGCCGACAGGATTGCGAAAGCCAGCGGG
>SLJM01000010.1 GCA_007135085.1 Myxococcales bacterium
CCGGTTGACCTGTCGCCATCGTAGTTATGCCGTTTCGCCGTATGCCGTTGCCGTTACGCCGTATGCCGTTGCCGTATGCCGTTGCCGTATGCCGTTTCGCCGTATGCCGTATGCCGTATGCCGTTGCCGTTGCCGTTGCCGTATGCCGTTGTAGTTCCCACTACCCACTACCCACCACCCACCTTTGACATTTCTTAACGCCTATTGCACCCATCACCGCACTGGACCTACAATGATTTACCGAATATGACTTCTAAATTCGGACCCATTTTGTCCCCCTGCAGATTCGCCACAAGGCATGACTAAAGTGTCTCCTCAGCGCCACATCAATAAAGCGATAAGACGGGCGGACAAACTCGCAACCTATCTGGCAGCCGCTGCACTGGTCCTAGTGACCCTGATGCCGACGATGCTCCAGGCCGACGAGGGGGACCCCAATTTCGAGGCCATGCTCGAGCGAATGGGCGAGAGTTCCGTTCCCGACGCCACGGAAGCGCTGCCCGAGACAAGCCTGAGCGCCGTCAATGTCGGCGTCCAATGGCGCCTCTGGCAGCGATCGCTCGACGACGGCGGGCCAGGTCTCGATGAATTGGACGCCCTTCGTCACGATGCGGTCAGCGTGGGAATCCCGACCCTGCCCTACCATCAAGCAGCGGTTCTCCATACGGCACGCACCGGTCAACAGCGGGGATTGGATGAACGGGACATGCGAAGGCTCATCGAAAAAGCCGACGCCCTGGCGCCTCACCTGCCCTACGCAGACCTGGAAATGGTCCACTGGCGCCTGGACCGAGATCTCTCGTCTTTTCCTCGAGCCATCCCTGCCTACTCGGAAGGACTACAGAAGACTTACGGCTGGCTCGACACCCGTATCGCCTGGGCATTGAAGGGCTCATTATTCCTCCTCATCGCTCTGGGCGTAGCATTTTTGGGTT
The DNA here is from genome assembly GCA_007135085.1 of Myxococcales bacterium. Lineage (GTDB taxonomy): Bacteria > Myxococcota_A > Bradymonadia > Bradymonadales > Bradymonadaceae > SLJM01. Next base: position 936 of record SLJM01000010.1, read on the forward strand.
TTTTGCTGGGCCAATTGCTCCGCTATTTTGGCATCGCCGCCTACGACGGAACCCGGGTGATGCCACGGGGTTTTTCGAGCACCCAGACGGTAATCGTCTTGCTGGCAGTCGTCCTGGTGCCCGGGTTGATTCTCCAGTCCCCTCTGTTGTCGATGATCCTTCTGCTGGTGCTGGTCACTCCCTTCCAGCAGATCAATGAGCGCCTGGTCGCAGCGTGCTTTTTCGCGTTATTGGCCGCCCTTCCCTGGCTCGACGATCAGGTGGGGCGATTTTTGGATTATCCGGGCAGCGACGCCCAGCGATTGCTCCACGCCCATTATCACGGCTGTCCCGACGACGACTGTAGAACCTGGCTTGATGGATTGGGCACCGAAGAGCCGAACCTTGCGGCCTATGTCTCGAAGGTCGACCGCTTTCGAACGGCCACCTCCGACGATATGATCGAGATCGACGAGTGGCTCGCCGCCCAAGATCTGACCAGCGATGAACGACTCGCCGCCCAGTGGCTCAATTTTCATGGTGCCGTGCTCATCGCCCGTGGCGAGTCTGAGAAGGCGCTGCCCGTGCTGGAGCAGGCATCGTCAGCCGATGGCGAAGCCGCCGCGCCCTGGTTCAACAAAATGCGAGCCCATCAGGTGCTGGGCGACGATGCTGACAGCCAGCGGGCTCTGGAACAGGCCTTCGCTCTTGATTTGTGGGCCACCTCTCGACGCATGGAACTCCAGCGCCGCGATCCCCACAGCTTTTTGATGATCGACTTCGCAGACAGCGACCTCTTCTGGGAGGACCACGCCCCCGGGGTCGACGGCGGCCCGGGGCTCATCGCCCCCGTCTGGACCGTGGTAGCCGGCGAAGACCTCGACTTTTCGTCGGCCCCCTTATTGGGATTCATCGCCCTGATCGCCCTCTTTTTGACTCTCCCCTTGCGGCTCAGCCGCCGGGTGAGCACGCCCTGCCCCAAATGCGGGTTGGCAAGGGATCCCAAGGAGGCCGAGGATACGGGCCATCACCACTATTGTCGCCCCTGTTACCAGACCTTCGTTTCCGGCTCATCGATGGACTATCACGCCCGGGTCCACAGCGAAGCCACGCTGGGGAGGCGAGATAGACTCCAGAGTGGCCTGCGCCGTATCTTCTCCCTCATCAGCCCCGGCGTGGGGCATATTATGGGTGGTCACGCCATCCGCGGCACGATCGTCCTTTTTCTCATCACCACGGGCCTCCTCTTGATTTTGATGCCTCACGGCCCGGCCGGCACCTGGCGCAGCGCCTTCGAGCTATTTCGCTTCGACTGGGTGGGGCAAAATATTGTGGCCTGGCTTCTGATTTCCATTGGTGGCTCCCTGGCGCTGACGGGACTGCTGCGGGGAATCGAACCCACCCGAGTACGATCGCCGTCGTCGAAGAAACGAGGGTCATCATGAGCGATACCTCCGCGCCGCCACCGCAGCCGTCTGAGAAAATACCGCCGCCCAAAAAGACCAGCGTTGCCACCTTATTGCTCCATCACAGCATTACGGTCCTCATCTTGAGCTTATTGCTCGGCCTGGGCGTGTGGTCCTACCTCAATTTTAAAAACGCCGATTTCTTCGCCACCGTCGACCGCCAGGCCCTGCGTGCTCATATCGAGCCGCCATTGATAGAAGCTCAACGACAGCGAATCACCAATGCCGTCGAGATATCGACCCTCCTTCATAACCGGCCGCCGGCCCGGCTCGACGATCTCGTCGATCAGGGATTGTTATTGCCCTCCGATCTGTATTATCCACGGGCCAATCCTCTGTGGCATTACGAACGCCACCCGGAGGGCTACACCCTTCGCTTTATCGACGACAATGAAGTCGACGATGAAGAGAGTGTCGAGCACCCGAGCACCACTGAATAGTTCGACGGGAGTCAATAGCAGCGAGGTATGCGCTTGAGTCACAGCGAGTCACGGCAACTCACCTTTCCAGAATCTCAGATCGCCCGTTATATCTACGGCCACCGCGACGCCTTTTTGCGCCTCATCGAGGATAAACTCGACGTGCGTCTCGGCGCTCGCGGAGCGGAGATGACCATTGAGGGCAGCGCCTCCGACGTGGAGACCGCCGCCCGGGTGCTCCAGGAATTATACGCTCTTGGCGAGAAGGGCTATCACTTGAGCGCCATCGACGTGGGCCGCGCCGTCGACATCTTGACCCGCGAGCCCGACACGGATCTGGTCGATATTTTCTCCGACCAGGTCTTCGCCTCCAAACACGCCCAGGTCATCTCACCCAAGGGGCTGTCCCAGAAGACCTACGTGGACGCCATGCGTCGAAACGACGTGGTCTTCGGCATCGGTCCCGCCGGCACGGGCAAGACCTATCTGGCCATGGCCATGGCCCTGTCGGCCTACTTCGACAAGGAAGTCAAGCGCATCATCTTGACTCGTCCCGCCGTCGAAGCCGGTGAAAAGCTGGGCTTTTTGCCCGGCGACCTGGCCGAGAAGGTCAACCCCTATCTTCGGCCTCTCTACGACGCCCTCCACGATATGGTGGAGGTCGAAAAAGCAGAGCGCATGCTCGAACACGGGGTGGTCGAAGTCGCCCCCCTGGCCTTTATGCGCGGCCGAACTCTAAACGACGCCTTCATCATCTTCGACGAGGCCCAGAACGCAACTTCCGCCCAGGTGAAGATGTTTTTGACCCGCATCGGCTTCAACTCCAAAGCGGTCATCACCGGTGACATCACCCAGATCGACCTGCCCTCGCACCGCAAGAGCGGGCTTATTGAAGCCCTCAATCTTCTGGAGGGCATCGAGGGCATCGCTTTTTGCCGCTTCCACAAACACGACGTGGTGCGCCACCCCCTGGTCCAGAAGATCATCGCCGCCTACGACCAAAAGGGGTAGCGGTTTCTCCCTCGATCCCTGCTATGTTAAGATGGCGCGCTGCCGCGATGAGTTCTTGCGGCACCGCGCCATCGGCATTTTATCGGATGGAGTACCGCTTCATGACAGGTCTTCGCTCTCTCGTCATCATCACCGGCTGGGCCGCTCTGCTCAGTGCCTGTGCCTGGATGCAGACTCCTCACGAGTCAGATACCTTCGACTTCGACTGGGAAATAAAGGAACCGACCCGAACCTCCCATCACGCCCAATTAGGGCTCACCGACCAGGGCTTCTGGGCCTATTTTCCCGAGGATCAGCGAGGTTTTGAGCCCGAATGGGATCTGGGCTCCCTGGTCGTCCTCGACGCCGATGAACTGACCCACTTCTTCGCCGTCGTTCAGTCCGGTCAATGGGGCTATCGGCTGCAGCGGCTTGACGATTTTCCGCTCGAAAAAACGCTCACAGGCGATCTGCGCCCCATCACCGATGTAGACGTCGCCCAACGAGACGACCTGTGCTGGTTTGACTCGGTCGATGAATTCCCTGATCAGTGTGGGCTCACCGGCTCCCATCGCCGCTGGAACCTCTTCGACACCACCGCCGATGACGAGGTGATTCGAGTCCTCGGGAACTTCGACGAGCTCAGGCGCCAACCGGGCTTTCCCATCCTTCGAAACGGCATCGCCGGCGGCGACCTCATCCACACCTGGACCGAAGTCGTCGGCGCCACCGACGAGGGACGTCTGCTGGGCATCGCCGCTGCGCCGCGAGTGAAGACGACCCTTCGAGCGACCCTGGTCTACGATGAGGCCTGCGATCTCGACCTGACCGGTTCGGTCCACGTCGAGGCCCTGCCACGTCAAATCGACCAGCCCATTGGTGACCACCCCCTGGCCATTGAAGACGCGGCCCTTCGCCTGTCGGCCGACGCCATCGTTGATTGCCCCGGCGGCGCCCCCCGTCTGGTGGTCCCCGCTCTGTCTCGGCCCTTATTGCGCGGCGACGACGGCCGGGCCTTTGCGCCGCCCACACTGGGGTTGCACCCCCGCTCGATGACCCAAATTCCGGGGCAAGCCCTAAATGACTGGACTCGCGCAGCGGCCCTCATCGCCGCCGGAGACACCCATGGGGCCTCCTTCTGGATCTCCCAACTGGCCCAACGGGAAGATATCTCCGGTCAAGAAGAGGATCTACTCCTGGCGGTGCTGCCCGTCATCGCCAGCGCTGGTCAACCGGAGCTGGCCATTCGCCTGGGCGATCGGCTCACCAGCAGCGCATGGAACCCGGAAAATGTCCCGGATTACCTGGACAGCCTCATCGTTCTCCTTGATCACTTCGGCGATTATGACGACTACGCAGAGCGCGTCAAAAATCGCCAGACATTGGTCAAGCGCCGACTCGATGATCATCGCGCCGGCTGGTATCGCTGGGCCGATATTCGCCTCCGCATGGAACAACGCCGGGGCACCTACGGGCCGGCCTATCGCGAGATCATTGCCGAACTGGAGGACGACGATCTTGAGGACTGGGCATTGGCCATCTACGCCACCCTCCAGATGCACGGCCTTCAATTACCGGTGGTCAACGAGCCCGCCGATCTCCTGCGTCGATTCCAGAGCGCCGGCGCCGGATCGCTGTGGACCTATCTGATCACCACCGATGAGGCGGCCCCTTGCGGCGACGAGGAGGCTCATCGATGCCGGCCCGGCCCCTACGGGTGGAACTCAGGGGATAGCCTCGATCAAGATTCTCTAACCCCGCGCCTGCAATCGACGCCGGTTCTGGCCATGCGCCGCGGCTTCCGATTGGAGTCTCTCGAAGGGCGAGCCCCTCTGGCTTCAACCCCTTCTGCGCGCGCCGCATTTTGGTTGGCCGCTGCGCCCCTGGTATCCGATGCCGATCTCCCTGTCGTTACCGACAATATCGTCGCCGCCCTGGCAGAAGAGATGAACGGTGATGATGCTCCCCTCTGTGGGGAATTGCCGATCTGGCAGGCTCATTTTGAAGCGTCCGCCGCCCGCGTCCGGGCTCCATATCTCGACCGACCTCGCCAGCAATGGGTCAATTTCATCGAGTGGTGGAGCGATCACGGCCTGGCAGCCCTCTGTGACGAACCGGAAGCTCTTTTAGATGCCGTGGCCATTCAGGCCCGGCAAAGCAATCGATGGACGGTCTCTCTCTTCCCCCTGGTCCAGGATCGCATCCTCGCCAGCCCCGAAGTGGTTACGAATACGGCCATCTTCGAGCGATCTGCCGAACTGGCCAAAGAGCTCGGCGACGAAGAGACCTGCGCCAATTGGAACCTGGGGATCAGCGTCGCCGCTGCCCGAGTTGGGCTTTTCGACGCCGCCGAGAGTCACCTCATCACGGCCAACAATTGCCTGAGCAGCAACAGCCCGCTGCGCTCGACTCTCAATCTGGTGGCCGCCTACCTCGATTTCGAGCGTGCCGCCGGCCAGAACCTCATCACCGACGGGGGCATCGAAAACGCCCTGGCCCGCGCCACCCGGCGCCGCATCGACGATACCGACATCTGTGTCGGCCTGTTGCCCATCGGCTTCCATCTGGAGAGCCAGCTGCCGCAGAAGCTGGTCGCCGTGGCGGACCGCATTCACCTGGAGGCCGCTCCCCGCGATGCCTACGGATTACAAACTGCCAGCCATTTCGTCGACGAGGCCCGCGCCGCCTATTTGACGGGGATTCGCGATCTGGCCCGGGGCAACCTCTTGAGCGCCGCTCGCGCCCTCGACCTGGCGCGCTCGAATTTTCGGCGAGTTCAACACCTGCCCGGTCTTGCGCGTATCGCCTTTCTCGATGACCTCATCTTTGACGGCCAAATCGCCGCCATCGTCGACGCCGAGGAGCTCGATCTTCCCGACGCCGCCACCACGGAAATTGCGGGATTGCGCCGCGGCGATTTCCAAGCTCTGTTGACCGACGGCGAAGACATCGAAGAGGACCCGGAATGGGTGGCCGCTGTTATCGCCGCCCTGCTCATCGAGCGACGTGAAGACCTCGTAGTCGACCGCTTCGGCCACATCGAATTGCCGGCCAGCCTCTGCGGCGGCCATGACCTCTAGATAGCAAAATAAGTGACTGACGCCGCCATCCCCGATGAATATCAGCGCCATCTGGATCGGCTCGCCGCCGATCGCTACGTCCTGGTGCGTGAGATCGGTCGAGGCGGCATGGCCACCGTCTACGCTGCCCGCGACGAAAAGCTCAAACGCGACGTGGCCATCAAGATCCTCCATCGTCATCTCTTACGCGACGACGAACATTGCGCCCGTTTTCGCCGAGAGGCCGAGGCCATCGCTCGCCTCGATCATCGGGCCATCGTCGAGATCTTCGATCTCCTCGAAGAACGGGGCCAGTTTCTGGCGATCGTCATGGAATTTATCGACGGCTCATCGCTGGACCAGATGCTCGACGATCGGGGGCCGCTGCTCCCCGAACTGGCCGCCGCGATGGCGGTACCCGTAGTCGACGCTCTGGCAGCGGCTCACGAAGCAGGCGTCATTCACCGCGATCTAAAGCCATCGAATATCCTCATCGGCCCCGACGGCCAGCCCGTGGTCACCGATTTCGGCATCGCCCATATCGTCGACGAGGTCACCCTCACCGATGCCGGCGCCATCCTGGGCAGCCCGGCCTATATGTCGCCCGAGGCCATCGACGGCCAGCCAGCTCAAGCCACGAGTGATCTCTTTTCTTTGGGAGCTGTGCTCCACCTGATGGTCACCGGAGAACCTGCTTTTCGAGGTCATACGGCCCCTGAATTGATGCGAAATATCACCGAGGGCCGGCGCAGGCCCGCCGATCGAATCAAGCCCGAAGTAGGCCGCGAATTTTCGAAAACCCTCGACCAATTGCTCGCCCTATCCCCGGAGGACCGCCCCCCTTCTGCGACCGCCGCAAGCCGGCTCCTGCGCCAATTTCTAGACGCCTCTATGGGCCGACATCCGCCAAACCTAAAGCAGTGGTTTAACGATCCAGAAAGAACCACTTTAAAAACCCGCCAAAAGATCCTCAAATCATTAAAGATTCGGGCTCAAAATGCGGCCACTGAGGCCGATCACCGTCAGGCCTTCGATCTTCTGGAGCGGCACCTTTCGATGGCTCCCGATGACGAGGAAGCACTGGAATTATTGGATCACCTCCACAGCCATCAATTGCGCCATCGCCTGCTGAAACGGTCGGCCCTGCTTATCGGTGTTGCTGCCGTTGCCTTTGCCCTATGGCAGGCCGTCGGTTCGAAAGAAGCAGATCCACCGCCTTCGGATTCAAACCTCGTTGAATCAGATTCAGGCCTCGCAGAAGTCGAAGAGGAAACACTTCCTGGCGCTGTAGAAACAGTCGAAAGAGCCCGACTTTCAAGCGACGCCGCCGCCCGGGCCACCACTGCTGCCTGGCAGGTCTTGGAATCAATCCCCCTGGCCGTCGACGCCCCCCGGCCAGTGGAGGCCGAGGAAGAACCAGCGCTCATCACCGCCAATGCCGGCGATGGCGATACCGACGAACCGCAGCGAGACGAACTGCAGCGAATGGACCAGCCCGACGGGGCGTACTCCGAGCCGGCGGTGATTATGGTGCGCTTTCGACTGGTGCCGCCATCGGCGACCCTCGAGCTGGAGGGTCACGAATACGACGCCGTCAGGGCGGCTCGAGGCGTCGAGCTTTCGCCCGGCTCTTATGAGGTCACGGCCCGCGGCCCGGGAATCAAAACGGCAAGAAAGTCTATCGATATTGATCCCGGCGTTGAGGCGGAGCATCAGATCGTGCTCAATTGGAAAGACGGCCGAATTCGATTGGTCACCGACCGAGACGCTCTGGTCTGGCTCGACGGCGCGTCCACACCGCAATCGATCAGCGGCGGAACCCCGGAGATTCTCACCATTCCATTTGGCCCGGCCGACCGAAGCGAGTCACGCCGCCAGGTCGAAGTCCGCATCGCCGACCGCGACGACCTCCAACGGTCGCGGCGCCATACGGTTGAGGTCCGCCCCGATCGGGAGACCCCGCTGGCGGTGACCCTCTCCGACGATTGACTTTGAAAGTCCTGTTGTGCCGTGAAATGATGTGATGCTTGCCCCGAGGGGCACGCGCATTTTTTGCGAGAAACTTCGATGTCTTATCTTCGAGCCCTCAAATATCCCGGCTTTGCGGCCGTCCTGGCCCTGGCAACCTTTGTCGGGGCGCTGGCGTGGGCCGAACCTCCCACGGATCGAACCGACCGAGAAGAGGCCCTTCTCCAGGCGGAAAACGCCCTGAAATCAGCTCAATTCGAGGCCTTGCGCCCGGCACTGACCGACCTGGTGGCCGGTGACGACACCCCGGCGCTGGCTCACTTGCTCTACGGGCTGGGCCTCTATTACGAATACCGCGAAGACGACGCCGAGGGGACCGACTATCTATCCGAGATAGACGAGCAGATCCAACGGTCCCTGGCCATCGATCCCGGTCTGGAGCTCGACCCCCTGCTCTATCCACCGTCGTTCATCGCCCGGGTGGAACAAATTCGCCTCGAGCATGCCGATGATGACGACCAGCTCGGCGAGGCCGCCGGCCAGGTCCGGCCAGATCCGCAGATCTTCTATTTTGAACGCCGCGTGGAGACTCGCTCTCGACTGCCCCTATATCTGCCCGGCGGCATGGGCCAATTCTACAACGGCCATACCTTCCGAGGCGTCACCTTCGCCTCCATTCAGGGGCTTGGCCTGGCAGCCAACGCCGTGGGTTATTGGATGATCGAATCTCTACGCACCTCGACGGGCCATATCGCGAGCGACCATATCGGCCGGGCCCGGGCCTGGCGCACCACCCAGATCGCCGGCGTAGCGTTGCTGGCTCTGGGCTGGATTTCCGGTGCCGTAGAAGCCCATCACAGCTTCGAACCCGAGCGGGTTCGCATTCGCACCCTCGACGGCCCACCTCCGGAACTGGAAATAATGCCCGGCGGCCCCAATAGTAGTGACCTCCAGATTCAACTACACTGGCAGATGACCTTTTAGACCCGACGAGAAAAACTCTCCATGGCATTTCTTCGACTTTCCGGCGATCGCGAGGGGCTCCAAACCCCGCTGTGGCTCAGCCGGCGTATCACCACCATCGGCACCGGCGACGACAGCGACCTGCAGCTCCACGACAGCTCTGTGGCCGACCACCACGCCACGATCACCTGCGAGGGCCCACAATTTACCATCCGCCCTGCCGATCGCTCGGTCTCGGTGGAGGTCAACGGCAAGAAAGTTCGCCGTAAGCATATTCTGGAAGAAGGTGACGAGATTCGCCTCGGCGATCTCACCCTGGATTTTCACCATCTATTCGACCAGGCTCCCGATTCCTCGTCGACGATGAAGGATAATGACAGGCGCAGGCTGAAGGGGCTGGCCAAGATTCACGAATTATCCCTGGAACTTCTGGCCAAGGCCGAGCTCGACGTTTTACTCGACGGATTGGTCGACGCCTCTATCGAACTCACCGGTGCGGACAAGGGGTTTCTGCTCCTCGTCGACGACCACGACCGGTGGCATCTGGAGGTAGCTCGAAATTTTGACGCCCAGAAATTGGGGGATGAGGAGAGCCAGCTCTCCGATTCGGTGGTCCGTCGGGTCATCGAAACAAGGCAGCCCCTCATCATTGCCGACGCCGGCGACGACGCCGACTTTCGAGACGCTCAATCGGTCATCAATCTCGAGGTCTCCAGCGTCCTCTGCCTGCCCCTGATGGAGCGCGGAACCCTCCAGGGCGTGCTCTATGTGGGCAATGATCGGGTGACCGGTCTCTTCGATGAAATCCATCTGGAGTTGATCTCCATCTTCGCCGCCCAATTGGGGCTCCTCATCGCCAACGCCCGCTTCGTCGACGAGCTACGACGGGACCGCCGAGAGCTTCAAAAGCGACTTCGAAATCGCCGCTTCGGCTCCCTCATTGGCGCCAGCGACGCCATGGAGCCCATCTTTCACGGGATCGAGCGCGTGGCCGCCACGGACGTGACCGTCCTCATCACTGGCGAGACCGGGACGGGAAAAGAACTGGTCGCTCAGGAGCTGCACCGTCGCAGCCAGCGCGCCGACGGCCCCTTCGTGACCCTCAACTGCGGAGCCATCCCCGCCGAATTGCTCGAAAGTGAATTATTCGGCCACGTACGCGGCGCTTTTACGGGGGCCACCGCAAAAAAAGACGGCCAATTTCACGCCGCTGACGGGGGCACGATCTTTCTCGACGAAGTTGGCGAGATGCCCCTTCAACTCCAGGTCAAATTACTCAGAGTCCTCCAGGAGCGCAGCTTCACCCGAGTGGGCTCCAACAAGACCGAGTCCGTCGATATCAGGGTGCTGGCCGCGACCAACCGAGATCTCCAGCAGCGCGTCGAGGACGGCCAATTTCGTGAAGATCTCTACTATCGCCTCAACGTCATCGAGCTGATCCTTCCCCCCCTTCGTGATCGCGGTGACGACGTGGTCCTGATCGCCGAATTTCTCGTCGATCAGATCGCCGACGAATTGGGCACGCCGGCAAAGCCCTTGAGCGCCAAGTCAAAGCAGGCTCTTCGCCGCTACCACTGGCCGGGTAATGTGCGCCAACTGGAGAACCGATTAAAAAAAGGGTTGGTCCTGGCAAGAGGAGACAGACTCCAGCCCCAGGATCTCGACCTCTTCGAGGATGCTCCGTCGATCCTCCAGCCCCTTGCCGAGGCCAAGGAGCAATTCGCCCTGGAATATATTCTGGAGGTCCTCGAGAAGAACGACGGCAACCGAAGCCAGACCGCCCGCGACCTCGAGGTCGATCCACGTACCATCTTTCGCTACCTGGAGAAGGCCTCCGAAGAAAAAGAGGAGGCCTGAGATGGAGTCTCAATCACCAGGACATTTTTGTCACCGTTATACATCCCAGATCATAGGGCCAGCCTATTCGGCGATCCCTTGATCCGAGGCTATGCCATGAGAATCCCCCCGACTACGGCGCTGGCATATTTCATGCTTCTCCTATTGACCGCCGGTTGTCTCGGCGCCCCAGTAGAAGAGGAGCCACCAGAGGTGAATTTGCCGCCCTATATCTCTCCCGACTTCGTCCACCCCGAGCGGGAGGTCCTGTGGATCGAGTCCAACGATTCCGTCGCCCTCGCCGTGGAGACCCTCCTCGACCCAAACGGGGAAGAGCGGTTGTTTTTCGCCGTCATTGGCGAGCGAAGCGGGCTTATCGAGCAGGCTACTGCGGCCCCTCAACCGGCGGGCGGTCTGTACCGGGACGCCTTTTATAAATTCGATGGTGTTGAAATCACCGTCGATCCCTGTGCCGAGCGCTTGCGGGGCCACTCCGACGAGTTGATCCGACTCTTCGTCAGCGACCGCCCCTTTGCCCGGGTCACGGAGGCGGAAGTGGAGGTCGACGACGACGGCTATATCACTACTCATCGATGGCTTCTGCGATTCAACGATCAGATATGCCCCTGAATTAGCGATGACTTCAGCACATCAAAAAATTGGCCGATGCCTGTCATTTTCGCCATTGCTGGGACTCATCTTTCTGGGCGCCTGCCTCGATCCCGGCATCAGCGCCTCCGACTCCCAGAATGCGATCAGCGAAGACCACCATGTGCTGTGCACTTCCGACACAGAATGTCCCGACACCGAGGTATGCCGACGCGGGCTCTGCTCGATTTCCGATTATGCCTCTTCCGTCGCCGTCGCACTGGAGGTACGCCCCCCTCATAGCAACAGCGTCGCCCGTCGATTTTTCGGCGCTCAATCTTTTTCCACGGACGAGCTGGAATTGGTCGTCCAACGTCGGGAGCAGGTGGCCGGTGAATTGACCACCACAAACGGCGAGCCCCCTCCCGATGGAGTCATCCTCCTCGTCGATGATCGGGGCCTCAACGAGGCGATTCAACGTCCCCTTCGAGACGGCGAATTCGACCTGCGTGCTGCCCCCGGCGACTATGACCTGATCTATATCGCCGACGACCCGAGATGGCCACGAATTCCCCTGGATTCCCTACAAATTGATGAATCGCTGGAGGAGCTCCAATTCCAGATCCCCTCCTTCGATGAGCTGCGTGTGGTCACGGGGACTCTGACTCGAGAACTCCTCGATTTACTGGGACTGCTCACCGAGCCCGTCGAAGGAGCACGGGTTATCGCCAGCGGCCAGAGCGCGGGCTTTCGATCTCCTACGGCCCTCACCGATGAAGATGGAGAATTTCTGCTGCGGCTTCCCCCTGGTGAAGATACCTTCGATGTCCTCGTCGAACCGGGTCCGAACGCCGAATTTGTGCCTTTCGCTTCATTCGCTGCAGAAATTGTGGCGAGCACTGACGATATCGCGCTCTCCCTGGGAGAACTCGAACTCGATCTACTCTCCGTCACCGCCGATATTATCGCCGATCCCGTCGAGGGCCGCGCGCCGAGTTGGGAAGATTTCCGAATCGAATTTCGCCGCTCTCTCGATATTGGCGAGTTGATCCTCAGTCCCGCCATCGCCGACGGTGGCACGGTGGCGTTGGACGTATTAGTTGGCACCTACGACATCGAAGTTCAGGCTCCGCCCGGCTCTCCCTGGGGCTCGGCATCGACGACGGCCAGCCTCTTGAGCACGCTCAGTAGCGTGGAGATCGAACTGCCTCTACGCACCCGAGTGGTGGGGCGTGTGACCCACGACGATGGCCGGCCCATCGCCGATGCAAGCCTTCGGGCTCGCAGGACCAACACAAATATCCAACTCCCCCCGGGCCGAACCGATGACGATGGCAATTTCGAGCTCTGGGTCGACGAGGGCGATTACGTGATCGCTGTCGCTTCCCCACTCGATCTTGGCCTCCCTCATCATATCGAGGAGTTCTCCGTGGAGGCCGGTGCCGATGAAATCGCGTTGAACCTGGTAGTGCCCCGGGGATTCGTGGCGACCGGATCGGTCATCGGCACCGACGGCGCCGCCGTGGGTCACGCTTCGATTCGAGCGACTCACCCCGATTTTGATGGTCTTATCATCGGCAAAACACAGGCCCGGGGCAGTGGCGCCTTCGGTCTCCTGCTCTCCCCTGCTCTATTCGATTGAAATTAATCGCTGTCTATCGCGGGCGACTCCTCGCCGCCGAGCATTCGATCCCGGGAGTGTTGAAGCAGTCGATACACCCCGGGGTTATCCTCCTGACACCGCGCCAGCCACCGCCGGTAACGCTGCTCCCAACGCCGCTCCTCCTCACCGCGGGCACGTGCCAGATACACAAGTTCTTCCGCTTCCTTGAGACAATCGAGCTCCACGCTTTCGGCAGTCACCGGTTCTCCTGTAAAGGGATCTTTGACCCGGTCCTCACTGATCCCCTGAATCGCCCCGTTCACCATCGGAATGACGAGCACCAACACCAGTCCGAACAAGAGGATCATACCTCCCCGACGAACCCATTTCTCGGTTCGCTCGTAGGTCTGGCGAGCCTCCTCCACTACTTTTTTGTCCGTCTCTTGGTCAGTCATCACCAATCCAGCATATGCACCGCATTCGTTGGCACTTAATAAACCACGACGGCCGGCGAAGCAATGTCCGCCGACCGCCAGAGGGATCTACCGCCGGTGCAATATTCTCAGGCTGACGCCTCGAAATCGTCGACGAATTCATCGACGCCGGGCATATCCTGCAATCTCTCGCGGGCGATCTTCCAGGCCACTTCCATGATCCAACTCAGCGACCGATCTTGGCGAAGCGCTTCCTGCTTCGTCTCGCTCACCACGGCTTCCGAGAAATAGAGGGTCATCTTCTTTTTGTTGGCCATTTTGACTCCTTGTCGTCCAGCGCCATCACACGATTTCGGCCCGCGCCTTGCGGGAACTTTCAGTGATGCAGGACAATGTCGTCACCTGTACGCGGTTGTCCTACATCCACATCCACCATACGGTGTTGCACCGTCCCGTCAAAAAAATTTAAGCAAAACTTTAAGGCCACCCTCTTGAGTCAGACCTCGCCACCAAAACTTAAAGCATTACTCGAGGCCACAATCGCTGCCTGTTCCCTCGACGATCGCCGCGACCAGGACCCGGTGGGCATCGTCCACGAGTACAAAACAAGCGCCGATCGTGAGATCGCCGCCCTCTTTGCCTCGTCCCTGGCGTACGGTCGAGTTGACCTTCTCCGCCCTGCGATCAGGCAGGCCCTGGCTCCGCTGGGCCCCCATCCGGCCACCTATCTCCGTGAAACAAAACCTCAAGCCCTGCCTAAACTCTGGCCGGATTTCGTTTATCGCATGACCCGCGGTGAAGACCTCGTAGATCTGGCCACGGCCATCGCCGAGACCCTCCGCCGCGAGCGTTCTCTGGAGGCACTCTACCTGCCCGAATCTTCCGAAAACCTCCCCATTCGAGATCGAGAATCACACCTTCGCCAGGCATCGTCCTTCGTCACCAAATTGCGCCTTCGCCGTCACCGCCCCGATCTCCACCGAGGATTTCGCTACCTCCTGCCCGACCCGGCTGACGGAAGCGCCTGCAAACGTCTCCACCTCTTTTTTCGCTGGATGTCCCGCGGACCGGATCAGATCGACCTCGGCCTCTGGGATGGCCTCGCCCCATCGGCGCTCATCATGCCCCTCGACACCCACACCAGTCGTCTCTGTCGTTATCTGGGGCTGCTCGAGCGCAAATCGGTCGACCAAAAAGCAGCCGTTCAAGTCGCCGAAAGGCTGGCAATCCTCGATGCATCCGACCCCCTACGCTACGATTTTGCTCTCTGTCATCTCGGCATCAGCCGTCGCTGCATCCATCGCTGGTGTCCCCAGCGATGCCCTGAATGCCCGATTGAGGCGGGATGCGTGATCGCCGACCGGAGTGCTTGAGCGGATCGACTCGGCCCTTCAAAATCCGCCGGGAATCCTCTGGATCGCCTCAAGGTGCACCAGCGGCACCCCGGCGATCCACTGCACGATAAGCCAGACCACAACCAGGGTGACCAAAAAGGCGATACCGAAGATCACGGTCAGCTCGAACCACTTTCGCCCAGGAGAGATGATCGCTGTGAAGGCCAGGCTCATAAAGAAGCTGATCGCCGCCACCCAGGCGATGAGTTCAGGGAAGATGCTGGTGATGAGGATCACCGAATCGATGGGAACCTCCCTATTCATCGTCACCCGACTCCAGCCCTTCTTCTTCCTCTTCGTCGCCCTGCTTATCGCGGGCGATATGGAGGAGGTTGAAGAAATTTATCGTAAAATGGGCCACCACGGGGGCCAGGATATTGCCCGTATAGAGGTAGAGTAATCCGAAGCCAAAGCCCATGACGACGGCCATGATCGTCCAGGGCAAGAATTTCTTCCGATCGGGACCGACGTGAATCAGACCGAATATCAAGCTGGCCACGACCAGGCCGAGCCAGTCGTTTTGCAGCCACAGCTCACTTAGCGCCTGCTGCAAAAACCCGCGAAAGAAGACCTCTTCGGCGACGCCGCTGGTCACGGCGAGCACCATGACCTGGGTGGGTGAGAGGTTGCCCAGGATTTTTCGAAATTCCTCGCCAAGCACCCGCGCCCACTGAGTGGTGTGCTCCAGGATTCGGCTGGCGATGACGGTCACCACGCCCAGTCCGGCCCCGAGTAAGACATCGAGCCACAGCGCGGTCTCCCAGCGATTATGCCATTCGATCAGATCGAGATTGAGCCACCACCCACCGATGGCGACAGCAATGATGATCATGATCCCGTAGAAGACCACGGCCATTCCCGTCGAAACCCCGGGCGGCGGCGGTACCATCTCCGGTGGCCTTTGATCTGGGGCGTCGCTCACGAATATTCCTCGTCGTTAGAGTCCTCCCCTCCCTCGATCAACTCCGTGGCTTTATCTTCCAACTCCGGATGACGCTCCCGGCCTCGAAAGCGGACCGTCGCCGCCTCGAAGGGATAGAGCCGCCAGTCCACATGGAATCGCAGATGGCGCTGGGATCGAAAATAGGACTCCAATTTCTCAGATAGAAATTCAATTGCCCCCAGCATTCGCGCCCGCGAATCGGTGGCGTCGAGAAAGAGCCGATCCTGGTCCTGGGCGATGATCGCCGCCTCCAATTCCATCTGGAAGGATTCGCCGGGCATGATCAGCGACAGCTGGGCATAGACGTAGTCCTGCTCGTCCTCGACGCTGAGACGGATCTTTTCGCCCGGTCGAAAAAAAGCCCGCAATCTGGTCTTGAGTCGACCCTCGATCTTGCGAAGCGCCGCTTCGGTCACCACCACCGGAGTGGTGCCGCGCTCTTCTCCTTCGTTGGTCGTCACGTTCACCTCTTCTGGTATCGTCATGATCTCTCGGACATGGAGTTCATGGTCCGTTTTATTTCCTCAATCTGATCACGATGGCTCGAGTCGGCCCACAATCTGGCCATTCTACCCGCACCGTGGCGGATTAATTCTACGATCATCCCCGTTCCCGGCCAGGCCCCGGGAATCCGATCGAGCCACTCCACACAGGCCAGTCCCTCACCGCCTTCGACAATATCCCAATAGCCGATGGACTCCAGGTCATCCCAGCCCTCCAACCGATACAGGTCCATATGAAATACTGGCGGCGACGTGTCGTAGATCTGGATCAACGAATAGGTGGGACTCGTCGCTGCCCATCGGCCCGAATCGTCCAACCCACCAACCAACCCCTGTACGAGCGTGGTCTTTCCTGCGCCCAGATCGCCGACGAGCCCGACAAACCCGCCCTCGCCAAGGGCACCGGCTAATTCCTCTCCCAGTCGACGAGTCGCCCCGTCATCTCCTAGAGAAATCTCGGCCAGCGGAGTTTGCTCCAGCCCGGGATAATCACCGGGCTGGATATTTCCGACCATCTGTTGGCTCATGACGCTTTTATGCTCCCGCCGTGGGCGATGCTCACTGGACGTAGAGCGGATATTCGACACCTCGCGGCGTGACCGCCCCGTGTTGAGGGAAGGTCATGGAGCGGAAGCGATCGATGAGGCATTGCCCGACGGGCCGGTTCTCGAATTGGCTCTCTTTGAGGCTCACCCCACCGGTGGTGCCGGAGGGACGAATGAAGAATTTGACGGTCACCCCGCGGAATGAGGGATTGGCGTCGACCTCGGTCATAATACACGATCGAAGCGCAGCAAAATCAGCGGCTACGACCTGCATGATCTCATTATCCGTCAGGTGATGATCGGTGGCTCCGTCGGCGCTCATATCAACTTCGTAGATTTCGTCTGCTGAGCCCCGTGCCGACGCCCGGGAGGGACGAGCCGACCCAGACGAGCGCGAGGCGCGAGCCCGAGACTGTGCGGCCGCGATCTGGCGGGCGATCTCTTCCTCGGTGGCCTCGGGATTGAAGATACTCTCCATGACCGACGAGTCGACTTCCATGGCCTGAAAGTCCGTCGGCGGCGGCGCGAAATGATAATCCAGCGAGGCAAAAGCCTGATCCAGCGGCATCGGCTCCGGGTCGGGCTGCTGCAGCCAGAACCAACCCATCCCGATCAAGACGATAAGGGCGCCGATATTGCCTACTACCAGCGCCGCTTTGCCGCCCTTCTTGACCTTGCGCTGAATTTCGGCGCGCCGCTCAGCCTCCAGGCGCAGCCGCTCTTCCCGCTTCGGGATATATTCCAGCACTTTCTCTCGAAAGACCTCAAATTCCTGCAATTCCTTGCGGTTCTGAGTGACCCGATCGAGCACTGGAGAATGCTCGTTGATCTCGTCCTGATACAGCTGCTCCAGGATCTCATCTTCTGTAAACGGGCCGTAATCCAGTCCGCCCTTTTGCACCAGGTAGCGATCGTCTCCGGTGGCGCCGCCCGGCCCCTTGACATCATCCAGGTCGAACAGATCGAAGAGGCCGTCTTCGGCCTCCCCTTCTTCCTCGACTACGGCGGGCTCGATGGGCAAAGCTCCCGGAGGGGGAGGACCTGTGAGCTGAGCACCGGCGTCGCGGGCGATTTCCTCGAATTCATCTCGAAAGACCTGCGTCGACCGCGGGCGCCCCGCCGGGTCGGAGGACAGACAGCCCGACACCAGACTAAATAAAGAGGGCGGGTATTTGGCCAATGCATCGACGGCCATATCATGTGCTTCTTTTCGGTTCCCCGGCAGGCCAGTGGGACTGAGTAATTCGGCGGCGATCATCCCCAGGCTGTAGAGATCGGAGCGCGCCGACACCTTGCGCGGATCTCCTGCTGCCTCGGGAGCCACGTAAATGCTGTCTACGAACGCCCCTTCTCCTTTGGCCTCATAGAGGTAACGGCTAACCACCCGACCAATTGCCAGGTTGCCCACTTTCACCCTGCCCCGGGAATTGACGTAGATATTGTAGGGCGTCAGCACCCCGTGACAGCTTCGCCGCTTATGCACCGCCTCCAGAGCATCACAGGTATGAGCGAGCACCGTAAAGGCGTCGCGAAGGCTGAGCGTTCTGCCTTCGTCACGCCGCTCGGCGATAAGCTGAGAGAGGGTGCGCCCCTCGACATACTCCATGGCTATGAAGATATCGCCCGACTTGGTCCGCCCCATGCCCACCGCCTGTGAAAGACAGGGGTGTTCGATGGAGGTGGCCATCCCGATTTCGGAGCGAAGTTTTTTGAATTCTTCGTCTCCCGGATAGGGCATATCCAGGACCTTGACCACCACCGGGTCCTGGGTCTTTCGATCGTTGCACAGATAACTGACACCGCCGCCGGAGCTTCCCAGATAGCGCTCGACGATAAAGCGATTGCCCACGGGTTCGCCCGTCTTGAGGGTCTCCACCTCCGGAGCCTGCCGACGGCCTTTGACGCCCGGGGCCTTTCGCTGCAACGCGGGCTTGGGCGGTGGTCCCGGAGGTCCCCCGCCGGGGGGTCCGCTCTTCGGAGCTTTGCCGGGCGGTCCAGGCCGCGGCGGTCGCTTCTTGGACGTCGGCGCGCTCTTGGGCTTCTTTTTCGTCACCTGCTCAGAATCACTCATCGTCTGTCGCCTCGCCACTCACCGAATCGGGCTGTTCACCGTCTTGATCTTGCTGGCCATCTTCTACGTCTGCGCTCACTTCCTCGCCCTGAGCTTCGGACCACACCTCGAGTCGTCTGCGCTCCTCGACGGGCAGGTCGAGAAACCAGCGCTTCTGTTCTTGGTGCCAGCGCACGGCCATCTCCGCTCTGCGATCATCGCGAAACTCCAGGACCACCACCACCGCCTGGCCATGGGACGGCTCATCAGGGACGGCGCCGTCGACGTTGGTGCTGCTGATGAGCATTGGGCTCTCCAGGCGGGTGACCACCAGAAGTGCATCACGCTCCATCGGCGGCGGCTGACCCAATGCGTCTTCCAATTCATCGTAGGCCGCCTCGATCTCCTGTCGCGTCGCTGGCCACAGGGCCTCCATCGCCTGGTCCCGGTCTCCCCGGCGCAGGTCCGTAATAAAGGAGGTAACCACATCCTCCGGCGGTACCACGCCGTCGTTCTGGCATCCCGAAAAGAGAACCAGCACCGTCAATACTGACAGCACGACAGCAATGCATCGCAGCCTGTAGCAGGGAGTTCCGTTACCCATCTTATCGTACTCTTCACTTTGGAAATGCGTCAAGCCACGGGGCCACGGGCAAATGGCGACGGCCTCACGAATCGTCGTCGCGACCATCGGATCTGCGCCCGTTGGCCGGAGAGAAGTCGTCGGGCACACCAGCCGAAAAACTGACGTCCTCCTGAGTTTCTTCCTCCGGTCCTGCCTCCAGGGGATCGGGCCAGGCGTCGGGTTTGGTGGATTCCACCTCGTCGAGAATCTCCAGATTCCAACTGGAGCTGACCGCTGTGGGCTGCTCATTGATCGGAAGTTCGCCGCTCTTTTCGCCGCTCTCCTCCGTCGTGCTTCCTTTGCCCAACTGCCGCAATAATTCTAGCCGCTCCAGTCGGCGCACTACCCGATCCACCGACTCGTTGCCGTCGGCCAGCGTCTGACGAGCCCCGTCGATGCTGCCTCCATCCTGGAAGAATTCGAGCATCTTCCGTTCCTCGTCGGTCAAGGCATCGGGGGAAAGACTGGAAGCTCTCTGTGAGTTGATGACCATGTCGGTGCGGGTTAACGTATAGGACTTTGCATCGCCCAGTGAGCCCTCTCGCAAGATCTCCAACAAAAGAGAATCCACGTTTAGCTCCAGCCCATTGCTCGGCCAGGATTGACCACTGTCGTGACGAATTTCGATAAAGGCAAAGGTGCCGTCATCGCCGCGGCACATTCGGTCCAATAATCGGCGGGCCCTTCCCTTTTTTGCCTCCACCAGGTGCGATTCTTCCACGACCTGGTCGCGACGAAGTTTCATCTCCAGCGGTTCGCCGCCGAAGGTTCCCAACTGCTTTGCGTAGAGGCGAACTTTCTCTTCGTCCAACGCCCCTTGTTTATAGAGCAGGTCGAGCAGCAGGCCGTCCGTATTCTCCCCCAGGGAGTCGATGGCCTGAAGGGTGGATCGATCGATATAGAGCACGAAACTATGACCGCTCAGCCCCACCTCCAGGCGACCTCGCAGACGGCGGTCGCGGATCGTATGGAGCAAATCGACGACGGGCATCGTCTCCAGGCGCCCCGAAAAGCCGGACAGGTCGGGAATGCGCTTGAGTTCATCGAGCACCCCCTCCATGCCGTCGCGAAACATGGCGGTAAAAATGCGCTGCAGCCGATCGGAGCGATCGGCGGGCCGGGCCGTCAGACTCAGGCGATCCCAATATTCGGCCACCAGGCTGGCCACGCGGTGAGCGCTCGAGAAATCGCCGGAGGCGACGTCGCGAAAGCTCGACACAGCCGTGACCTCTTTGCCGGCCCCCTCACCGGCCATATTGTCGAGAATTGAATGCATCGCCGAGGCCACCGTGGGCTTTTCGGCCGTCGACTCAGCGTCGATCAGATCGACCGCCGTATCTGGCTCGTCAGCCCAGGGATTGGTCTCCACCAACTCCTCGGTCGTCAACTGACGCCGTTGGCCCACCTGCACCAGCATCCCCCCGACTTCGCCGCCACCGAGATCTTCGATCTCGAGGATCATGCTTCCCGTGCCGTCAAGGTCGAGGGCGTCGAGCAATTCCTCGTGGCTCTGTTGGGCGGTGACCCGATTTTGAAAGCCCCTCCCCACCTCTTCGTCGTCGGAGGCGGTGGGTACCTCCAGGGTGGGCTGCTCGCGCAGGTCGGGCTCCACCTGGATGCCCGGGGGAATCTCCTCATCTCTGGTGCCGCTTCCACCTCCCAGAACCTCGTCGCATAGGGCCACCAGTTGATCCGGCGAAAAGGGGCGACTCAGCCAGGGGCGGTCCCGATAGTCATCACGGGATCGATCCACCCCAGAGACAATGACGGGCAACTGACGACCATCGCAGTGACGAATCCACCGCTGGGCCGCCATTTGCCCGCTGTCCACGTCGACGATGACCAACTGGGCCCGCGCCGCACCGGGAGGTCCCCCTTTGAGGAGTTCCACCTCAAAGTCAGCCCCCTCCAGGTACTCCCGCATCAGCCGCCCCACAGTGGCGTTGCCCTGAAGCACGGCGATATTTTTTGCGTTTTGCGAGCCCATTGGTCTCACTCGTCATTCCACGTGATGATGCAGCCAGGCATGGAGCATCTGTAGTCGCCGTCGGTCGGCACGCACGGCGTCATCGCTGGAGCCCTCACCGGCGTCGATGAGTTCTTCCACGTTGGCCAACAATTCAGCCGTCGGCACTCGGTAGGCCACGACCGTGATCTTCTGGCGAGCATTGAGATCGTCGGTCTTGATAGCCTCGGCGATGACCGGCCCGGCTACCTCGGCGGGCAGACGGGCGACCTCAAAGGCAGCTTTGATGGCCTGGTGAGTGTCGTCGGAGTCGATGAAGCCAGCAAAACAACTGGCCTTTTCACCGTCGTCTTCCACCTCTTCGCACTCGTCCATCACGTCGAATGCCGAGGCAAAGCCCTCGACCATCTCTTTGAGGTCGTCGTCGCCGATCTGGCCGGCGAATTCGTCGAACCGTCCTCGATCTTCTGCCAGCCCCAGGTAGGTAAAGGACTGGGCGCCAAGCCATGCGGGACGGAAAATCTCGGTCGCCGCCACCTCTTGGCCCTGAAGATGGTTGACCCATTCCGACTGGACCTCCACCTCGAGCAATGCCGATCGGGCCTCGCGGTCGCCCAGATCAGCCAGGGCCCGCGCACTATTTTGCTGATATTGGAATGCCTCGGGCACGCCGACGATGGCGCCCCAATGCTCGCCGAGAGTTTCTCGACTCAGCACTCCCTCGATGACCGGTCGAGCCTCATGTTCACCAATATTTCCGAGGCCGCGAATCATCTCGTTGAGCACCCGTCGCTCCGTGCCGCCCCAGGCAGACTTCTGCTCGTTGGAGTCCAGGTTCTGCGGCACTTCCACGGTGGTCTGAATATATTCGCTGAACAGCTCCACCGCTTCCGGAGCCCGCAATGACGACAGGTGCTCGACGGCCCGCTGGCGAGACTGGTTTTGCGGGAAATGTTCTCCGTCGGCCGGGCTGTCGTAGGTCATCAACAGGCCCTGCACGTCGTCGTTGTCGCCATTAAATAATTCGATGAGCTGGGGCACCATGGAGGGGCCGATTTGCTGAATGGCCAGGCCGCATTGCTCCGAGGTGTGGCGGCCCCTCTCGTCGCCGAGAAAACGGGCATAAATGATCTTTTCCCGTGCCTCGTCGGTGATGGCCTCCGGATCTTCAAGGGCCACCTCGCCGACCAGGGTGCAGGCCGCGCGGTGCAGGTCGATGGGATAATTGTCCACGTCCAGGTCGAGCACTTCCACTGCGGCATCCAGGGCCTGCACGTCGGGCATGGCCGCCAGACCGTTCAAAATTCCGACGCGCCGGTCATTATTACTGGTCCCCTCGAAGATCTCGATCATCTGGGGGATGGCGTCGCGCAACTCGATACGCCCCAACATCTCAGCCACCCGCGCCGACCGGCCCGTGTGGTCCTCTTCCAGCTCTGCCAGATAGGCGTCCATCGCTCCTTCGTCACGCCATTCCAGGAGGTGATGCATGATGTCCGATCGAAGCCGTTCCTCTTCCAGGTAGGCTGTGGCCAGCGCCGGGGCCACCGCCGCGCGATCTTCTTCATCGATCTCGCGCAACAGCGACACCGCCTGATGGCGGGTGCGCTGATCGCCCTCTTCGAGCACCTGGGCGATATATTCGGGATTCTCCCAATCGGGGCGGTCACAACCCACCATGGCCAGGCCCCCAAGGGCCACTCCCACCAACGCCGCCACGGCGGCGCAACGATTCTTCTCCAATGCTACTCTCATGGCTTTCTCCGGGGGTTTTCAAAGCTCACTAACTTGTCATCTTCTCACACAGATCAAATCGCTTCATTCATTCTTGTCGGTCTGGACGACCCCAATATACGGTATATGGCGAGAAAATTCAGCGTCATCTAGCCCATATCCCACCACAAATGCGTCGGGCACCTCGAATCCCACATAATCGATGGGCACATCGACCTGTCGATTCTCCGGTTTGTCCAAGAGCGTGCAGATTTTCAACGATGCGGGCATACGGGTTTTCATATTCTCCAGCAGGTATTTCATGGTCAGGCCCGTGTCGATGATGTCCTCCACCACTACCACGTGGCGTCCCTTGATTGGAATCGCAAGGTCCGAGGTCATACGCACCACGCCGCTACTCTCGCGGCGACTGCCGTAACTGGACAGGCCCAGAAAATCGATGGACACGTCCAGATCGATGTGACGGACCAGGTCCGCCAGGAATATGAACGAGCCCTTGAGCACCGCTATGACGTGGATCTCCTCCCCTTCGAAGTCAGCCGTAATCTGCTCGCCAAGTTCGCGGCATCGCTGTTGAAGCGCTTCGGCTGAGATCAACACATCCATATCTTGGTGACGCTTTCTCATGACACTATCCTTACTGCTCGGCAGACGAATTTTGGTTCAATTCGGACTCGGGAATTGATGAGGCGGGATACCCTTCGGCAAAACATCGGCGGCACCTGGCTTCGTACTGCTCGTCCGTGCCCACCAGGACCTGCTGTGGATCTTCGGCCAGGCGGTAGCTGCGATGGGCCGGGTTGCCGCAGCGCACGCAGATCGCCATGAGCTTGGTGATATATTCAGAGACCGACAAAAATCGGGGCATCGGCCCGAAGGGACGGCCCCGATAATCCTGATCCAGCCCGGCGACGATCACCCGTCGTCCGCTGTCGGCCAATTCCTCGCAAAAGGAGACCACTTCCTGGTCGAAAAACTGCACCTCGTCGATGCCGATGACCTCCACATTGGGGTCCAGCGCCGCCTTGAGGGCCTGCAGGTCTTCGACGGCCACGCCGGGCAGACTTCGCTGGCTGTGGCTGACCACCGCCTCTGCTTCGTAGCGGTCGTCGATACCGGGCTTGAAGATTTGAACTGTTTGTCGCGCGTAATTGGCGCGGGTCAATCGACGGATCAGTTCCTCGGTTTTTCCCGAGAACATGGGGCCACAGATGACCTCGATCCAGCCGACATCGCGGGGTTGGAGTATCATGTTATTCAACCGGGGCACGTCGAGTCGAAGGGAAATGACATCCCATCTTTAACGGCCTTGGCTCCCCGGTGCAAGCGCCCCGGTCGCCCCCCCTGCTCAGCCTCTGTGGGCTGCTGTCTAGAGGTCGAATTCGTTCATGAAGAAACCGCCCAGATCCAGGGCCAGGCCGATGTCACCGCGCATCTGCACCTGCCGGGCCGCCGCCACCGGATCGAGACGGCCGTGGGCGAGGTCGTCGAGGACTGACCATTGGACGGTCAACTGCGCCGTCGGCGCTCCCCGTGGATCGTCGTAATCATTGAGCACCACCTCGAAACCAATGGGCGCGCTGCCGTCGGGAAATCCCATGACCTGCACCTTGAGAAGCCCGTCGAAACGCTCGAATTTTTGTTTGATATCTTCCGTCAGGGTCACTCGTCCCTGATAGCGATCGATCTGTTCGTCGGCGGGCTCGACCAGACGGGAAGCCCACTGGATGCTTCGCTCCCAATGAGTCCTGCTGCCGCGGATGGTGGCCTGGGGAAAATCGATCATCTCCCCGGCCTCGCCGTCGGCGTCCTCCACGTCCAGACGCAGCGTATATCGCTGGTCGAGATCGACGAAATGAAGAGAAAAGATCAGCGCCGTATCCACAAAGGATCGAAATTGATCGATTCGCGCCCGATGCAGATCGGGAATTCGCTCCAAGATCAACTCCGCAGGCTCGAGATCTGGATCGAGCACGTCACTCCACTCCATGGTCGTCCCTTTCAATCCGTATTGCGCTGTCCCAGATTTACCGTCGACCACAGCAGGGCACAGGCGATCACCATGGACGCCCCGTTGCCGGCCATCACCGCCGATTCGGAACACCCCGTGGCAAAACAAAGCACCAAGACTGCCGTCAAAATCAATGTTGCGCGCATCATCTGCCTCACAATTGGCTTGTTTCTGGCTCGTAGAGATATCGTAATTTCATCAAATCGTCGACCTCGACCTCACCGGCCATCCATCGATCGCAACCAGGCGCCGCGGAAGACCTCAACTGCTTCGCCGCTCATCCACAACCTGCCCTGGAGTTCACTGATCTCGAGAGGACCTCCGGGCAGATGAATCGTCAGCGGCGATCGCCGTTCCTCCCTTTCAGTCTCCCAGATAGCGGCGCCCACGGCGCAGGCCCCGGTGCCGCAGGCCTGGGTCAATCCCACCCCCCGCTCGTAGACGATCACCTCATAGGCGCCCGGCTCGGTCCCGGGGGTGACAAATTCCACGTTCACCCCTTGCGGAAAAGCGGGGTGGCCGTCATTTGCTGCTTCACCGACCTGGCAAATCACCTCGATCGGCGCCTGAGCAAAGACCACGGCATGAGGATTTCCCACGTCGACGGCCACATAATCAAACCCCTTGTCACCGACCTCGAATATACCCGGTTCGGGCGACATTTCAGCGGTCCCCATATCCACGGCGACCTGCCAGGTGTGGGGGCTGGCGCTCTCGATACGGCATCGGCGCGGGCCGGCGTCGCTATTGACCACTATTTCATCACCCATCTGCCAGTGGTGACGGGCAAAGGCAGCCACACAGCGAACCCCGTTTCCACACATCTCCGGGCGACTTCCGTCGCGGTTATAGATGACCATCTCCACTTCGGGAGGCTCCCGGCCGGCGTCGCCGGGTCGAATCAGGAGCACCCCGTCGGCTCCCACACCGCGGTGGCGCTGACAGAGCCTCGCGATTTCATCCTCGCTAAGCGCGTCAGCATCTCCACGGACGATGATGAAATCGTTTCCCAGCCCGTGGTATTTGCGAAATTCTAGCATTCTATTCTTCTGGCCTCAGACCTGGGCTACCAGACCACATAGGCGCTCTTGTTTGGCTTCTTCGAGATCGATGAATTCGTAGGCCATCCCCGGCACAAAGGAATCGTCTACGACTTCGTCGGCGCCGGGCAAATCACTTTCCACGCGCGTGACCTGAGCGCGCACGGCGAAGAGCTCGTCACCTCGCGGGGAGCGAAAGATCAGATTGTGAACCGTGCCCACCTCGAATAAAAAGCTGGACCGCACGAACATCCCGGCAGGACTAAAATCCAGACTCTCCAGGGGCACTTCCCATCCCTCTTGGTCCTGAACTAAGACCTCCACCGACATCTGGCGACGCGGGTAGCGGCGCAGGCCGGCAAAAGACATGCGTGAGGTCGGTCGACGGCGGATGCTTCCTTGCATTCCTTTCATGACGTCCTCCTTGGACGATTTCCACGTTGGCCCGATCCTTTGTGAGCACCGGACTGCTAACCACTGCCCATCACCGTATCGCACCGTGGAGTGACGTCAATTTTTTGTCCCTTCGAGCTGCGGCGCCCGCTCAAAGAGTGCTTCCACCTGGTCCTCATAGCGCCGCAGCACCTCCAGGCGCCGCACCTGACCGGAGGTGCTCAACGTGCGGCTTCGAACCGATAAAAACTCGGGCAACACCTCAAAGCGGCGCACCCGATCGTAGGGTGAACGGCGCCCGTTTAGCTCCTCGATATGGCGGTTCAACTCACGATGGAGCTGGTCGTGATTGGTCAATTCCTTGACCGACAGGTCCTCGTCCAGGCCCCGATCCTTCACAAATTGGAGGACTCCGTTTGGATCGAGGGCGATCAACGCTGCCAGATAGGGTCTCCCCTCACCGACAATGAGAGCATGGGCCACCAGGGGGTGCCCCTTTATCTCATTTTCCAGCACCGTGGGCACTATACGGGCTCCCGTGGAGGTGATCACGATCTGTCGCTTCCGTCCGGTGAGCGTCAAAAAGCCCTGCCGATCAAAGCGGCCCAGGTCGCCCGTATGAAACCAGCCCTCCTCGTCACGCCCCCGGCTGTCACCATCGTCATGCTTGTAGCGCTTCATGATCGTGTCCCCCCTCAACAAGATCTCCCCGTCCTCGGCGATGGTCACGTCCACCCCGGGAAGCGGTTTACCCACGCTGTCGAGGCGAAACTCATCGGGCATATTGAACGCCACCACCCCGGAGGCCTCGGTCAAACCGTAGCCCTGCA
>SLJM01000107.1 GCA_007135085.1 Myxococcales bacterium
CCCAACGTCGCTTCCCCTTGCCACGCAACACCTCCCAACGTCTTTCTCGCATCACCTCCCAACGTCGCTCCCCCTCTTTCGCCATTCGCACCCTTTTTGGTTTTTCGTTTGGGTAGCGAGCTTTTGGGTTTATCCACCTCCCCAGGTGTCGCAGACGGCGCTCCACCTGGGGCTACTCTGTCGCTTGGACTGCGCGCGACGGCACGGCAACTACGCGTGCGGAAACTGCTACTGCATGGGGCGCGTGGGCTACGCGTACTTCTAAGCTGCGCTCGACCTTGCACGATTAATATTTGCGATCTCTTTTGGTCTTTTGTTTGAGTAGCGATCTTTGGGGTTCATCCACCTCGCTCCCCTCACCATGAATACCCCACGCGCCGAAATCGCCCCCCCACCAACGCACAGGCCGTTGCCGTTCCCGCACGCGTAGTTTTCGTGCCGTCGAGGCGTCGTTTGCCAAGACAGAGTAGCCTCAGGTGGAGCGCCGTCCGCGACACCTGGGGTGCCTCGCGGAGTAGTGTTGAAACAACGGCCGCTCTACCCCATACTATCTTGTGCGACGGCAGGTTGAATAAGTTCGAGGAATGCCTCTAACCTGATGTCGGTTAAATCGATTGATTGATGAACGACTCTCCCCTGGCCTTTTTTGAGGCCGGGGGAGTTTTTCTGTGCCCCGTGCATGCGGGTGCCATGACCCTGATAAACGTCAAGACGACGGGAGTATCATGCAGAAAATTCCAATGACTCAGATCGGTCACCAACGACTCAAGGAAGAGCTCAAGCGACTCAAGACTGTGGAGCGGCCCAAGGTCGTCAAAGAGATCGAAGAGGCTCGCGCCCATGGTGATTTGAGCGAGAACGCCGAATACGACGCCGCCAAGGACAAGCAGGGATTCGTCGAGGGACGAATCCGCGAGATCCAGGGTAAACTCGCCCAGGCAGAAATCATCGACCCCACCACCCTGAGCGGCGACCGGGTTGTCTTCGGGGCCACGGTGACCCTCTATGATTTTGAGGCCGATAAGGAGTTCACCTATCAGATCGTCGGCGATGACGAATCGGATATCAAAGATAAGAAGATCTCCTATAGCAGCCCCATCGCCCGGGCGTTGATCGGCAAATCTCTGGGCGACGAGACGACGATCAAAGCCCCCAAGGGCAACCGAAACGTGGAGATCATGGACGTTCAGTTCAAATAGTCGGCTCTGTGCTCGAGACAGACCTAGAAACTAGAGCGCCCGCAATCCGAAAACTGCGGGCGCTCTTTTTTCTGTCTGGTGCTATCTCACTCAGCCGATGCTTCTTCGTCTGCGTCGGTGCCATCATCATCGGACTTGGTGGTCGAGACGGCCTCGCCGAACTCCCAGTCGCCCTCTTCCAGGACCAGCTCGGGGAGCTCGCTGACGTGCTCAGCAAAGAAGAACTCCAGCTCTTCCTGGATCTCCTCGGAGACGTCGACCAGATCTTTTTTGTTCCGCGCCGGCATGACCACTCGCTTGATCTCCGAGCGGTGAGCAGCCAGGACCTTTTCCTTGATGCCACCCACGGGAAGGATATTTCCGCGCAGCGTGATCTCGCCGGTCATTGCCACGTCAGATCGCACTTTGACGTCCGTGAACAGGCTCAACAGCGAGATATACATCGTAATACCCGCCGATGGGCCATCTTTTGGAATGGCACCGGCCGGGACGTGGATATGAACGTCATGCTTACGCATAAAGTCATCTTCAATCCCGTATTCTTGAGCTCGGCTTCGGATATAACTGAGCGCAGCCCGCACGGACTCTTTCATCACGTCGCCCAATTGTCCGGTCAGGACCAACTCGCCTTTGCCAGGCATCTTGGTGGACTCGATGAACAGGATATCGCCGCCGGCGGCGGTCCAGGCAAGACCTGTAGCCACACCGGGGTGGGCCGTGCGCTGGGCGACTTCGTATTGGAATTTCTCGGGCCCCAGAAATTCGGAGACCGAATCGGCTTCGACGTTGATATTGATCGGCTCTACGTCTTCCGTCTCGGCCTTCTCCACGTTCTCGGCGACCTGAACGGCCACGCCTCGAGCGATCTCGGCGATCCGCCGCTCCAGATTACGGACGCCGGCTTCGCGGGTATAATTTCGAATAATCTTGTCCAGGGCGCTGTCCTCGAGGGTGAGGTTATCCTCGGTAATCCCATGTGATTTCAGCGACTTGGGGATCAAATATTGACGGGCAATATGTTGCTTGTCGTGAGCCGTATAGCCCGGGATCTCGATGACGTCCATCCTGTCACGCAGGGGCGGTGAGATGGGATCGAGCATATTGGCGGTGGCCACGAAGAGCACGTTCGACAGGTCGACTGGAATCTCCAGATAGTGATCGGAGAAGGTGCTATTTTGCTCCGGGTCCAAAACCTCGAGCAGCGCCGCCGAGGGGTCGCCCCGGAAGTCGCGTCCCACCTTGTCGATCTCGTCGAGCATGAACACCGGATTATTGGTGCCCGCTTTTCTCAAGCCCTGCACGATTCGACCGGGCAAGGCGCCCACATAGGTACGACGGTGTCCGCGAATCTCGGACTCATCGGTGACGCCGCCCAGGCTGATGCGGACAAATTCGCGTCCCAGCGCACGAGCCACGCTTCGGCCGAGGCTGGTCTTACCAACCCCGGGAGGGCCGACGAGGCACAAAATGGGCCCTTTCATATCGTTTTTGAGCTTTCTCACCGCCAGATATTCGATGATCCGCTTTTTGACCTTGTCCAGGTCGTAGTGGTCTTCATCGAGGATCGTGCGCGCCT
Organism: Myxococcales bacterium; assembly: GCA_007135085.1. GTDB lineage: Bacteria > Myxococcota_A > Bradymonadia > Bradymonadales > Bradymonadaceae > SLJM01. The sequence goes on from SLJM01000107.1 coordinate 2,776, forward strand.
CTTTGATGTCGAGCTTGTCTTTGGTCTGCTCACGCCAGGGAATGTCGAGCAGGGTCTCCACATAGGTGCGGGTGACGCCGTATTCGCTGGAGGCGGGCTGCATCATGCGCAGGCGATTGAGCTGCTTTCGGCAGGTCTCTTCGACCTCGTCGGGCAGGTCCTGCTCGTCGATGCCCCGGGCGATATCCTCCAGGTCGCCGCCCTCACCGTCCATCTCGCCGAGCTGCTCTTTGATCGCCTTGAGCTGCTGGCGCAGATAATATTCGCGCTGGTTCTTGTCGATCTCTTCTTTGATCTGGCTCTGAATCTTGTCGCTGACCCGAAGGACTTCGAGCTGACGGGCCAACAGGGTGACCACCGTGGTGAGCCGATCTTTGAGCTCCACCGTTTCGAGGATCTCCTGCTTCTCCTCGGTGGTGATGTCCATATTGGCGGCCACGAAATCACAGAGTTGGCCCGGATCATTGACCCCTTCGACCATCTGCGAGGCCTCTTTGGGCATCTCCGGGATGAATTTGACGACCTGCTTGGCCGTGCTCTTCAGGTTCATAAACAGCGCTTCGATCTCGACCTGCTCCTCGCCGACCGGTTCGGCCGGGGGATCGATGAGCTCGAAATTGCCCCGAAAATAGGGCTGTTCCTGGATCATCTCGTCGAGACGAATCCGGCGCTGTCCCTGAATGATGACGCTATAATTATCGTTGGCGATCTTGACGACTTTGAGGATCCGCGCCGCCGTACCCACGCGATACAGATCGTCGACGTCGGGCTCGTCGGTCTCGGCCTCTTTCTGGGTCAACACCGCGATGGGGACCTCATTTTGGACGGCCTCTTCGATAAGCTTGACGCTCTTAGGCCTACCCACGGCCAGGGGCACGACGACCTGGGGAAAGAGAACAGTATTACGCAGGGGCAACAGCGCCATCTCCTGGAACTGGCCCGTGAGCTCATCCATTGTCGAATCGTCGTCGTGTTCGGCCATAATCACCATCCTCAGTCAATCGGCGAGACTGCCTGGTCTGGAACGTCCACCGCTCCCGTTGACAACTCGTCTCGCGCCAATCATCGTGCCCACAACGTTTAGACGGGTCACGGCGCTGACGTCAACCTTCACCGCCGTTTTGACGGGCACAAATTCGTCGAGGGCAACCCTACTCACGGCGGCGTCGACGGCAAGACTTCTATCACCTTCATCACACCATGGCCTTTGGCCCGCCGGCCAGGCCGCGGTGGCACCTGCAACATACAGCACTCTAAATGTCTGATAATCAAGGCGATAATTCGACCTCCCTGGCCCGCCGGGTTGCCGGTGGGACCCTGGGCCGGCTGCGCCGTCTGGCCAGTCGAGGAAAGAGTCGTCTGGCCACAGCGTTGGAATCACAGCTCGAAGACATCGGCGAGTCGGTGCGCGATCAACTGCTCGAACTTCTGTCCTCCCGTCAACAGATGGAGCGAGTTCAGCAGGCTCTGGTCACTGTCAGCGGGTGGGCCATGGAGAGGGGCTTTCGCGCCGACCCGAACGCAGAGCTCCTCTTTGATTTCGTGGACTGGCTCGAAGACCGCCACGGCCGCGACCGGATCGCCCTGCTCCTGGTCCAGTCTCCCTTGCTGCAGGACCCGGCGTTTCTGGAAGCCCTGGCCCACCTGTCTCAGACACTGACGCCCTGGAAGAGCGATCAGGTCGATCGAAAATGGACCGCCGATCGCCTCAACAGCTTCAAAAACAAGGCGGGCCGCCGCCTCCTGGATCTGCTGGTGGAATTGGCCGCTCTGGAACGTGAGCAACCTCCGCCGGCGGGAGCCGAGGCCCGGATCGCCTATTTCGAGTCGGCCCCGATCCCCCTGCGATTCACTCGCCTGGCGGCGATGACCCGGGGCGAAAAATTGCTCCGCCGCCCCACCAAAGGCCGCGTTCAATTGGCCCAGCGGGCGTTGTCACGACTGGCTCCCGACCGCCGCGAGCCCACGGGGCTTATCCGCTTCGTTCCCGGCGTGGGAGACGAGGCTCTTCACTTTTTGATCTTCAGCACTTCCTTTTTTCTCCAGAGCTACCTGCTGCGAAATCTAATCGAAGCCCTTCCGGAATTGGCCGAAGATCTCGATCGGACTTTGCGCGACGAGGAGATCATCGATCTGAAGTAAGAGGCAACTCGGGTCGAATCATTGACTTGCAACGACGACGACCTGAGCTAAACTCCCGCCTTGTCACAGCATTATTTTACCGCCCATTGACCGCGCCCCGCCGCCGATTGGAATTATGCAACAGCAGACCACACCACGCGTTTTTATCGCCCTCGCCGGCAATATTGGCGCCGGAAAGAGCACGGCCGCCAAGATCATCGCCCGCCATTTCGACAGCGAGCTCTTCCACGAACCGGTGGTGGAGAACCGTTTTTTGCGAAATTATTATAAAGATATGACCCGCTGGAGCTTTACCCTCCAGATGGAGTTCTTGCTTCGCCGCGTGGAGCACCACACCCAGATCGACCGCATGCCCGGCTCCTGCGTCCAAGATCGCACTCTGATCGAAGACCCCGAGGTTTTCGCCAAATATCTGCACGGACTCGGCCATATGACCGACTCCGAATTGGACCTGTATTTCGATTATTTTCAGCGCTTCAATCGAAATATCCGCCAGCCCGATCGCGTGATCCTACTTCATAGCCCGGACGTGCAGGTTCTACTTCGCCGCATCGCCGAGCGAGGACGGGAGGAGGAGAGTGGAATCACCGCTAATTTTCTGCGCGGCCTCAACGGTTATTACGAAACCTTCGCTCAGGTGGCACGTCGAAAATACGATATGGACGTCCTCGAAATCGACGTCACCGATCGCGATTTCCGAAGCGGTAAAGAAAGACGGATATTCCTCGAGGAGATCCACGATTTCGTCAATCATGGGCTCCCCGAAGACCGTCAAATTCCCCTGATCCTCGATCCGGATTGAATCAGACGTACATCCGCAGCGCAACGAAAGCGATAAGAACTACGACCGCGACCCCGATGAGGGTGAGGACGAACTTCTTGGATTTTTCCTGCTCTCTTTTCTTTCGTGCTGCTTCGCGTTTTGATTTTCTTCTTCGCTTGGCCGCCATCTCGACTACCTCGCTAGAGACGAAGTTGAATTTTGGGAGAGCAAAGTAAGTGACTGTGCGACTCGTTGCAACCTTCGAGTAGAAAGCTCGTGGTCGATCATCCCAGGGAGGCCTCTCCGGCGGCGTAGAGCCGGCCGAGCACGTCGCTGCGCGAGACGATTCCCACCAGACACTCCCCATTCATCACGGGGAGCCTGCCCACGTCCTCTTCGGTCATGATCTCCAGGGCCTCACTGAGCGCCTGACCGGGCTCTACGGTGACCACCTTGTGGGTCATAAAACCGGATACGGGGATCTCCCAATCTCCCCGTCGCGCAGCGGCATCGACGTCGCGGGTGGAGACGATCCCCACCAGATTACCCTCATCGAGGACGGGAACTCCCGACACGGCCCACCTCTGAAGTAATGGTTCAACTTCCCGAAGTCGGGCGTCAGGGGCCACGGTCTGCACCGGGCAGGACATGACGTCCCGCACCTCCAGGGGTCGAATTTCGAGATTGCTCAAGTGTTCCTTCAACTGCCGGACCACTTCTTCACGCGCCACGTCGCGAGTCCGGGCCGCCGCCGCCGAGGGATGACCGCCACCGCCCCATTTGCGCGCCATCTGCGCGGCGTCGACATGACCCGTATGGCTTCGGGCGATGAGCTGTACGGCGTCTCTATCCAAGACGAGACTCACCGCAAACAGCGCATCCAGGCCGGTCAATTTCAGGGCCCGCTCTACGACCTGCGCTGCCCCTTTGACGTAGGATTTGCTCTCCGTGCAGGCATATCCAAGACGCAGCCCCTGGCGCTCGATGACCTGAATATCATCGAGGAGTGAGACCAGCAGGCGGCGCTGCGACGGCGAATACTCCTGTTGCAGGTAACGAGTGACCACTGGCAACGACGCCCCCTGTCCCAACAAAAATGCCGCGGCACGTAGATCGCGAATCGTCGTTGACGGAAAGGAGAGGCTCCCCGTATCGGCGTAGATACCGAGCATCATCAATGTGGCCTCCTGGGCCGACAACTCCACGCCCTCATCCTCGATGCGCTCACAGAGGAGCGTCGCACAGGCCCCCACGGGCTCGACGATCTCCGTCGTGGCCTTGATGTCGTGTTCACTTGGCGGATGGTGGTCGAAGACGGTCAGAGACTGGGCGCGCTCCAGATACTTCGTAAAATCCGTAAACCGACGGCTGTCACGGGAGTCGACGACCACCACCTCGCTGACGGTCTCTCCCTTCAGGTCCCCCACGGACTTGACGGTGAGCCAATCTTTATGAAGAGCCAGATATTTACGCACAGGGGGGCTGATCGAACTGCCCAATACCAACTCGTGATCGGGCCATAATTTGCGGACTCCCAGCATGGAGGCCAGTCCGTCGAAATCAGCGTGATGATGTGTGATCGCGATCTTCATCGAATGTCTTCCTGTTGCCATGCCACTTGCCAGTGTACACCGTTGAATATGCGCGGTGTCGGGCACCATCTAATAAAAAACTACGGACTCACCAGATAGAGGAGCGACCATGAAGGCAATTTCAGTGCGCGACCAAGGGCAAACCCTGAGCTGGGAAGACGTGCCAACACCCCAACCGGGCCCTGGAGAAGTGCTCATCAAAGTGGCCGCTACCTCCTGTAACCGCGCCGACTTGCTCCAACGACGCGGGCTCTACCCGCCTCCCGAAGGGGCCAGCCCGATCCTGGGCCTCGACGCCTCGGGGGTGATCGAAGCCGTCGGAGACGGGGTCAGTCAATGGCAGCCCGGCGATCGGGTCTGCACTCTCTTGGCCGGCGGCGGTTACGCCGAATATGTCACCAGCCCTGCCGGGCTTGTCCTCGAAATACCATCGACGATTCGGTTGGTCGAGGCGGCGGCGATTCCCGAAGTCTTCTATACGGCCTTCGTCAATATCTTCCTCGAGGCTGAGTTCGAGCCCGGTGAGTCCGTTCTCATTCATGCCGCTGCCTCCGGGGTGGGCACGGCGGCCGTTCAGATCTGCCGCGCCTTCGACTCGCCAGTCTTTGCTACGGCGAGCCAGAAAAAGCTCGATTTCCTGCACCAGCTGGGCGTGGAGGTCGCCATCGATCGAGAAAATGAGGATTTCTCGGCCCGCATCGACCAGCTCACCGAGCACGGCGGCGTGGACATCATCCTCGACCCGGTGGGCGCCAGTTATTTTGAGCGCAATCTCCATCTCCTCAAGGAACGTGGTCGCCTGGTCGTCATCGGTCTGCTCGGGGGAGCTGAGAGTGAAATATCGCTGAGCCGCCTGTTGCGCCGCCGACTTCGCGTCATCGGCTCCGTCTTGCGCAGTCGAAGCGTCGAGGAAAAAGTGGAGATCACAAAAAAACTGAAATCCACCTTATGGCCACTCTTCGACACCGGTGAACTCCAGCCGATTATCGATAAGACTTTCCCCATCGAAAAAGTCGAAAAAGCTCATCAGCTTCTCGAGGATAACGCCACGATCGGCAAAATCGTCCTGACCATCGACGACAACCTGGGCTAGAGTTCGCCTCGGTTACCCCCCCAGGGTAACGTAGATAAACACGACGAGCAGTGCGATAAAGATCAGCACCGTAAGTACGGCGGCGGCGACCAACCCCTGTCGGCCGGCGAGTAAGCCACCCGAGCTTTTGACGGCGCGCCGCTTCTTCTTCTGTTTCTTTGCATCGCCTCCGGGCCGAATCGTATCGGTCACCCCCGGTCCCAGCAGGCTATGCTCGGTGCGGTGCTCCCCCTTCTTATACTTCTGCGCCTCTGCCAGGATCTCATCCCTTTTGATCTCTCGAGTTGGATCAAGATGGACCCCGGAAATTCGATTTTTGGGCACGCTGACCCGAAACGCTCCCTTATCGTCGCTCAGGTGGGCTAAACCGCTGGCCAGCCGCCCCCTGTTGGCTGAGCCGCCGACAATCTCCTCAAATCGCTGGAGGGCCTGACCGGCATGAGCGAAGCGCTGGTCTGCCTCTTTGGCCATACAGGTTCTGATAAACTCCTCAACCCCCTCGGGCAGCGACGATCCCAGCCTGGGAACGATGGCCGGTACCGGATCCTGTTGGTGCATGCGGACCATCTCGCGGGGACGATTGGCCTCAAATGGAAGATGGCCAGTGACCATCTCGAAGATCATGCACCCCAGGGCGTAGATGTCGGTCGCCGGCGTCACATCAGGCTCGCCGCGACATTGCTCGGGGCTCATATAGGCGGGGGTGCCGAAGAGTAGGCCTGCAGCGGTGCGCTTGCCCGGATCTTGTCGCAATAACTTGGCGATCCCGAAGTCCAGGACCTTGACGATCTGCTCATCGCTGGTGGCCCGGTATGAGAGAATGATATTCTCCGGCTTCAAGTCGCGATGAACGATCCCCAGCGCGTGGGCTTCGCGAAGCGCCATCAAGACCTGTCGAACCACCTCTGAGACCGCCTCGAATTTCAACCCTCGACGCACGGCCCGCCGAAGGGAGATCCCTTTGACGTGCTCCATGGCGATATAGAGAAATTGCTCGTCGTCGTCGTAGCCGAAATCGTAGAGGGTCACGCAATTGGGGTGGGATAATTTGGCCAACACCCGGGCTTCCTGAACAAAGCGCTCTCGCTCCTCCGGTCCGGTCGGTTCGTATTCGTACCGCATCTTGGCAGTATTGAAGACCTTGATCGCCACAAAACGATCAACCTGCGCCTGGTAGGCTTTATAGACAAAGCCCATAGACCCCTGCCCCAGAATCGACGAGATGATGAAGCGGTCGCCCAGTCGCCGGCCCAACCAGCGATCGTTGACGTGGCCGTGATAATCATCCTCGTTGATCAGAAAAAAGCCGTCGCCCCCGGGGCAGGCCGCGTGCAGTTCCGACCCCTTCGTCTCGCAATGTGGGCAAATTGGCATTCAAGGACTCACATATCAGGCACCAGCTCATGACGGATTATGGCATAGCCGATTGAGCCTGACCAGAATCTAGGAGTCTCTGTCTATGCCTCTAAGTCTCGATCTTCCACGATCTCTCCGTCGACCAGTCGAAGCAGGCGTTTGCAGGTCCGCGCCCGTTCTTCGTCGTGAGTGACGATCAGAAAAGCGGTGCCCCTCTCCTCGTTGATGCGCCGCATCAGGTCCATCACCACGTCAGCGGCCTTCGTGTCGAGGTTTCCCGTCGGCTCGTCGGCCAAAACCAGATCGGGCTCGTTGGTCAACGCCCGGGCGATGGCCACCCGTTGTTTTTGGCCCCCTGAGAGGTGACGCACGTCCTTGTCCCGAACGTCTTCCAGTCCCACCTCGGCGAGCAGGTCGGCTCCCCGCTGGCGGATCTCTTCTGAAAACGCGCCCTTGTCGACGGCAGCGGGCATCATGACGTTTTCCAGAGCCGTAAATCCGGTCAGCAGGTGGTGAAATTGGAAGATAAAGCCAAGGGTTCGTCCCCGAACCCGGGTGATGCCGTCGTCGTCGAGCTCGGTCGTATTCTCACCGTTGATCAACACCACTCCCTCCGTGGGCCGATCGAGAAGCCCCATGACGTTGAGGAGCGTGCTCTTGCCCGAACCAGAGGGCCCCACCAGGGAGGTAAACTCATTGGCCTCGACGCTCAGATCCACCTGATTGAGGGCCCTGGTGATCACGACGTCGCCATAATCACGACAGACCCCTTCCAGTTCGACGATTGGGGTGCTCATGATCTACCCCGCGTTGGTGATCGCGTCGGCCGGGTCGAGTCGAGCCGCCCGCCGGGCCGGCGCCACGGCGGCGAGCAGACCGGTCAAGGTGGCCAACAAACAGGCCATCACGAAGATTGTGGGCGACGGCTCGATGGGAAAGATGACTTCCCCGGCCTCGTCACGCACCAGATTATTGAACCCCAGCGCCAACGCCGTCCCCAGCAACGATCCAAAGACCGATCCCACGAGCCCCACGACAGCTCCCTGTATCAAGAAGACGCGCAGCACCGTTCCCATCGACGCCCCCATGGCGCGCAGCACGCCGACCTGACCTCGCTTTTGAACCACGGTGACCACGAGAACGCTGGCGATCCCAAGCGCCACGGCGATGGCCACGAAGATGGCGATTAGAAAAGTCGACGCCGACTGAGTCCGCAGCGCCCGCAGCAGATCTTGGCTCGTCTCCTGCCAGCTCACCAGGTCGTGCTCGGTCTGCCCCTGGAGGCGCCGGGCGACCTCATCGGAGTCGAAGAGATCGACCACCGTGGCCTGTACGGCGCTGACCCCCTCCTCTAGATCGAGCATCGACTGGGCCTGGCGCATCGACACAAAGGCCCAACTCTGGTTCGGGGGGCCGGCGCCCAGGTCGAAGATGCCCTGCACCGTAAAGGATCGACTCTCTCCTTCGGCGACGACGAATCGCACCTGTTCGCCGACTGTTACGCCCAGCTCGTCAGCCAGCTCATAGCCGATGACCGTGCCCTGGTCTGCCAGGCGCATATGTCCCTGCAGCAACCGATCGGCGACGTCGATGATCTGGGCGTAGGACTGTTCTTCGACGCCCCGCAATTCGATGGGCTGTCGCAATTGGCCGCGCACCGCTGCCGCCGAACCGAAGGCCACGGGAGCGGCGGCAACGACCTCCTCATCCCTCTCCAGCAATTGAACCAGTGGCTCCCAGCGATCGATCTTTTCGACCCGTCTGGGCCGGGGCTCGACACGGGACAGAACGATCTCTTCCGGGCCGGGCTCGTAAATTCCATCGACCTCACGGGGCTCCTCGGGTTGGACGACGATATGGGCCTGCAGTCCCGTGGTCTGCTCGATGAGCGACGACTGCAACCCCGTGATCAGAGACGTCAAAAAGACGATCACCGCCACACCTGCAGCAGCACCGGAGAAGATCAGCGCCGTCTGGCTTTTTCCCTCTTTGAGAAACCGAAGGGCCAGGAAGAATTCGATCCGTCTCACGACGAGCCCCCCTGCGCTCGAGGCGGACCGGGAAGCCCCGGCGAAGGCGCCGCCTCGTCAGGGTCGTCGGGGACGTCGAACTCATCGCCGCGCCGAACCCGATCGCCTGGCTCGACGTCTTCATCGACGATGACCACGTCGCCCGCCTGGAGTCCCTCTTCGATCTCCACGAACCGATCGTCACTCAGGCCCACAGCCACCGCCACTCTCTGTGCCCGTCGCTCCTGGATCCGCAATATATAGGGCTCCCCCTCCACGAGGTCGCGTACCGCAGCCCGAGGCACGACCAACGAGTCCTCTTCCGATCGCGCCGTTTCGACCTCGACGCTGACCGTCATATCGGGCCGCAAAAACTGAGGTTTGTCGTCGACACGCAAGATGACCGAGACCGTCCCTGCCTCGGGGTCGACGGTGGGGTCGATTCGACGCACCCTGGCCATAAATGGTTGGTCTCGAAAGGCATCGGCCACCACATGGGCCGGCTGTCCGACATCCAGATATGCGAGCTCTCGCTCATCGGGAGACAGGCGAATATCGACGGGGTCAGCGGGCGCGAGTATTACCAGAGCCTCGCCGGCCTGGATGGTGCTCCCCTCCTCGACGTCGCGATTGAGAATAATGCCTGCTGACGGAGCATAGACAAGGTGCTGTTGTCGCCGATACCGAGCCAGCTCGAGCTCCGCTCGGGCGCGCTCCAACTGCGCCACTGCCTCGTCATGAGTGCTGCCGCCGTCGGCGGTCTGACGATATTGTGTCTGGGCGCGATTCACCGCGGTGCGAGCCTGTTCGACCTGACGCCGTCGCTCGTCGGCCTCGGCCTCGGTGCCCACTCCTTCTTCTACCAGCGTCTGGGCGCGCTGATACTCCTCTTCGGCGGCCTCCAGGTTCAACATGGCCTGATTGAGCTCCTGCAACGCCGTGGGCGCTCCCTGATCGACGACCGAACTCAACCGTGCCTGAGCCTCGTCGACGGCCGCCCTGGCCTGCATGACCGACAGCCGTGACTCCTCGTCGTCGAGTTCAACCAGCAATTGTCCTGCCTCGACCTCATCGCCCTCCTCGACGGCCACCTCCCGAACTTGTCCGACCACCTCGGCGGCCAGGGGAACCCGCGCCACGGGCTCCACAAAGCCCGTGGCCACCAGCGTTGCCACGATTTGCCGTTCCTGCACCTCGGCGACGGACACTGCACGGGGCGTCGCCCAGACCACCAGGGCGCCGATCACGGCCACTGCCAACAATATCCCCACTATGATGAGCACTTTCCGCTTCATCGCCCCTCTGCGTTGAAGGCCACCTCTCGACGACAAAGCTAAACACCGACGTGATCGGTTTCCGTCGACGATCACCATGGCATTGACCGCTCGGAAAAGCGCGTGGTATCGCACAGGGGTCTGAATGTAGCCAGATTCCCCTCATGCTCAGGAGCTTTTACGATGGATGATTCGATTTCGACCATTGGAGTTGTCGGCGCCGGCCAGATGGGCCATGGAATTGCTCAAGTAGCGGCCATGTCGGGCTATTCGGTGGTCCTCAACGACCTCGACGACGAAGCCCTCAAAAATGCTCGGCAGAGCATTGATCGAAGCCTTGGTAAATTGGTCTCCAAAGAGCGCATCTCGACGGACCTCAAAGAGGCTGCACTCTCCCGGCTGAGCACCACCACCGATCTCAATGACCTGGCCGACTGCGATCTGGTCGTCGAAGCCATCGTGGAGAACCTGGAGATCAAATGCGGGCTCTTTGAAAAACTCGACGAAATCTTGGGCGACGACGCCATCCTGGCCAGCAATACGTCGAGCATCTCCATTACCCGACTGGCCGCGGCCACCAGCCGCCCCGACAAAGTCATCGGCATGCACTTTATGAACCCCGTGCCGATCATGAAGCTCGTGGAGCTCATCAACGGCCTGGCCACCTCAGAGGAGACGACCAAAACCATCGAGGCCGTCACCGAGAAGATGGGCAAGACGGCGGTCTTCTCCAAGGACAGCCCCGGCTTTTTGGTCAACCGCATCCTGATGCCCATGATCAACGAGGCCGTCTTCGCTCTCCACGAGGGCATCGGCAGCGCCGAGGATATCGACGCGGCAATGAAGCTGGGCACCAACCAGCCCATGGGACCGCTGACCCTGGCCGACTTCATCGGCCTCGACACCTGCCTGGCCATCCTGGAGGTTCTCCACGACAATCTGGGCGACCCCAAATACCGCCCCTGTCCCCTTCTTCGCACCTACGTCGACGCCGGCTGGCTGGGACGCAAAGCCAAGCGCGGGTTCTACGACTACCGAAAATAATTAAAGCCCCACTACCGGGAGCTACAAGATGACTGAATACAAAATGATCGAACTCGAGCGACGTGACGACGGCATCGCCATCGTCAGCGTCAATCGCCCCAAACGCCTCAACGCGCTCAACGAAGAGGTCCTGGCCGAGCTCTTCCACGCCGCCACGGCCCTGGGCGAAGACGACGACCTGCGGGCCGTCATCTTCACCGGCGCCGGCGACCGAGCCTTTGTGGCCGGCGCCGATATCGCCGCCATGAGTGAGATGAGCGCCGAGGAAGCAAAACGCTTCGGCCTCAAGGGTCACCAGACGATGAGCGCCATCGCCAACCTGCCCGTGCCCACGCTGGCGGCAGTCAACGGTTTTGCCCTTGGCGGTGGCCTTGAGTTGGCCATTAGCTGCGACCTCATCTACCTGGCAGACAGCGCCAAGGTGGGCCTCCCCGAGGTGGGGCTGGGGATCATCCCCGGCTTTGGCGGCACCCAACGGTTGGGCCGGCTCATCGGCTGGCAGCAGGCGCGACGGCTCGTCTTTACGGGAGCCACGCTAAACGCCGAAGAGGCCTTTGAGATTGGGCTGGCCCTCGGCGTCTTCCCCGGCGACGCCCTGCTGGACGCTGTCATCGAGGAGGCACAGACCATCGCTCAAAAAGGCCCGGTCGCCGTCCGGCAGGCCAAAGAGGCCATGCGGCTTGGCTCGGACAGGGCACTCGACAAGGCGCTGGACCTGGAAGTTCAGGGATTTGCCGGGCTCTGGGAGACCGCCGATCGCAAAGAGGGAATGCAGGCATTTTTGGAAAAACGCTCTCCAGACTTTCGCGGCCAATGAGGTAAATTGATGGACGTCTCTCTCTCAGATGCCCAGGCGGCGGTGGTCGAGGACGCCCAGTCGGTGGCGGCCCAGATCATTGGCCCTGCTGCCCTGGCCCGCCATAAAGACGGTGAATTCCCGCTGGAAACGCTCCAGGCCCTGGCCGGTCGCGGGCTGATGGGCGTCAATATCGACGCTTCATTGGGCGGTCGTGACGCCGGCGTGGTGGCCTATAGTATGGCCATCACCGAGGTAGCCTGCGCCGACCCGGCCGTGGCGGTCACCATGGCCGTCAACAATATGGTCGGCGAGGTCATCTACGCTTTTGGTTCCCAGAAACAGCGACAGGAACTCATTCCAGCTCTGACGAGCGGACGTTTTTCGAGCGGGTCTTTTTGCCTGAGCGAACCGGGAAGCGGCTCCGATGCCGCCGGTATGCGCACCCGGGCCAGGGCCACCGACGAGGGCTGGATTCTCGACGGGACCAAAGCCTGGATCACCTCCGGGGCCCATGCCGGAGTCTTTTTGGTCTGGGCCAAGACCGACGAACGAGAGATCTCCCTTTTTGCCGTCGATCCCGAGCTGCCCGGCATCGAAGTGGGCGGCGCCGAAGAGAAGATGGGTCAGCACGCTTCAAATACGGTGGCCCTGTCTTTCGACGGCGTCAAACTCCCGGCAGAGGCCATGGTCGGCGAACCAGGCCAGGGATTTCGCATCGCCATGATGGCCCTCGACGGTGGCCGTATCGGCATCGCCAGCCAATCGCTGGGAATCGCCGATGCCGCACTTCAACTGGCAGACCTACAACAACTAACCACCGGTCTTCATCGCTCGCTCTTCGAGTCGTTGCGGGCCCGCGTCGAGGCGGCCCGTTCTATCACCTGGCGCGCCGCATGGCTCAAGGAACAGGGCGACCGGCCCTTTAGTCAGGAAGCGAGCATGGCCAAATTAAGCGCCTCCGAGGCAGCTCACGCCGTGGCAGACGCCCTCTTCCGCTACTGGCCCACGCCGATGAGCGACGACGACCAACGGCGGTTGTCGATGGCCGAAAAATTGTTGCGCGATGTGCGCGTGACTCGAATTTACGAGGGGACGAGCGAGATCCAACGCCTGGTGATCGCCCGAAACCTCCTTCGCCGCTGAATCACCGACTGATTCGCAGATCATGAGGAGAAGCGCCCCATGACGTCTAAGGACAACGCCCCGACCACCTATCGAATCCTCATCGGAAAGCCGGGCCTCGACGGCCACGACCGCGGCGCCAAGGTTATCGCCCGTGCTCTGCGCGACGCCGGCTTCGAGGTCATCTACAGCGGCCTCCATCAAACCCCGGAGGCCCTGGTGCAGACCGCCATCCAGGAGGACGTCGACGGCATCGGTCTGTCGATCCTCTCCGGCGCTCATAACACCTTGATGCCCGACGTGGTGCGCCTTCTGGCCGAACGGGACGCCGATGACATCTTCGTCTTCGGCGGCGGCATCATCCCCGACGGTGATATCCCGGCCCTCGAAGAAGCGGGGGTGCGCGCCATCTTCACCCCCGGCACGCCGACTACGGAGGTCATCGACTTCGTCCAACGCACCTGTGATGAAAAATACGGCCGAGACCAGGGCTGAGCGCCATGAATTTGGAATTAACTGACGAACAAAAAATGCTGCGCGACAGCGTCGATCGCTTCGCCTCTCGCCGATTGGAGACCCCTCTTTCAGGTGCCGACGATGTCGCTGAGACGGCCCGCGGGCTGCGAAAGGAATTGGGCGAGCTCGGATTGTGGTCGCTGACGGCCCCCGTCGAAGCCGGCGGCTCGGGATTCGATCTTCCCTCGGCCTGCCTGGCCATCGACGCCCTGGCCCGCCGCGACGCCGGCACGGCTTTGACGGTGGCCCTTCACGTCGGGCTCGTCGTCCCGACGCTCGCCGCCGCAGACAATGAGCCCGACCTGTCTCTTATAGGTGGCGAAGTGCCGGTGGGCATCATCTGGCCCGCCGTGGACAGTGATCTTCCCGTTCCGCTCTACGCCGCCGAAGAAGATTCGTCCTGGACCCTCGACGGCGGCGCTACCGCCCTGGTTCCAGCAGAAGGCGCCCAGGCATTTTTGGTCCTGGCCATCGACTTCGACGACGCTTCGAAAACCAAGTCCTTTCTCGTCGAGCCCGATCAAATCGAGCTGCACGCCCACAGCTCGCTTGGCCTCGACGGCCCCCTTCAGGGACGAGCACAGCTCGACCAGGTCATTATTTGCTCCGATCGTGCCGTCACGTCGTCGACTACGCCTTTGTTGAACGACCTCGCCCTCTGCCTGGCCTCTGTAGCCCTCGGTGTGGGCCAGGCTGCCCTCGACGAGGGCCTTTCCTATGCGGCGGAGCGCGAGCAATTCGGCCGTTCGCTGGACAAATTTCAGGCCATTCGCTTTAAGTTGGCCGACATGGCGACCCATCTCGAAACCTCTCGGTGGGCCGTGCTGCGAGCGGCTGCATCAAAAGACGACTCCCTTGCCAGACTGGCACTTCGCTCGTCGGTGGACGCAGCCCTATTCGTCGCCGACGAAGCCCTCCAGATTCACGGCGGCTACGGCTATACCGAGGAATATCCGGTGGAGAGACTCTACCGAGACAGCCGCCAATTGAGCTCCCTGGCCGAAAATTGGCTCGCCATCGGACGGGACGGCCTGCGATGAGGTCCATCGACGATTTGGACAAGCGCATTCTCAGCGGAGACGTCCGTGCCGCCGCCCGACTGATGCGCCTTATCGACGATCGGGCACAGCGAGCACGCACCTTCTTGAGCGCCCTCCAGCCACATACGGGATCAGCCTATATTCTGGGCGTGACGGGCAACCCGGGCTCTGGCAAATCGACATTGGTCAACCAACTCATCCATCAGTTTCGCGCTCGAGACCAGACCGTGGCCTGCATCGCCGTCGATCCCACTAGCCCCTTCTCTGGCGGCGCCATCCTTGGCGACCGGGTGCGCATGCAGGATCACGCCGGCGACGACGGTGTCTTCATTCGATCTGTGGCCACTCGCGGCCATCTGGGTGGACTCTCCCGCTCGACGCCGGCCATGGTCCAGGTCATGGACGCCATGGGATATGACGTGGTCATCGTCGAGACCGTCGGCGTGGGCCAGGACGAAATCGAGATCGTCCGACTCGCCGACACCAGCCTGGTCGTCCTCGTCCCCGGTCTGGGTGATGATATTCAGGCTGAAAAAGCGGGGCTCATGGAGATCGCCGACGTCTTCGTGCTCAACAAGTCTGACTTACCCGGAAGCGACCGCTTAAAGCGTGAGGTCCAGACCATGCTCTCCCTCTATCGGGCCACCGACGGTGACGACCCGCTTCCTGCCATCGTCCAAACCAGCGCCACCGGCAAGCAGGGATTGGACGAACTGGTCGCCGCTATCGATGACCATCGCCTCGCCCTTGAGACCAACCGCCCCACTTCAGTCCGAAACCGCAACCGCTGTGCCCACCTCATCCGTGCCATCGCCCGCACGGAGTTGGATATTCTCTTCGATCAAAAAGCGACCTCCAAGCGCTTCGACGATCTCGTCGACGACGTGGAAAAGGGCAAGATCGACCCCTATACGGCAGCAGAAAAGCTCACCCGGTGGTTAACCGAGTGAGCTTTTAGTGAAAGTTCCGCCAAATTAGTGGGAAGGCTCAACGCCCGGGGTGTGCCGAGACCGTACCGGCGTCCATCAATGACTCCGGGCCCACCGCCTCGGGATTGTCGAAGTCCTGAGTGATATCGATGATCTCCTGCTCCAGATTGGTCTCCGCCAGACTCCTCTCCACGTTGTCCAGCAGGGGCGCCACCGCCCCATTTGCCCAGTCGCGAAGATTGAAGTCGAAGATCAACACTTGCTCACCGGCCACCAACTCTACGTCGGTGAAGGTATAGAACACGACGCGATCGCTGGTATATTTGAAGGGTGTCCAATCGCCGTTCTCCATCGAATGATAGAGTTCGAAGGGCAGCGGAATCGGGTCACCGTCGTTTTCTTCTCCACCGCTCTCCTGCTCACCGTCATTCTCGGTGGACTCGTCGTCGGTTTTTGCCACTTCGCTAAGAATCCTTCCAGCCATCTCCAGGCTGCCGCCCAGATAGGCGTCGTCATCGGCCTCGTCCAGAGGCTCAAGGCGTACGCTGATGAGAAAATGCCCGGTCTCCGGCAACTCGACGGCCTTGCGCTGAATCGCGTGCTCCCCGGCGGCGAGGTCAAAATGCAGATAAAAGGGCTGTGACGTCGAATAGGCAATGCCTGCCTCTCCGTCGACGGGCTCGAGGCGAATCTCGCTGATGGCCAGTCCCAACTTCTCAATATTCAGCTCCCAGGGCATCCCGTCGAGCCCGCTGAGCCGAAACTCAGGGGTGATGAGGGCGCTCCCTTCGCTCGCCACATCGCTGTCGGCGTCGACCTCTTCGAGCTCGAGGACGATCGCCTCTTCACTACAGGCGAGAGCGAAAATGGCCATAAATATAGCGATAACGACGAAAATCCTGGTGCTCTGGGCGTTTAGCGATTTCATCCCACAAGCTCCTCTTTGATGGACAACAACTCAGGTGTTCCATTTACAATCTGACTCAGCCGAGGCCGCTTCATCTGAAGCAGACGCGCCGCCTGGGTGATATTTCCACCGGTCTGACGCAGGGCCCTTTCAATACACTTCAATTCCAACTGGTCTTTCAGATCCGCCAGCGACAACTCGTCGCCGATGACCCGATCGACGAGAAGATCTTCCGGGTTTACCGTGGGCAATCGCACGGGCTTCTCCAACTCTTTGACGACCTCCGACCGGGGCACGACCTGCGTATCGACGGGAGGCAGGCTCTCATCGAGATCGTCGACGGAGAAGAATTCGCGGAAATGCCCCAGCTCGTCGCGGCCGATCTCATCGCCCTCGGTGAACAGCAAAATGCTGCGCACGAAATTCTCCATCTCACGTACGTTGCCGGGCCACCGATAGCTGGCCAAAAACTGAACGGCGTCGTCCTCAAAACGAGGCGCATCTCCTTCACCACAGCACTGACCTACGAAATGATGAAGCAGCCTTGGGATATCATCGCGACGCTCTCGTAGGGGCGGCACTTCGATGAGAAATCCCTTGAGGCGGTAGTAGAGGTCGAGACGGAATTCACCTTCTCGTACCATCTGATCGAGGTCGCGGTTCGTCGCCGCTACGACGCGAACGTCGACCGACCTGGTCTCCGTACCGCCCACGGCTTCGAATGTTCCCTCCTGGAGCACTCGCAAAAGTGCCACCTGGGTCTTGGGCGAGATATCGCCGATCTCGTCGAGGAAGATCGTGCCTCCATCGGCTCGTTCAAAATGGCCAATCCGGTCGCTGACCGCTCCCGTGAATGCCCCTTTCTTATGCCCAAAGAGTTCGCTCAGTAATAATTCCTCGACGAAGGCCGCGCAGTTGACCTTGATAAACGGCTCGTCGGCCCGAGCGCTCTGATCGTGGATCGCCTGGGCGACCAGCTCCTTGCCCGTCCCTGACTCACCGGACAAGAGGACGGTCGTCTCGCTTGGGGCGACCCGATCGATGAGCCCGAAGATCTGCAGCATCTTCGGATCTTCGCCGACGATCGAATCATAGCGACTTCGCCAGCGCAGATACTCCGGATCGAATCGTTGGGTCTGCACGCCGCCGGAGATCCGATCTGAATTGGCAGGCCCCTCTTTGTCCGCTGCGAGAATCCTCAGCTCGTCGGGAAGGTTCTCTCCGCTCAAGCGGCGATGGTATTCGATGAGCTCCCGATAGGAATCGATCTCGAAGAAATCTTTTCGAAAACGCTCGGGCAGGTGCTCCGCTCGACGCCGCAAGCTGGCCACTCCACGCTCGACGATGAGCGCCGCCGCTTCTCGTTGGCGATCCTCATCGAGATCCATGACCCGTACCAACTCGATTCGCGCCGCCGCCGCGGAGCGATACAGACGAACCGATTCCAATTGGTCAATAATAGCGTACCAATCCCAATCCTCGAGATCGCTGCCTCCCCGGCAAGCGAGCACGGCTTCGTAATACCTGAACAGAGCCGCCGTCTGAGGGGTGTGCTCCGTGGGCTGCGGCGTCTTTTCGAACAGCTCCCGAGCCCGTTTGATAGCCCCCGTTTGCAGGCAGGCTCCGACACATCGGAGACGGTTCTCGACACGGTAGAGCTTATTACCCTGACCGAAATCGGACTCCACTTGATTCCACAACTCAAGAGCACGCTCGGCTTGTCCCTCACCGAGTAAAATCTGAACCTCCACCAGGGAGACCCAATTTAAGGTAAATGCCTCGACGCCGGTTCGCTCACTATGCTCGCGAACATAATCGACCATCTGGCGTGCTTCATCGAAGGCGCCCATATCTTGATATAGGGTGGCCAGGTTGTGGGCAGCCACACCGTAGGCGACGTCGTCACCACAGCGGGCGGCGTCGCGCAAGGCTTGACGATAGAATTTCAGGGCCTGCTCGAAGTCACTGCGGCGCTGATAGACGATGCCCAGGTTGAGATAGCATCGCACTCGCGACACGCCGCCGGGCATGTGGGCCTTATCAAGAGCACATTCCAGACGACGTGCCGCCTCGTCGAGACGAATTTGCTGGAGCGCCACTACACCGAGGTTGGCTTCGGCTCGAGATTCCTCGGCCGAATTGCCCTGCCGACGGGCCAGAGTGGCACACTCATCGAAGAATCGACGGGCCTCTTCCAGACGCCCCTCGATGAGGGCTACCTTGCCGAGCATATCGCTGCATTTGAGCATCAGCATCGGCTCGTCGGTCGAGCCGTCGTCGACACCTTCGAGCTCTTCACGAGCCTGTTGCGTCAAGCGGCGGGCCTCTTCATGACCACCACGGTGGTAAATCGTCTCCGCCAGGCCGAGTAAGATGTGCACTCGCTCCTTGACCGATTGAGGTGCCTCGAGCTGATCAAGGGCCGCACGAAACTGTCTCTCCGCCTCATCATGCCGTCCCAAGCGCGTGAGATAAGTGGCGATGCGCCGATCGAGTTCGGCGCCCTGCTGTGGCTGGACGACCATCGACTTCAATCGATTCGCCAGCTCCAGCGCCGACTGCCAGCGGCCGTATCCCTCGACCAACCGCAGGTTCAACTCCAAGATCTCACGCCGTTCCTCCACCCCGCAGGAATCGACATCTTCCAGTTGCCATAGCAGCCGCTCTGCCCCGTCCCAGCGACCGTGGGCCAGAAGCCTTCGAGCCGCCGGCAACCCGCAGCGCACGCCCAATTCGACGTCGCCGCCGGCGAGGGCGTGGCGCGCCACGAATGCTTCGTCACTGGCTCCGTTATTTGCCGCGGCCATCGCCAGGGAGAGATGAATTTCTTTTTTATCTACCCCATCTAACACCCGTCGAATGGCGGTGCCGATCTCCGATGAGGCGAGTTCCACCTGAACAGCTCCGCCGCTCATCTTCCTCACGGCGATGCCGGCCTCGCAGATCTCTCGCACCGCCGGCACCACTGCTCCCTGGACCAGGCGATCGAGATCGCTCACTTCCAGGGCCTGGTCAGCCACGGCCAATACATCGGCCACCATTCGCGCCCGCGGCGACAATTCAGCAAGTCGGCGGGTCCACAGATATTCCACCGTGTCCGGGAGGGCCTCGAAGATCGCTTCCAGACGCCGCGGATCGCCAGAGGTGGTGTCCAGAAGACGGGCCACAACCCGTTCCTCATTCAAAAACCGGCGGACCTCCCCTTCACCATAAGAGCCCAGATCCACGACCTGAGCTTCCAGCTCAATGACCTCCGGCAGCGATCCGCACCACACGCACCCCAGTGAATCACTGACGGACACCGATGGATCGATGTCGGCCAGGGGATCGACGAGGAAATGGCGGAGCAAGGCGTTGAGAATATTATGCTCACCGATACTCAAGCGTTCCGATTCGACGACAAATAGAACGGCATCGTTATCGTCAGACAGCTCTTCGACCAGCCGCACGGCGGCGTCGGCGACCATGGTTCCTCTTTCACAGGCGTCGAGTGCCTGGGACCCCATATCCATGGCCATCGTCAAATAATCGAGCAAACGCAACGCCGAGCTCGCCTCTTGATGGGCGCTCACTTTTCCGGTCCAGCTCGACAAGGCGTGGTACACCGCCCCTCGTCCCTGGGCGGCCCGTCCGCCGTCGACGAGAATTGCCGTCCGCCCCGCCGCCTCCATTTTACCGGTAATATCGGGCCACACTCGGCGAAATCGATCCGCCGACACCCCCTCAAGCCGGATCAATCGACCAAAGTCGACCTCCTCCAGGCGGGAGAGCATCTCCTGCGTTATCGTCGCAGTTCCATTGGGCATCATCAGTCCTCAATTCAACGCCAGACCTTCAACGCGATTCATAGGCCGGCGAGTATAGCGAAAGAATCAGGCCACGTAAAAAGCCAAAGAGTTGTGACCCGCTGCCCCTTTTGATATCTCTTTTGAAGTGGCCCCACTGCCGATGGATCGCCCCAGGGCCTCCATGCACTTCTTTGGAACAGGACTGGCACCATGAAACGTTCAATTATCGCATTGATGGCCGTGCTCGGCCTCTTCGCCCTGGCTTGCGGCTTTCTCGATCCCGACGATGCTCGCGAAGCGCTGACCGTGACCTACCACGAGGATTTCGACGTCGGCCCCCTCAATATCGACGCCGACGAGGTCTGCCCCCCCGACGCCGATTGCAGTGAGGACAGCGCGCCCTCGCCGACGGACGTTGAATTAATGCCCGTGGAGTTCAATATTGATATCGACATCGTCGACGCCATGGGCAACGAGGATCTGCGTGATATCTCCTCTCGACTTCGCACCCTGGAGATCACGAGCATCGACTATCAGGTGGCCGACAACGATTTGACCTTCGATCTTCCCGACCTCGATATCTTCGTGGCCCCAATCGGCACGGAAGACTCCGAAGACAGCGCGGCGATTCACCTGACGACGATCCCCTCCACCGCGGCTGGCGAAGACGCTTCGGGCAACGCCCCGGTCATCGAGGCCAATCGACATGCGTCGTCGGAGCTGTTCAAGACTCTCGAATTTACGGCGCTGCCCACGGCGCAGCCGATGGTCAAAGAAGGCCAGCCCTTCCCGCCCAGCGGATCTGCGGAGGTGACGTTGACGATCAACCTCAAACTCACTGCCAACCCCACTGACTGATGGAGCGAGATATCTTGCGACGAATCATTCCCATCGCAGCGGCAGTCATGGCGGCGCTGATCTTGGCCCCCGACGTGGCTGCCGACGAGGAAGCCTCGGAGCGCTCGAGCGAGCGCTCCGAGGCTTCCCATAGTCTCGATCATATCTCTGTCGTCTACCGCGGTACTCTTCAAGATGAGGAGGGAGGCCCGGTCAGCGGCGTCTTTCCTCTGACATTCAAACTCTATCGGGGAAGCATGTCGGCCAATCCCATCTGGGAGGAGACTCATTTCGTCTCCGTCGTCGACGGCCGGTACCAGGTGCCTCTCGGCCACCGCGCCCCCCTGGGAGAACACCTCCTGCAGGGCGAGCGCTGGATGGGCGTGGAACTGACCGGTGAAGCGGAGCTTCTGCGAGACCGAGTCACCGTGGAACATCCCGACGGTGAAGACGGCGAGCTTCGAAGCGCCGGCCAACAGGTCTCCTTTGCCGACGTGGCCGAACGGGCCATCGAGGCCGATCGGGCGCGCACCGCGGACAACGCCATGGCCCTCGACGGGATGACCGCTCAGGAGATCGAAGATCTATCCAACCTGGCCCTTCGCCGCCTTGGTGAGCATATCGCCGACCCGGAGGCCCACAGCGGCCGCAGCGGCGCCTCGCTGGGCAGCCGTGGCCGCGCCGCCAACGAGAGCGCCGGCGGCCGTGGCGGCACCCCCTATGATATTCGCTGCCCCGAGGGTCACGTAGTCACCGGCATTCAAGGCAGCGCCGGTCGCGTCGTCGACAACGTGACCGTCATCTGCACCCCCCTGGAGTGACCTCGATGATGGGATCGCCACGCCGACGCCGCCTGGTTTTAGTCGCCTTTTGCGCCCTGACCCTTCTGGCCTGTGATTCCCGGCAACGGGGAGAAAGTCAGACCCCGGCCACTGAGGACCGACCTCCCACGGAGTCGCCCGAAGCAGCGGCGAGTCCGGTCACCGATCTGGAGCCCGACGAAGACGAAACGGGCCACGAACCACCCGAACCGTCAGCACTCGATCGCTATCTGGAAGATATTGAGGGTGATGGACCACTTCAGGTCACCATCGAGACCACTCGGGGCCCCATTGAGTGTGAACTCTTCCCAGAAAAAGCGCCGATAACGGTGGCAAACTTCGTCGGTCTTGCGCGAGGTCTGAAGGCCTTCGTCGATCACGAATTGGGCGATCCCGTCTCCGGTATCCCCTACTATGACGGCGTCGAATTCCACCGGGTCATCCCCGGATTTTTAATCCAGACCGGCGACCGCACCGGCCAGGGGCATGGAAGCCCGGGCTATGCCATCCCCGATGAATTTTCCGACGAATTGCGTCACGACCAGCCGGGCATGCTCAGCATGGCCAATCGCGGACCCGACACGGGGGGCAGCCAATTCTTCATCACCGAACGGGCCGCCCCCCACCTCGACGACAGGCACACCATCTTCGGTCAATGCGACTCCCTGGACGTGATCCGCTCCATCTCCCATGTCCCCACGGAGGCAATGAATCGCCCCGTCGACCCCAAACCACGCATCGAGAGCGTGCAATTTCACCGCGACTAGTCGTCCTTCGTCTCTTCTTCGTCGACTTCATCGTTATTGCCGCGACTGCGCAGTGACCACCGGCGTCGGCGCGGGGCTTGATCTTCTCTTTTCTCGTCGCCGTCGATCTCGTCTTCTGGCGCCCCTGCGATGTCGGCCTCTGACTCGTCGGGGGCCTCCTCGTCGGTGTTTCGGCCCCGCACGCGGACCCGATTGCGAACGTTGGGCTTGACGGCGGCATCGTTGGGGATAAAGCGCACCTCCGTGCGGATCTCGAAGCTGATACTGGTGAGAATTTTCGTCAACTCACCGCCGAGATCGACATTCTCCAAAAACATTCGCACTTCTTTGGAGACCATTCGCACCACTTCTCGCTTGGTAGCGTCGGCCTGTCCCAAAATGAAGCCCACCGCCTCGCGGGGCAATTCCCGGTCTTTGACCAGGGCGCGAATGCCGTCGTCGCTGACCAACCCACCGACGCCGCGTCGCACGATATCGGGCAAGATTCCCTCGATGGCCCTACTCAACCGCGACGCCTCCTCCGGGTCGGAGGCCAGATCATCCCAATCGTCGTAGAGGTGATCTTCCTCATCATCGAGCCAGGAATCTTCTTCCAGAGTGCTCGCTTCATCGTCAGGCGTGGTTTCTTCTTGTCGTTTTTCCCGTTCTTCTCGATCCCCGTGTTCCACGGCGGTCTCCGGCTCTTTTGGCGTGTCGATTATAGTATCAGTCCTGCAAGAATACCCGCTGTGCAGCCGACATGGCTACCCCGGGCTGCACGTCGGCGCCGAGGTCGTTCATGACCGCCTCCAGGGCGCCCAGAACCATTCGAATATCAGATGCTTCGAAAAAGCCGATATGGCCAATGCGAATCAACGACTTCTTCAGATCCTTTTGTCCACCGGCGATGGTCATTCCCTGGTCCTGTGCCATGCGACGAACTACCTCGGGACCGGTGATCCCCTCAGGGGCGCGGGCTGCCGTGACGGCATCGCTGGGACGACTGGCCAGAAGGTCGAACCCCAGCGCTTCAAGTCCAGCCCTGGTGGCGGCGGCGTTGCGCTGGTGACGCCTGAGCAATGCCTGACGCCCTTCTTCTCTCATCATTCGCAGCACTTCCCGAAGTGCGAGGGCCACCGAGATGGCCGGGGTAAACGCGGTCTGATTATCTCGTTGGCGCCCCCGTTCGCGGAGAAGGTCGAAATAATATTTTGGATGGTCGCTCACCTCGGCCCGCTCCCAGGCTCGATCGCTGGCGGCGATAAACCCCATCCCCGGCGGGATACCAAAGGCCTTCTGAGAACCCGCCACCAGCAGGTCGATCCCCCAATCGTCCATGGGCAGATGATGGACCCCCACCGCCGTAATACCGTCGACGGCAAAGATGGCGTTCGATTCCTCTCGCACAACCTGTGCCAGCTCGCGCACCGGGTGAAATACCCCGGTCGACGTCTCACTGGCGGTCAACGTGACCATGGCGGCGTCGCTATGTTTGGCGAGCACTTCCCGTAGCCTATCGGGCTCGAGATGACTTCCCCACTCGAGCTCGACATCGACCACGTTCATGCCGTAGGCCCGGCCGATATCACCCCACCGCTCACCGAATTTACCGCCGCCGATGGCGATTAATTTTTCGTCGCGGCGGCTAAAATTGATGATCCCCGCCTCGAAGGTTCCCGTACCACTACAGGTCAGGGCGAGGACGTCCGAAGAAGTCTCAAAGAGCCATTGCAGCCCCTGTCGAAACTCGGCCATCACCTCCTTGAAGGCATCTCCGCGATGGTGAATCAGCTCGCGAGCCATCGCCAACCGTGCCTCTTCGGGGACCGGTGTTGGACCAGGGGCCATGAGGTAGTGCTTATGCATCGTCGTCCTATTGGTCAGTGAGGAGCGTCTCCATTGCCACAGCGTTCGATTGCTTATGGCACGGAGACAGGCAGCGGTTCAACCTCAATGGTCGTTCAATATAGGAACCGAAATGTCGATCAGCGAATTCGATATCGGTCGGCGCCGCTTACCTTTTCGATCACCCCCGCCAATTCGTGGCGAAGCAACACCGATTGCAGTGCCGACGCTGACCGTCCCGTCGCCCGTGTGAGCCCTTCGATAGAGAACGCCCGGCCCTCATCGGCCAACTCCACCGCCGCCTGAAGAATTTCGCATTCCGGCAGATTCGGCTCCCCTATTGCCTGCCCAATCTCCCTCTGTTCGTTGTCATGACAGCACTCGGGGCCGATTTCACGCCACCACCGGGCCAGATCGGAGGCATTCGCGATGATCGCTCCACCTCCACGTAATATGTCGTGACACCCGCCGACGTGCGGTTCGTCCGGCGCACCTGGCATCGCCGCCAGGGGGCGCTCCAACACCCGCGCCGCCTCGACGGTGAGCATGGTTCCGCTCTTCTCTCCGGCTCTCAGCACGAAGACCCCGCGGCTCAGGGCAGCAATGAGCCGGTTTCTCCTTCGAAAGTGGTATTTTCGCACCTTCTGATC
>SLJM01000046.1 GCA_007135085.1 Myxococcales bacterium
GTTTGACTGTCAAGGACTTTCTTAAAAAATCTTTTCCAGTCGAGACCTCTTCGGATTGGTTGCCCGTTTGTTTCCAGCCGGGCCCTCTTCCGTCGAGGGAGGCGGTTTATAGGGGGTGACCCTTCCGCCGTCAAGAACCTTTTTAAAAAAAGTTCTGTCCGGAGCAGGCATCGCCAGAAAGGCTTCGCCGAACCGGAAAGCACAGTGTATACACAGCGTGGATTCGATCAAGGGAAAAAGTTGATCTTTATCGGAGAGAGAGATGCGAATTATCGCCGGAGAAGCCAAAGGACGGCGTCTGGTGGGGCCGAAGTCTGATCGAGTGCGGCCGACGGGAGCAAAAGTTCGAGAGGCACTCTTTTCGATGATCGGCGATCTTCGCGACACGGTGGTGGTCGATGCCTTCGCCGGGACCGGCGCATTGGGACTGGAGGCGTTGAGCCGAGGCGCGAGATTATGCTACTTCTTCGACCCATCTCGAGAGGCGATCTCCATTATAAAGGAGAATATCGCCCGTGTGGGCGTCGAGGATCGAGCAAAATTATACCGTTGCGATTTTGAGCGAGGGTTAAAGGAGATCGTCGAGGGCACACCGGATCTGTGGTTTTTCGACCCACCATATGGCACATCACTGGCCGAAAGAGGCCTGCGAGCGATGGCCTCGGCTCCAGATATCGTGACTCCCGGCGCCCTGGTGGTCTGGGAGTCGAGCACGTCGGAGGAGCTCTTTGAGATCGAGCAGTTCGAGATCGCCGAACAACGGGAGTATGGCACGACACGGCTGATCTTTTTTCGGCGACTCGAAGCAGCAGACGAAGACGCAGATATCCAATAAGCGCTAATGCCCGCCCCGGCACCGGGGCTGTGGAACGAATAGGATGGTGTAGATGAGTCGCATAGCGATTTACCCGGGCAGTTTCGACCCCCTGACATATGGGCACGTGAGCATCATCGACCGTGGTCTTCACGTCTTTGACAAGATCATCGTCGGCATCGCCATCAACGTGCGCAAGACCCCCTTATTTTCGACTCAGGAGCGGATCGATATGATCCGGGCATCCTTTCCCGATGAAACTCGCCTGGAGGTGGATACCTTCGAGGGGCTGCTCGTCGATTATGCCCGCCAACGCAATTGTCAGGTCATCTTGCGGGGACTGAGAGCGGTCAGCGATTTCGAATACGAATTGCAGATGGCCAATATGAACCGCAAGCTCGACGATACGATCGAGACCATGTTCATGATGACCGAGGAGTCCCATTTCTATGTGAGCTCCGGACTGGTCAAGGAGGTGGCCCGGTTCGGCGGCGACGTCTCGGAGCAGGTCCCCGATCATGTAGAGGAGGCCCTGGTTGCGAAATTTGAGGTCATGAAGAACGAATCAGATGCAATTACCAGTGAGGAATAGATAATGCGATTGAGTCAGCGAATCCAACGAGTGGAACCATCGGCGACCCTTGCGATCACGGCGAAGGCCAAAGCGTTGAAAGCACAGGGTGTGGACGTGATCGGATTCGGCGCCGGCGAGCCCGACTTCGACACGCCCGAGAGCATCTGCCAGGCCGCCAAACAGGCCATCGACGAGGGAAAGACCCGCTACCTACCGGCGTCGGGTCTGCCGGCGCTGCGGGAAGCGGTGGCCAAAGACTACGCCCGCCGCGGTCGACAGGTCACAGCCGATCAGGTGGTGATCACCGTCGGTGGCAAGCAGGCGCTTTACAACGCCACTCAGGTCTTATTCGATCCAGGCGACCGGGCGCTGATCCCCGCCCCCTGCTGGGTGAGCTACCCGGCCCAATTATTATTGGCCGGCGCCGAAGCCCAGCTCATGGGCACCACCGTCGACGAGGGCTATAAACTGCAGCCCGACAAGCTCGACCAGGCTCTGAGCGAATCCGGCGCGCGCGGTCTCATCCTATGTTCTCCGTCCAACCCGACGGGCACGACCTACACTGCAGAAGAGCTGGCAGCGCTGGGGGAAGTGTTGAAGGGATATCCGGAGGTGATCGTCTTTTTCGACGCCATGTACGATCGGGTCTATTACAAAGGGGAGTTTGCTCCCGATCTGGTGGCCGCCGCGCCCCACCTCGAAGATCGGGTGCTGACCTTTAACGGCTTTAGCAAGACCTACTCCATGACGGGCTGGCGCCTCGGTTATTGCCTGGGCCCCAAAGAGGTGATCAAGGCCATGGGCAAATTGCAGGGCCAATCGACGTCAAACGCCACGTCAATTGTGCAATATGCGGCGCTGGAGGCGCTCAAATTGGACGACTCTGTGCTGGCCCGGCGACGTGACGCCTTTCGCCGCCGCCGCGATCTGATCGTGGAAAAGCTCAACGCCATCGACGGAGTCAGCTGTCCCACGCCGGCGGGGGCCTTTTATGTCTTCCCCGATTTTTCATCCTACCTGAGCGCCAATGGCGGCCGCTTCGAAGACGATCTGGAGCTGACCGAATTCTTGCTCGACGAAGCACGAGTGGCGGTCGTTCCGGGCTCGGCCTTCGGCTTTGCCGGGGGACTTCGGCTGTCCTACGCCATGTCCGACGACGAGATCAGCAAAGGCGTCGACCGAATCGCCGACGCCCTTGCTTGAACCCTTGAGATAAATCGCAGGTCTATGAGCCGAGGGCGTCGATCATCGAATCGACGCCCTCGGCTCAATTAGTTTACCGGCAATCCTCGGGAGTCTCCTCGATTTCGCCATCGACGCAATCGAGGACGATATTGCACTCTCCAATGGTGATGAATGGCCGGGCTTCACATTGGGGAGGACTGAGGTCTTCGTTACATCGGTAATTGACGTCATTGCCCCCGGCGTCAGTGCCGCCCGAGGGACATCCCATGGTGCCCTCACCACAGAAGATGACGTCCACGTGGCCGTCGCAGTTATTGTCCTTGCCGTCGCAGACCTCCTGGATGTCCAGAGGCTCGTCCAACGGATAGTCCTCGCCAAGCTCGTCGGGCTCACAGGTGTCGGGCTGCCCGTTTTGCTCGGTGGGACATTCGGGAATATCGCTCTCACGCATGCAGGTCATGGTCGGTTCGTGCTCGTCAGGGCAGTCCGACTGGTTAAAGCATACGTGAGTGCGGACGCAGTCGTCGTCGGTCTCGCAGAAATAGGGGCCCTCTTCGGCGTAGTCGAAGTCGACCACACAACCGGCGGTCAGACCGACGGCGAAGGCGGCGCCAAAGACGAGGGCGATAAGTGATCTATTGTTTTTCATGGTTCGCACCCTTAGGTGAAACGTGGTGGGCGGAGTCTTTTTCGAGTCGATTAGAAGCGCCAGCTTGCCCCAAATCCCATCCCGTCGTTGCTAAAATGGGGAGAGATGTCGATGCCGCTATACCAGGGCTGGTCTTCATCGCCGAGCCGAGCTTCCGCCTCGACATCGCTGCCGTCGGGCCCGAAGACGAAGAGGAGGACACTTCCTACGGAGAGAACACCGCCGACGACCATGAAGATATTGGCATAGCGGGCGTTGGCCTCCATCTCCCGCTGAAAGGTCTGAGCCTCTCGCTGGGTCCACTCCGTAAATTGGCCGTCGTCATTTCGAGGCATCTGGTCCAGCTCCTCCTGCTGGGAATTGACCCGCAGGCCGAAGAAACCGCCGGTGGCCAAAAAGGCCACGCCCAATCCCGCTGACCCGTAGGCCAACACGCGGGGGATATTGACGTCCCGATCGTCGACGTAATCGTCTTCGCCGGGGCGGCTGCGAATGCCGAAGATATAATTGACGCTCTCGGGCACGGCCTCCAAAAGGGCGTTAAAGCTGCGATGGTTGGAGCTGGAGTGATAAGCGACGAACAGGCGATCTTCGACGTCGAAATAGTCCAGGTCGAGTCGATACCGACCGTCGACCTGCTCCACGCGAGCCTGGAGGATCCGCTGCACTCCGGCGGATCGGCCGATGCTGGCAAGGCATAGAGCCTCGCGACTGCAATAGTCGGGATCGCGGTCGATCATATCCGGGAGTAACGAGGAATCCCCGTAGGTGGTGATCTCCGGGATCTGCCGCGCCGCGTCACGGAGCGCGCTCTGCAGGCGGCTTCGCTCGTCGTCGGAGATGGCGTCGCCGGGCACGGCGAGCACTCCCACGTCCAGGGCTTCCTGTATATCCGATTCCGGATCGAAGCCCGAGTCGTCGAGGTCGTCGGGGGCGAACATCATCGCGTCGTCGTCGTCG
Organism: Myxococcales bacterium; assembly: GCA_007135085.1. Classification (GTDB taxonomy): domain Bacteria; phylum Myxococcota_A; class Bradymonadia; order Bradymonadales; family Bradymonadaceae; genus SLJM01. Next base: position 4,183 of record SLJM01000046.1, read on the forward strand.
TCGAATTCTTCTTCGACGTCGTCGACGCCGAAGACCATCTCGTCGTCGTCAAAGGCCCAGGCAGCGGCGGGCATAGATAGTGCGGTGATGATAAGAACCGCTAAAAAGCGATGAGAAATCATGGACAAGGCTCCAGGGGTTCGTTCGAGCACGTCAGAATCTCTAGCTTTAACCAAGTACCACAGCCTCTGTGGGGGGCGCAACAATTCCCCTGTGAATAAGATAGAGTCCTGTCATGTCGAGGTTGCCGCCTGCGGGGCAAGGGGGCTATAAAGCCGGTGAGATCAGGCAATCAGCTTCTCAGGAGCAAGCCTTGAAGGCAGGACCAGAGTCGAGCCACGACGACGACCAGAACAAGACGAAACAGGCCGACGTCGACGAGGGGGAGCCGTCATTTGAGGAGATGCTCCCCGAGGGGCTGCCCGTCCTGGAGACCACTTTGGCCGAGAGTTCGGAGGTCTTCGACGAGGAAAAGGAAGAAGAGGAAAAGGCCCTGGCCCAACGCCTGGTGGCCCGTCCCCTGCCCTCGGCCATGCTGCGCCGCGTGGGCCGATGGATGCGATTTGTGGCCAATCTGCTCTTTGCCCACGTGCTCTTCGAGCAACGGGCGGTCGACGAACTTCGCGATGCCGACGAGCGGGGCACCGTGATCTACGCCATGCAGTCGCGAAGCCGCCTGGACTACGCCTATTTCAATTACGCCTTCTTAAAACACGACCTGCCGCTGGCCCGTTTTGCCAACGGCGTCGGGCTGCGCCCCTTTCGTTGGCTGTGGTCGATCATGAGCTGGTTATTTCGGCCTCGCCTGCCGGCGCCGGAGCGTCAGATGGAAGCTCTGGCCCGCCACGGCCATTCATCGTTTCTATTTCTGAAGCAGCCGCGCCAGAACGAAGAAGAAGCCCTGGCCTATAGTCAATCCTATCTGTACCGGCTCATCCGCCTGCAGCGGCGTTGCGACAACCCCATCTATGTGGTGCCCCTGCTGCTGGTCTGGGAAAAGCGACCCGATCCCCGGCGGGCCAGTTTTCTCGACGATGTATTCGGCACGGTGCAATCGCCGGGGTTCTTTCGCAAATTCTTGCATTATTTCCAGACCTTCTGGCAGAGCTTCTTGCGCTTTGGCCAGCCCATGGTGCGGGTGTCGAGCGCCATCAACCTGCGCGATTTTCTGCGCGAATATCCAAACGCCGATAGCTCCGACGCCTCAGAGCTGTTGCGCGCCCGCCTGGAGGACTTTTTGAGCCGGGAGCGTCGGGTCATCCTCGGCCCCACCGCCCTTCCCAGAGAGGAGATCCAGCAGGAAGTGCTGATGCGCCCGGAGCTGACGGCCAAGATCCAGGAGGTGGCCGAAGCCGAAGGGGTCGACGAAGAGGTGGTGCGAAAGCGGGCCCGGGCCCAGCTGGAGGAGATCTCGGCCGACCCCAGGCTGTTGGCCCTCAAATTCTTCAGCGCCGTATTGAGCTTTGTCTGGTACCGGATCTACGACGGCTTTGAGGTCGACGAAGAGGGCTTAGAGGAGGTGCGCCAGGCCGTGCGCAGCGGCTCGGTGGTCCTGGTGCCCAGCCATAAAAGCCATATCGACTACCTGGTCTTGAGCTATGTCTTCTATCATTACGGGTTGATGACCCCCCATATCGCCGCCGGGGTCAACCTGAGCTTTTGGCCCCTGGGCCCCCTCTTTCGGTGGGCCGGGGCGTTCTTTATTCGCCGCTCCTTTCGTGGCGAGGATCTCTACCCGGTGGTCTTTCGCGAATACCTCATCGGCCTGATGGAGGAGAATTACCCCGTCGAATTTTTCATCGAGGGCACGCGAAGCCGAACGGGCAAACTCATCAAGCCCAAATACGGCATGCTCGACATGATGATCCGCGCCTTTGCCGCCGGCCGCCTGGACACGGTCAAGATCGTGCCCATCTCGGTGGGCTACGAAAAAATCATCGAGGAGCGCTCCTATCGCCGCGAACAACTGGGCGAAGAAAAGCAAAAAGAGAGCCTGGCCGATCTGCTCAAAACCCCCAAATTTCTGACCAGTAAGAAGGGCCGACTCTACGTGGAGTTCGACGAGCCCATCGATCTCGGGGAGTATTTCGAGCGCTATTCGATCGACCGTCTGGAGCCAGATGACGATGATCTCGATGCCCTGACGGTTCGCCTGGCCCACAGGATCATCTACGATATCAACCAGATCACCACCGTGTCGCCCACGGCGCTGACGGCCACGGTATTGCTCAATAATCCGGGCCGCGCCCTGGAGCGAGAGCGCCTCCTTCGAGAGGTGGGATTCTTGCTTCACTTCTTGTCCCAGCCCGGTCGAAAGCGACGCCTCTCCGGGGCCATTCGCGAGGCTCTTGCCGCCCAGGACGCCGCCCCGGAAGACCTGGTCGCCGACGAAGAGGACCAACCGGCCGTATCCCTTCGACCGGACGAAAAGAAGGGGGGCCAGATCGAGGCCGTCATGGGTCAGGCCGTCTCGGCGGTCATCGATCGGGCGCTGGGAATCTTCGACAAGGAAGATCAACTGGCCAGGTACGAGGAAGGGGACGAAATCTTCTATAGCCTGGAAGACGATCACCGCCTGGAGCTGGCCTATTATCGCAACACCCTCATCCAACATTTTGTCCCGGAAGGGCTATTGGCCACGGCGATCTTGCGCTTTGACGAGGACCGCATCGCCCTCGACGAGCTCATGGAGGAGACCCGCTTTTTGAGCCGCCTCTTCAAATACGAGTGGATCTATGAAGAGCGCGCCGAATTTGAAAACGTCTTTTTGCGCACCCTTCACTATTTCGCCCGCTCCAAATGGATCGCCATCATCGAAGAAGACCAGGAAGAGGGCCAATCCAAGACCTGGATCGACGTGGCCCGCCCCGCCGAAGAGCTCAATTATTTTCGGCGCATGGTGCTCACCTTCCTCGAAGCCTACGCCATCGTCGCCAAGGCCGTGGATCGGCTCCAGGAGGGGCGCATGGACAAAAAGGCCTTCGTCGACGCCGCCCTCGACCGGGGGCGCAAGGGCTATCTTCGAGGAGACGTGATCTTCTACGAGAGCATCTCCAAGCCCACCTTCGTCAACGCCATCCGGATCCTCGAGGATTGGGGCGCTCTGGAAAAGGAGCATGTGCCGGGGCGACGCAAGGGCACGACCTATTATTCGATCAGCGACGATTGGCCGGCCGAGAAGTCTTGGCAATTGCAGCAGCGTATCGACGCCTTCGTCTACCGAGACTGGGAGCTGCGAAACCGCATCGCCGGCCGGCGCAACAAAGGGTAGGGCGCTGCGCTTCGCTCGCGCCCGGGATGGAGGGCCCTTGCGGGCCCGGGATGGAGACGCCTTCGGCGCCGGGGTGGAGCGCCCTACGCTTCGCTACGGGGCGCGGGGTGGAGCGGCTAAACTGCGCCGCGGGTTTTACGGCGCCCTGCGGCGTTTACGAAGACTCAAAGCGTCACGGTACGCGCTGTTGCTGTTCCGCCGTTGCTTTGTTGTTTGCCGTTGTAGTTCCCACTACCCACCACCCACCACCCGCCCCCTCTTGAACCTATTGACGCGGTGCACAAAATTGATGAGAATTACCGCACCTGAATGAGGAGTCATTCAGTTTATTGTGACAATGAACGTCCCCCGCTGCAAAAAGAGGCAACATGAGCCGGGAAAATCCCAAAGGTTGTGCGTTTCTCATCGAAGAAGTCGGGTCGGAGTCGATCCTCACCCCCGAGGATTTTACTGAAGACCAGAAGATGTTCGCCCAGACGGCGCGGGAGTTCATGAATAAAGAAGTCCTGCCCGTGGTGGAGGAGCTGGAAAAACGGGATTTCGACCAGATGGTCTCCCTGCTGCGCAAGGCCGGCGAGTTGGGGCTGCTCATGATCGACATCCCCGAGCAATACGGCGGGCTTCAGGTCGATAAGACGACGAGCATGATCGTCACCGAAGAGCTGTCCAAATACTCGGGATGGGCCACCACCTACGGGGCTCATACGGGGATCGGGATGTTGCCCCTGGTATATTTTGGGACTCACGAGCAAAAAGAAAAATGGCTTCCCAGACTGGCCACCGCCGAGGTGATCGCCGCCTACGCCTTGACCGAACCTGGAAGCGGCTCCGACGCTCTGGCGGCCAAGACGCGGGCCGAGCTCACCGACGACGGCGAACACTACGTGCTCAACGGCACGAAGATGTGGATCACCAACGCCGGATTTGCCGATCTATTCACGGTCTTCGCTCAGGTCGAGGGCGATAAATTCACCGCCTTTTTGGTCGAAGGCGACCGCGAGGGTGTCTCCCTGGGCGCCGAGGAAGACAAGATGGGCCTCAAGGGTTCGTCGACGCGAGTGCTGAACCTGGAGAACGTAAAAGTCCCCAAAGAGAACCTCCTCGGCGAGGTCGGTAAGGGACATAAGATCGCCTTCAACATTTTGAATATCGGGCGATTCAAGCTGGGCGTGGGCTCCCTGGGCGGGACGAAGCGCACGATTATGGTGGCCGCCAAATACGCTCTGGAGCGGGAGCAATTTGGCCAGCCCATCGCCGAATTCGGCGCGATCCGCTCCAAACTGGCTCAGATGGCCACCAAGATCTATGCCCTGGAGTCGATGTGCTACCGGGTGGCCGGCTATATGGACGCCAGCCTGGAGAGTTTGGACAACGCCTCCGAGGACTATCCTCAGAAGGCGATGAAGGCCATCGAGGAATTCGCCGTCGAAGATTCGATCATGAAGGTCGTGGGCTCGGAGATCATGGATTATGTGGCCGATGAAGCGGTCCAGATCCACGGCGGCCTGGGTTATTCGGCGGAATACGAAGTGGAGCGAATCTACCGGGATTCGCGGATCAACCGCATCTTCGAGGGGACCAACGAGATCAACCGGATGCTCATCCCGGGGATGATCCTAAAGCGCACCATGAAGGGCCAGCTCAACCTCTTTGATCAGATTCAAAAGGTGGAACTCGCCCTGGCGGAGAGCGAAAAACCCACGCCCCCGCCCCAGGGCGACGATCCGAGCCTGGCCTTTGAGAAATTCGTCACGGAACAGTCCAAAAAGATCGGCGTATACTGCGCCAACCAGGCCATCCAGAAGCATATGGCCGATCTTCGCGAGCAGCAGGAGATCCTCATCGATCTGGCCGATATCATCA
>SLJM01000466.1 GCA_007135085.1 Myxococcales bacterium
CCAGGCGTAGGTCTTGCGAATGAAGGCCATTCGCTCTTCGGCAATGGCGTTGGCCGCAGCCGTTTGGCCCGGCCGAAGCGGAGAGGGGCGCTTGCCACGACCACGGGACTGACGGGGCTGTTGGTTATAGCCGCCACCATGGCCGTAGGGGTTGTGACCACTCTGTCCCTGCCAGTCTCCGCCCTGTTGCCAGTCGCCGCCCTGCGGATTTCCGCCGGGCTGTCCATCCCATTGATTCTGATTCATCGTTGTTTCTCCTCTCGGGTTAGTTCTTCGTCCCAACCTATTTGGTATCTTCGTCGCCGGTGTCCAAACGTATTGTCAGGCGGCGATTATTTCGTCCTCTCTCTACAGGGGCTAAAGATAGTCGCCGGGCACTATTAAAAGCAAGAGCGACTGCATCATCGAGATCTTCATCCTCGAAAGGAATGCAGGCTCGCACCTTTCGTGTTAGACCAGCCAACGGCGTAGCGCTTTCTTAAGATGGGGCTGCGCTGATGTTGTTCTTGAGCTGATCGACGAACGCGGAAAAGACCTATGGATCGACGCACCTTTATCAAAAGCCTGACAGCCGGTCTGGGGCTGGCTGCACTTCCAGGCTCGGTCTGGGCATTCGATAAGCAACATCGGATCACCATCGCCCGGCTCCAATACCCGGGCGGCAACGACGATCCCCGCCCCGGCGCCCTGCGACGCCTGTTGCAGGAAGTCGATAAGCGAACCAGCATCGAGGTCGATACCAATATCCCCTCCATCTCGATCTCCCGGACAGAACTCTTTGACTATCCCATGGTCTGGTTGGCCGGCGACCGCGGCTTCGATCCATTTACGGATGATATGATCGCCGATCTTCGCACCTATCTATTAGCAGGGGGCTTTCTGTTCATCGACTCCGCAGAGGGGTTGAGCGAAGGGCCGTTTCTTGAATCTGTACACCGAGAGTTCGACCGCATCTTTCCCGATCGCGATCGGCGCACTTTGTCTCGCGATCATACGGTCCACCAGAGTTTTTATTTAATCGACCGCCCCGTAGGCCGCGTCGACGTGGCCGGCAACTTCGAGGCCTATTTCGAGGACAACCGGGCCATGGTCCTGATCAACGGCAATGATATGCTCGGCGCCCTGGCGCGCGATACCTTTGGAAATTGGGAGTATGACGTCTCTCCCGGCGGCGAGCGCCAGCGAGAGTTGGCCTTTCGACTGGCCATCAATGTGGTGATGTATGCCCTGACCGTGGACTATAAGGCCGACCAGGTCCACATCCCATTCATCCTGCGACGCCGTAATTGGCGTGTTGACTGACCCAACTCGAGACAGACTGCATGTTCGCATTCGGCGACTATAATACGAGCGACCTCCTCTGGCTTGGCGATTGGAGTCCGACCTGGATTGCCTTTTTGACCGTCATCGGTCTGGCAGTGCTGGCCTTTAGCGCCTACGATCTGCGCGATCTCAAATTGCACCGGCGTTTGACCTTGATCGGCCTGCGAGGACTGGTCTTCGGATTGGCCGTGCTCCTTTTGCTCGAGCCTGCGCTGGACCTGCGTCAGATCTCAAAGGTCGAAAACCACGTCATCGTCCTGGTCGACGAAAGCCAGACCATGGGATTGAAGACCGACGATGGCGAGTCCACTCGCTTCGATCGGGTCCGTCAGGCTCTCGAAGAATTCGGCCCCCTCGAAGAAGTCGGCGCCGACGACCACCACTTCGACTATTTTACCTACGGCGCCGATCTGGAGTCCACCTCGCGCTCCGCCATCGACGGCCTCGAGCCCACGGCCCGTGCCGCCGATCTGACGGGGGCCATCGAAGAAGTCATCGAGCGCTACGAGGGCAAAGATATTGCCGCTGTCGTCATCTTGAGCGACGGCCTCGACACGGGCGCCATCGGCCGACGCACCGCCCGTGGCGAAGATCTCGACCTGGGCAGCCGCCAGTTGTTGGAGTCCCTGGACGCGCCTATCCACACTCTGGCCGCCGCCGGTGAAGAGGGGCTTCGCGATGCCGCGGTCAGCCGCGTACTCCACGACGATTTCGCCTTCGTTCACAATAAGGTCTCCGTCGATGTCGAGCTCCAGGCCATCGGCATGGGGACCAAGTCCATCCCCGTCACTCTTCGACGCGATGGCCAGGTCCTTCAAACTCGCTCGGTACAGGTCCACCCCGAAGAATCGACCTACGACCTATCCTTCGAGTTCGTCCCCGAGCAGATCGGCAAAGAGGTCTATACCGTCGACATTCCCCACTACGACGGTGAGGCGCTCTACGAGAATAATCAGCATCATTTCGTATTGCGCGTTATCCGCGACCGCATTCGAGTTCTCCAGGTGGTGGGTCGACCCAGTTGGGACCAGCGTTTCTTGCGACGTCTATTGAAGCGAAACCCCAACGTGGAGCTCATCAGCTTCTTCATCTTGCGCACCGACCGAAATCCACAGGTGGTACCCCAGGACGAGATGAGCCTCATCCCCTTTCCCACGGACGAGCTCTTCCGCGACGAATTGGGAAGTTTCGACCTCGTGGTCTTCCAGAATTTCAACTTCGGCCCCTATCATATGGGGCGCTACCTGGGGAATATCGCCGACTATGTACGCGACGGAGGAGCCTTCGCCATGATCGGCGGCGACCTCTCCTTTGCCAGCGGGGGCTATGCCAGAACGCCCATCGAATCCCTACTGCCCGTCAATCTGCCCTCCTCCAGTGCTGCCTCGGCGGTGATGGACTCCGAGCATTTCAACCCGGAGCTCACCGAAGCAGGCGATCGCCATCCCCTGACCCAGCTGTCCTTTGATCCCGAGCGAAATCGAGAGATCTGGGCCGACCTGCCAGCCCTGCAGGGCACTAATATCGTCCACGGTGCCACCGACGACGCCACCGTATTGGCCACCCACCCGGAGATCACCCACGGCGGCGAGCCAATGCCGGTGGTCACTGTCGCCGAACGCGGAGAGGGACGTGTTCTGGCGGTGACCAGCGACTCCACCTGGCGGTGGGGCTTCGAGCATATCGGCGAAGGGGGAACGGCGCGGGAGTACCAGCATTTCTGGAGTAGCGCGATCCGTTGGCTCATCCAGGATCCGGAGCTCAAGCTGGTCCGCCTGGACATGCACCGCGACATCATCGCTCCTGATACGCCCATCGATGCCACGGTGCGGGTCTTCTCTCCCGATTATAGTCCAGCCGCCGACGTCGAAGGTGTCCTGTCCATCGAGCATACCCCGCTGGAAGCGCTCACGGACAGCTCGGCCGGTTCGGCTGAGGCTTACGATACGATGTCATTTACCACTGACCACGGCGGCGAATGGGACCTGGACCGGCGCTTCAACTCCCCCGGAGTCTATCAATTCGAGGCCCAGGTCTCATCGCCGGCGGGCCCCCTGTCCGACGATAATCTGGTCCTGGTCACCCCCGACTTTGCTCAATATCGCGATATTGTCCCCCGCAATGATTTACTCGAGCGCATCGCCCATGCCACCGACGGATATCACGCCGTTCTCCCCGATTTCCGCCCACGCCGCCTCCAATTCAACGAGCCCCGCTTCGTCGAGGTTCACCGCCGGGAGGTGGTCCAATTATGGGATAATATCTTCCTCTTTCTCTTCATCCTCGGGTTGCTCGGCGCCGAATGGACTTTGAGGCGACGGTGGGGTCGTCTGTAGGCCTTTGAAGGATTCTTTTTACCTATCTCGCGGTCACTGATCAGGGATACCCTGGTTTACGCTGTCAATTTGGGGTTTTCCATGGCTGCCGACTTTTCGAGCAGGGTCGTCACGATTTAATTGAGCCCTTGCCAGCCATGGTGTACAGTGGCTCTTGGAAAACGGACCTCCTCAGCCGAGCTTTTTACGGTCGTCAGATCTCCCCCGAGGGGTGGTCGGACGAAAATTGTGCCCAAAACATCGGCCATTAACGATGATTTGGACAACCTGAGCCCGGCAAGGGGGAGACCAATTCAATACCAGCGCTGTGAGTGTCGTCCATGGGAGACAAGACTCCCGAGTCTGTCGAGATAAAATGTCCCGGCTGCGGTACCCGGTTTCGAATGACACCCAAAAAGGGTCGTCTGCCGTCGGGAGATATCCCCTGCCCGAAGTGCTATGAGGAGATCCCCGTACGGGACGGAGAGGTTGTGTCCGCCGGGGAAAACTCGAGCGACGGGGACGGGGAATCGAATAGCTCTGCTCCAAAATTCGGAGTCATGAGCCCCGCTCGGCGTGGCGAAACCAAAACAACTTCGGAGAAGCGCACGTCCACCGAAGCGGAAGACGCCATCGCCAGGCTGGAACAGATGGCCAAGGATCTGCCCAAGGACAGCTCCTCCACTATGGCAGGCCTGCCCGGCGTGGGAGCCAATCCCTTCAAGGCCTCCCGCCAGATGGACAAGACGGCCGCCGTCGATCGATCTATCCTGGAAAAAGTTGCCATTGCACAGCCCGCAGATGACCTCGACGAGGATGACGACGCCGGCCGGGGGGCGTCCTTCGCCCCTGCCAACCAACCCGACACCTCGCCACGGCTAGTCAGCGCCGAGACTATCGATCGACTTGCCCAGGAAAACTCCGAGGCCGCCGTGGCCCCCGACGATATGCCCGACGACGAGGAAACTCGTCCCCCCGGACTGCGCCAGCAGGCCACCACGGCCCGTCGAAAAGCCGAAAATAAAGCGCTTCGAGAGACTGCCGAGAATAAGAGCATCTCTGCCGACATGGTCCGTGAGACCGCCGAAAATAAGAGCATTACTCCGGAGATGGTAAAGAAATCTCGGCGCGGTGACGATGAGGAAGAGAAAAAGAGCCCCCCAAAATCCAACGTCCTGGCCAGAATTAAGAAGCATCAAGTTCTCAAGAAGGTGGGAACCTCGAGACCAAATGCCCAGGGTAGCGACTCGAAAACCATTGGCGATAAGACCTCGCCGTCTATAAATCTCGACAAATTGCGAAAAAAGAGCGCCGGCGACGGCGCGGCCGACGGGGATAGCGAAGCCAAATCGCTGTCCGATCTCTTCGACAAGGTAAAGAAGAAACGGGGAACCGATGCGGGCCGGCTTCGAAAAAAGCTGCTCAAAGGAGCTAAGAAGACCTCCGCTTCTGCAGCAAAGAAAAAGAAAGCGGTCCCATCGGTCGACCTCGGCGACGAGCTGAGCGATAGCGAACTGGCTGATATTGTCGACCAGTCAACGGACAAGACGGAAAAAGAAGAGGCTCCCCTTCCAGGGCTGCCAACTTCCAAGACTGCTCCTCCCACAAGGGAGGACAAAGCCGGCGAAAAGAGCGAGAAAGCAACCGACCATTCAGGACTCTTCGATTCCGTGGCTGCCTCCCCTACTCCGGAAGTTGAATCCCCGGAAATCGGGGGCGTTTCACGGTCCAAAGGAACGACCTCTACGTCCATGCTTGCAAGATTGCAGCGCCGGCGAGATCGAGGTGATAACGTCGACCCCATCAAGATCGGTGCCGCCGGCGAACGTCGCGGCAGTGGTTATATCCGGTTGCCCACCGCAGAGATTCAAGATGTCCTGGGCCATGGGGATTTCCGGCTCAAGATCGAGGGCGTGGTCTACGAGCCAGTCGACAAAGAGGGGTTGATTCAATTGATCAAAGGGGGCGTTCTCCTCGGCGCTGAGGAGATCGCAGAGGCCGATGGTGATTGGATGCCCGCATCGGAGCACCCCGTCTTCGGTGAGCTTCGCCGCAAGATGGCCGCCGAAGCTCATGAGGTGTTGTCCCGGATCGGCTCAACGGCGCGCAAAGAGACTGCCGAGGAGGCAAGCGACGGCGACGATCTTCCGGCGCCAAAAGCTGCAACGCTGGCAGGGCCACCTGTTCCCGCTTCAGTGAAGAAAGAAGATAGCGCCCCTGCTCCCGAATCGGTTGACCAGCCCGAGGAGTCCCCCGCCCAGGCAGAGGAAATCCCGCCCGAACCGGCGACTATGGAGCTCAGCCAGACCGAGACAGCAGCTCTCGTGTCGGGGATGACCGATAAATTTGCCGCTATCGACGGCGACAAGCCCCCGGAAGACGACGAATACGACCAGGAGTTCAAGACTCGGGAATCCTTCGAGGCCATTCCAATCGAGCCCGTCGATTCCGTTGAACCAGTTGATCAGTCTGGCGATGAGACCATCGAGGACACCGACGAATCTAATGACGGCCTCGATGACCTCGCTGATGATGAGTTTGACGCTGATGAGTTTGACGCTGATGAGTTTGACGCTGATGAGTTTGACGCTGATGAGTTTGACGCTGATGAGTTTGATCAGGGCGACGACGATGGGTTTGCCGGCGAGTTCGACGAAACTGAGCCCGTCGCACCGCCCCCGGAAGCGGCGGTGGCTGCGTCAGCTGAGAGTGAGGCTGTCGACGAATTCCCGGCCGACCCTGAACAACCGTCCAAGAAGTCTCCCCTCCTTCTCGTCGTCGGCCTACTCGGTGTGTTGATCGCTGCTGCCGCCGCGATGGCAATCACCGAGCCGGGTCAGGATATCGTCGAAGACCTCACTGGGTGGAACCCGGCTGTACTCTTTGATGAAGCCGGCCCGACCGAGGAAAAGGTCGCCGAGGCCGTCGACGAGGTCGATCCCGCCCTTGTTGAGGCGGTGGCCAAGGCAAGAGAAGTCGTCGTTGAAGCTGTTCCGATGCGTCAATTCTCCGACCAGGCCCGGGTCGATGCCTGGGTCGACGAGCGGATCGCCGAAGATGCCTTTAACGAGGCGGCGGAAGTCCTTCTGGTTCAGTGGGATGAAGGCCGTCGAGACGCCGAGTTTCTGGAGCTTTTCGCCGGCGTGTTGATCGAAACCGAGGATTATCTTTTGGCCCGCCGTGCTGCCATGGCGGGAATCGTCGAATTCCCGGAGCATCAAGGCTTCGCCGAACTTCATCAACAGGCGGTGCAAGAAGATGGGCGTCTACGCTCCTACGAGCCGGTACAGCTCCTCACCGCCGATGATTTCCAGGCCACCGGAATCTACGACACCTCCGGTCATCGAGGCTTTTTGTTGGAGTCGCCGGAGCATCCGCAAGAGCGCCTACTCTTTAAACCGGAGCGCTCCCAATGGGCCGGTGATTGGCGCGTAGAAGTGGCCGCCTGGCGATTCTGCGAACTCGTGGTCTGCCACTTCGAGATCTTCCGTGTCGAACCGGCGATCATGACCCGTGAATTCCTCGACGAATTGGTTGGCGATACCGATCAATTCGCCCAGCTTGCAGCGCAAGCAGACTGGCAGATTTTGGAAGTCGACGGTCAGGACGTAGAAGCCGTTCGCGGGAGTCTGGAATATATTCCCAACGACGATCTGGCCCCCTTCCCCATCGAATTTCGTCCGCTCTGGCGCAATTGGGTGACCGCCGGTACTTCCCCTCAATCTCTAGAGGGACCGGTGACCGATCATCTTCAACGAATCGAAGATCTGGCCGATGGCGCCTTCTACGACGGATTGGTGGCCTCCCTGGCCGACGTGCCCACCACCTCGGTGGCCCGCGAAGTATCGAGCCTGTTGCTCTTTGATTTCCTGACCAATAACTGGGAGCGCTTCTTTACGCGCAGCGAAAATTACGGGCTCAACAACCCCGTCTATGCCGGGCAACTCGTCTCCCGTCATAACGGCGATGCCTTCCAACCCAGAACCTCGCGACGGGTCCAGGGCCGATTTGAGTGGACGACGCGCTTTAGCCGCAGTACGGTGGCCTCGATTCGCGCCCTGGAGCGCGATCTTACATTCGAAGTCCTCTTTCCCGAGGCTCGAGCGACAGACCGCCGCCTCCAGATCATGTGGTCTCAACGGGAGGCTATGCTCGAGCGGGTCGACCAGCTCAGCGCTCGTCATGGAGAAGAGGACGTGCTTCGATTTCCCTGATCCTCTTTTCTAAGAACGGCATCACCCCGATATGACGAAAATCTATTTTGGTTGCGACCAGATCCCCCGCCATTGGAGCCACTATTACGAGCGCTGCAATGCGATTGAGCTCGATCTGGGTCAGCTCGACAATCCCCCGAAAACCGAAACCCTGAACCGCTGGCGCGTAGAATCGCCGAAGGGATTTGCCTTTATCCTGCGCGCCGACCCCGCCGTGGAGAACGGTCTGGTCAGCGCCGCCCGTGCCGACGAGCCAGCTTTCTCCGACGACGTGCGGACCGCCTGGGAACAAACCCTGGAGCGCGCCAATGCACTGGCAGCGCGAGCGATTCTGGTTCGCAGCCCCAGCGCTTTTTCGCCGGGCATCGGCGAACGGGCGGCGATTCGAAAATTCGCCGAAGAGTTCGGCGAGCGATTCTCCAAACCCATTATCTGGGAAGCTCAGGGGATGTGGGATACCGAGGCTACTCGCGAATTGGCCGACGAGATCGGGCTGACCTATGCCTACGATCCCTTCCTGGCGATCCGAGATGAGATCGGTCTGGGACACGGCGACGGTGCGTTCATCCTCAATGAACGGGCCGGCATGCGCCGCGAATTCGACCGCTATGATATTCGCGGCCTCCTGGATCGACTCGGTTCCTATAACCGAGCGTACTTCATGCTTCGCGGGCGCTTTCAGTGGGAGCACGCACAGCATTTTGCGGAACTCCTCGATTACGGCCAATAAGAGATCTCGGCGACGCCGCTGGACATCGCGGGGCGTTCTGGGGACAGTGTGCGCATAATTTGCTAACTGTCCCCACTGTTGCCCGGAGTATGCCATGTCTCAGCCCCACGGCGGCGATATCATCGCCGAAGTTCTCGCTCGTCACGGAGTCCAACAACTTTTCACCCTCTGCGGGGGGCATATTTCACCGCTTCTCACCGGGGCGAGGTCGAAGGGAATCGACGTCGTCGACGTGCGTGACGAGGTCAGCGCCGTCTTCGCCGCCGACGCCGTGGCCCGAATGACCGGTATTCCCGGGGTGGCCGCCGTCACCGCCGGACCGGGAGTGACCAATACGGTAACGGCCGTCAAAAACGCCCAGATGGCCCAGTCACCACTTCTCATCTTCGGCGGTGCCACAGCAACCGTACTCAAAGGGCGTGGCTCCCTGCAGGATATCGACCAGATAAGCCTGATGAAGCCCATCACAAAGTGGGCTACCTCGCTTTCGCTTTACAAAGAGTTGGGGCCCGCCGTGGAGCACGGCCTGGAAGTTGCTACTCGTGGCACCCCGGGACCGGTATTCATCGAAGTTCCCGTCGATCTTCTATACCCCGAAGATGTGGTCCACGATTGGTTTATGACCGAAAGCGGCGTGGCCAACGCCACGGGCCTGGGCGCGCA
>SLJM01000036.1 GCA_007135085.1 Myxococcales bacterium
CGGGGCGCTCACAGCTCAAGCCGCCGCGGATCTGGAGTTGATCCGGTTGTCGGGTCAACACCACCACCACCGGTTCGCCATCGGCGGCTTCGGCGGCCTCGATGGCCACCGGCGAGCCCTCGAGTTCGACGGTCTCCTCTAAGGGTCGCAGGGTCCACAGATCGATGCCGGTCAATGTGCGATCGCCCTGGTTGGCCACCACCGCCGCCGTGCCTCCATCGGTGACCGCCCCGTCCACCGGGCTCGGTCCCACGTCAATTCCCGTCAACCCGGGGCGCCGACTGTCGAGGTTGACCACCCGCGGCTCTTGTTGACCAAGGGCGACGACGCTGACTTTGTGGCTTCGCTGGTTGATCACCAATCCAAAGCCCTCTCCCTCCTCGGCGCATCGCGGCATGGGGCCCACATCGATGGTGGCGTCCTCGGCAAATACGGGGGGCAGGCATACCTCTCCATCCGCGGCCAGGAGGCTCACCGGCGCCTCCAATACGTCGGGGTAGGTGATGCGCGGCTCGTCACAGCCCATCGCCAGGGCCGAAGCCGCTACCAGACCTAAAAGAGTTGCCTTCGTCGTTTTTGCTCGTCCCATCATGCTGCCTCTATAGATGCCGCTGTAGATATCGCTGTGACCGGCCCGCCTCGGTGGGCCGGTTTCATCGGTGAGCGGGCTATTCAATGGTGTCGATCACGGTGTGGAAGGTCTCGCTGTCGGGATCGAGGTCGATGACCGCCACCTGACCGCATAGGGGAGCATCATCATCGCAGCGGCGCTCTCCATCGGGGGCGCTGTCGAAGAGCGAGACATAGCCCCAGCAGCGCTGGCCGGGGGCCGTACAATGGACCTCGGGGCTGTCGACCACCATATAGTAGGGGCTGCGCCCGACCTCGATGGTGTCCACCACGGCTTCCAATTCGGGATCGATGACCTCGATGATCCCCTGCCGATAGGAGGGCACGTACAACCGGGCGACTCCATCGGCCCCTCGATGATAGATGGCCTCCGAGGGGCGGCGCTCCAACGGTATGGACGTCACCACCTGGGGGGTGCCGTTGGTGACCCGCAGGATATGCAACGCGTTCGGTCGGCGCGAGGCCACATACATCCACTCCCCGCTCTCGTCGAAGGCGATCCCGCGGGCGTCCATTCTCGTTCCCTGGCGCACCACCGCGGACGACGCCACGCGGACGATGGCCTCCACGGCGCCACGACTATCGATAAAGGGTCGAAATCCCTCGATGCGGTTGCTGTCTCGGCCCACCACATAGACGTCCTGGGTGCCCGGCCGAAGGGCCAGTTGATTGCCCCCGCCCGGGATCAGGGCCCCGCTTCGAAGGGTGGCCCCGGCGATATTGCCCTCCGGAAAGGTCAGGGCCGTGACGTTCTCACCGCTTAGATGAGACAGATGAACCACGTCGAGCTCGGTGCTCACCCCGCCGATGGTGCGCTCTGTGCGGCTGACGGCGATGCCGAAGGGATCGCGGGGAATTGTGGAGCCCTCCCGCGTATCGGGCAGCCGCCCCACCGTGCAGGGTCGGGTGTCGGAGCTGCGCTCTCCGTCGACCTCGCAGAATAGAGCCTGGCCCTGATCGGCGACGGTCAGCACCGTGACCTGATCGCGCTTGCGGCTGGTCACATAGGCCCGGGTGGCATTTTCGTTGAGGGCCACATGTCCCCCGAACGACGGCAGGTAGGGGCTCGCCGAGGGCAGAAGCTCCATGGTCTCCGTGTCGATCACCGTCACCGTGCCGCCCTGATCGGGGCGATAGCGAAGATCGAAATTGCTGTTGACCACATAGAGAAACCGCCCGTTCGGGTGGACCTCCAGGCCGATGGGATAATATAGCCCGTCCCGCGGCGGCAGCTCTTCCTGATATTCTTCGACGCAGCCCATCATCCCCATCGACAGGGCCAGGGCGATCGCCAACGCGAAATTCTTTTGTCGTTTCATACGATCTTCGGGGTACGGTAAGCCAGGAGGTCACGCCTGGCCCGGATTATCACTGTCCGCCGCCATCGCGCAAGGACATGTGGGTCTTGAGTCCCTGGAGCGCGGACTGCCAGTCCGCATTGCGGCCAAGCTGGCCGCGCGCCAAATATATTGTAATAAACAAAGTTTGGCGACACTTGCGTTTCTCCATCGAGCCCGCTATGAAGTGCGTCGCCCTTTTGGAGGGCTGAAATTTTTTCACCGTCGTCCGGGCCCGCCCGGCGGCCGTTCGAATAAGTCGAAACATCTGGAGAAATCGCTATGCGCGAAAAAATCAAGCTCGTCTCCACCGCCGGTACCGGTTATTTCTATACGACCACCAAGAATAAGCGGTCCACGCCGGACAAGCTCAAGCTCAAGAAATACGATCCCGTCGTGCGCAAGCACGTCGAGTTCGTGGAAAAGAAAATCAAGTCCTGAAGCATTCCCAACGAGGCATATCATGTCCAAATACGGCCGTATCAACTGGCGCCGACGGCGCAAGATCGATCCCTTCGACCAGAATCCCTCCTGGGATCTGAACTACAAGAACCCGGAGCTGCTCAAGCTCTTTGTGACCCGCACGGGCAAGATCCTGCCCCGCCGCATCACCGGCGTGTCGGCTCGCAACCAGCGCAAGCTGCGCAAGGCCATCCTGCGCGCGCGCCAGGTGGCTCTGCTGCCCTATACGACCCATCGCCGGGGCTGAGGGCAACCGGGGGTTTCAAAACTTCACAAACCCCTTGCCAGTACTCGCGAAGATGCCTGTTTGCCCTCTGCGGTAGACAGGCATTTTTTCGTTCGATACTATGACCGGCAACAACCGGTATTTCTCCTCTGTAGTGATCAAAATTTTCCGAGGAAGACTCATGGGCTGGATCTCACGCCTCGCCATTTCCTGCACAACCATCGCCGCCGGTGCGGCCTTGCTGACCGTGACCAGCGGCTGCAACGAACACCGCGTCTCCTTCGCCACCGCCTCGGGCGCCGTGGAGCACCTGGAAAAGCGCAATTTGAGCGGTGGAGAGAAGATCGATCTCCTATGGGTGATCGATAACTCCGGCTCGATGTGCCGCTCTCAGGAAGTGCTGCGAAACGGCATCGAAGAATTCGTTCGCATTCTCGGGGAGGTCAATCTGGACTTCCAGATCGGGATCACCACCACCCATATGGTGGACTGCGAAGGGGTGGATACCGAGACCAATCCCTGGCACCCCTGTGCACTGGAGCCGGTGGCTCTGGCGGGTCATCTGCAATCCACCCCCCAGCCGGTGCCCGGTTTTGACGAGGCCTGCTATCACCCGGTCGACGAAAACGGAATGCCGATTCCGGGTCAATACGATCCGGTCATCGAAAATGTTCAGGTCGCCGTCAACTGCACGGAAAACCCCGATGATTATCAGCATCTATTGAACTTCAATGCCCAGTGGGAGGAGAATTTCCGCTGCGCCGTGGACCGGACCATCGACGGCGACGATTGCACGGGGGCCCCCGATCTGGAGGATCTCTTCCCCAATCCGGCAGACTACCGAGACATCCCGGTCGTCCTGCGGGCCTCAGATTACGACACCATCGAAGAATTTGCGGAAGACTTCCGCTGCGCCAGCCTTGTCGGCACCCGGGGCTACGGCTACGAGATGGGCCTTCTGGCGGCGGTCACCGCCGTGTCTGAGGATCTGATCGGCGACCAGCCCTATGAAGAAGGAGACGAAGTCGATCTCGAGGCCCATCCCAACGCCGGCTTCATCCGCAAAGACGCCATGACGGGCCTGATCTTCGTGGGCGACGAAAACGACTGCAGCCACGACGGCACCCTCGATACGGGCACTCAATGCGGGGTCAATAACTGCACGATTCAAGAGGAACTGGGCGAAGAAGGGGCTCTTCTTTCAATCGACGAGCTCTACGATATGTTCATCGAAAACCTCGCCGACGCCCGCGGCACCGACGCGGCCACCCTCAAGGAAAATAACAGCACCATCTTGCCCGCCTCCTTCCACGCCCGGTATCGCAAGGCCAGCAATGTTCCCGAGGCTTGCCCCACCGGGGGCTGGGATGTCCCCCCCTCCTGCGCCTCGGAGATGGGCTTCGGTTGGTCGGGCCACCGCTTCGACTATTTTCTCGACAAATTCGACACCCACTTCCCGTCCCGCGACGGTGATGAACCGCTCGAGGGTCTGATCTGTACTCAGGAGCAATTCGAACGAGGGCTCGAGGAGTTGGCCGAGTTCTTCACCGCCGAAGCGGGCGCCTGTTATCAGGACGTCTATACGTGCAGCGGATTTAATGATCACTGCCCGTCCTCGCCATACGATCCGGACGCCCCGGGCCACTGCCTTCCCGACCCGGGCCACCACAATAATGTACTCAACATCGTCCAGAGCGGCGGCGTTGACGGCCTGGACGCGGCGATCGCCGAGTTGGACGCCTTCTACGAAGAAGACCTCAACAGCGCCGCCGATCTGGCGCCGCGCCACGTCGACGAATTGCTCCGTCGATTGCCCGGCGGGGCTCTGGCCACCATCCAAAGCGGCCTGGGCGACGCCAACTTCTATTGCGATACGGGCATCGAGGTTCGCATCGGCATCCCCGACGAAAGCGAGCTGGGAACTGACTTTTTGGAGGGCACCGGCTATTGCCTGGAGGGTACCATCGACAGCGATCCCGCCTTCCCCGACACCTGTGTTGTCGATCCCGATTTCTACTGGTGGTCCGAATGCGGAGGCACCAATAACGGCCTCCAGCTCGCCTGGGTAGAAGCCCAGGAGTGGATCCACGCCATCGGCGGTCTCGATCTCTACACTCGATACGCCACGATCCCCGGCGCCGACGGCGCCGACGGCGGCGACGACAACGGAGATGATAACGGGGAAGAATGAGCGATCCTTACCATTCGGTCAGCCGCCGATCTTCGGATCGGCGGCTTTTTTATTGGGTTCCCCCTTGTTTTCCGAAAGTTTTTGACAAAGTTTGACACACCGGCCCTTGGCATACGCTTGAGTAGTCACTAACATCTTCTGTCACTGGGCTTTGGAAAACGATGGAATGGGGGGATGCAAATGTGGCATTCTAATAAAGTAGTTCGTTCAGAAGTAAGAGCGGAGAAACCAATGTCGAGGAAAAGCTCTACGGGGAGCAGCCAGCACCTTCGTGCCCTGCGCGATGCACGGCGAAAGCTTCTCCGTGAGCAAAGCCCACAGCACTATTGCCCTCATTGCCAGTCGGTGACCTTCGCCAGCGAAGATCACTGTCTGGAATGCGCACAGGAGCGCCCGGCCCAGGGGTGGCCCGATCTGGAGACGGTCAATAACGCCTGGTTGGGAAAGATCCTCGATGGCCGTTATCTCATCGCCTGTGCCCTGGGCCAGGGGACCTCCGGCGAGGTCTACCGCGCCGAATCTCTGTCCATCTCTCGTCAATTTGCCATCAAGATCATCGCCACCGACAAGGGCCATACCCAGGCCGAACAAATCGTGGCCCGCCTCAACCGCGAGATCGAGGCACTGAGCCGGCTGCGAAACCCCCATATCGTATCCTTCTACGAGATCTTCGAGCTCGGTGAAAACCACGTGGCCGCCGTCATGGACCTCATCGACGGCGACACCTTGGAGGGCCTGGTCCTGGACAATGAGGGGCTGTCCATCCCCCGGGCCTGTTCCATCTTGCGCCAGGTGGCCAACGGCATCTACGAAGCTCATCAGGCGGGCATGATCCACCGCGATCTAAAGCCGGAAAACCTGATGGTCGAGCGCCTGCCCGCCGGCGACGACTTCGCTCATATTCTCGATTTCGGGATCGTGCGGCTCACCGACGACGTCTCCGTCAAATTGACCCACGGCTTCATCGGCACTCCCCTTTATGCCAGCCCCGAGCAGGCGATGGCCAAAGCCATCGATCACCGCAGCGATATCTACAGCCTGGGAGCGATCCTCTATTTTATGCTCACCGGCCGGCCTCCCTTTGTGTCCAATAACGTCTACGAAGTACTGCGCATGCACGTGCGCCAGAACCCGCCCACATTGGCCGAGGGGGCGCCGGGACGCAGTTTTCCAAAGGCTCTGGAGAACTTGACGGCCACCATGCTGGCCAAACAGGCCGACGATCGTCCCGCCGACTTATCGGCGGTCATCGAAGAGCTCGACCGCTTTAGCCGGGCCCAGCTCTCAGAGGCCCATCAAAGCGAGATCAGCGACGCCTCGACCTCGTGGAATAAAGAGAAAACCACCGCCACCGTACAGACGCCGATCTCGGGGGTCGCCAAAGTGCCCCCGGGACTGCGCGAACCCCAGAGCGATGGCACCGAGGTCGACGAAGAAGACAATGCCTTTATGCGTGACCGACACAACTCGTCGGCCACCCTTCAGGCCTACGGACAACAACGCCAGCCCGTCCACACCCCGGTGGGCTTTTCGCGCAACCCCACCCCGGCGCCGCGAAAAGACAAGCGCCTCGAGCCCCTGCCCGGCGAGATTCATTTCGGAGACGGCGGCGACGAGAGTTCGGCGGCCACCGCCGTGCCGTCGGCGACTTATAAGATTCAGTCACCTATCTCCAAAATCGAAGTGGTCACCCGCTCCGACGGAGGGTTCGCTCTTCGGGAACCCTCCCCGGGAGAGGTCCTATATTTCGGCCCCGACGCCACCTCACCGGTGCCGGTGGCTCTGGCCTCGCCGCAGACCGTATCTTCCATCGCCCTGGCCAAAGATCATCTCATCGCCGGCCACGACGACGGCAGGATCTCCAAAACCGATCTGAGCACGGGCCAGCAGGAGTCGCTCTATCAGGATATTCGCCGGGTGCCGATCTCGGCGGTGGCCACCCATCGTCAAAAAAATTGTATCCTCGCCGGGTCCGAGTCCGGCCGGGTCTATCTCTACGATGGAACTCAGCGCCGATCGGCGGACTGGCGGCGGGTGCGAAACGGGGAAGCCGTCCAGTCCATCTCCCTCAATGAGTCGGCCGACATGGCTGCCATCGCCCGGCGGGATAACACCATGGAGATTCTGGCCCTGGCTAATCCCCGAGTGCCCAGCGGCACCTTCCGGGTCAAAGCGCCGATCCGATCGATGTCGATTTCTCCCGACGATTATTTGCTGGCCGCCGTGCTCGTCGATCGTACGATCGCTCTGTATCAACTACCCACGGGGCGACAGGTATTGTCTCTGGACGCCAATATGGTAGATGTATTGTCTGTCCATTTTTCCGATGATGCGCGACCGGTGGCGGTCTGTTCTATTGAGCAACAGATTCAGGTGCTCAAGTTTGAACAAATAAGCTCCCGTGCAGCATCGAGCAAGTAGAACGCCATCGCTTCCCTTTGGGGGCGCCCTCCTGATTCGATAGGTGAGCGTCCATTGCAGTATCCCTGGGAGGGACTGTTCTTCGTCGACTAATACGACGACCACAGCGAGCCACACCTATGATTGGACCGACAAAACGCAACCGAAGCGCCCGACTTCGCGCCGCTCAGCAACAGCCGACCTGTTTCTGTCGGCGCTGTAGGGCGGCGGCCCACGCCGAAGAGCCGGCCTGCGTCTATTGTGGGGCTCCCGCTCCCGAAAAGGGGTGGCCGCCCCTTGCCGACCTGGGCGATCCCTGGCTGGGCCGCACCATCGACGGCCGCTACCGGGTAACCCGTCGCATCGGCCGGGGCACCTTCGCCGACGTCTACCGCATCGACTCGGTGAGCATCGCCCGCCATTTTGCGATCAAGATCATCGACACCGATCGGGGCGACGCCGATCCGGAGGCCATCATCGCCCGCCTCGATCGGGAGGTCGACGCCCTGAGCCAATTGCGAAACCCCCATATCGTCTCTTTCTACGAGATCCTCGACCTGGGGGGGGGGCATATCGGGGTGATCATGGATCTCGTCGACGGGGTCACCCTCCAACAGCTGGTCAGCCAGGGCCAGCCGCTGAGCACTCACCGGGCCTATACCATCCTGCGCCAGGTGGCCAACGGGCTTCTGGAAGCTCATAAAAGACAGATGATCCATCGCGATCTCAAGCCGGACAATATCATGGTCGAGCGGCTGCCCGCCGGCGATGACTTCGCCCGCATCTTGGACTTCGGCGTGGTCAGCACCACCGGTTCCTCGACGGTGCGCCTGACCCATGGATTCGTGGGCACTCCACTTTACGCAAGCCCGGAGCAGATCCAAGATCTGCCCCTCGACTGGCGCAGCGATATCTACAGCCTGGGCGCCATCTTATTTTTCATGCTCACCGGCCATCCTCCCTTTCCCTCCAACAATACCTACGACGTGCTTCGCATGCATCTGGAGAAGCCCCCGCCTCGGCTGGCGTCGGTGGTGCCCTGGGGCACTTTTCCTCCCTCCCTGGAGGCCCTGGTGGCGGCCATGCTCGCCAAGGACCGACAGGTGCGCCCTGCCGATCTATCCCTGGTCATCGCCGCCCTGGACCGCCTCACTCTGGAGGAGACATCCGAGGCCCACCTGGATAACCACTCCACCATCGATCGCAACCTTCGGCCCCTGGACCGCCATGGGCAGCGAATGTCTCACCCCACCAACGAACACAGCCCGGAGCCAATCCGCCGTCACCGCGACACCCCCCTTTCGGGGGTCTTGAAATTGCCCTCTGACTTTGGCGACGACGGGCACAATCAGGCTGACTCTTCACCGCGAAAACGCTCCCAGACCCCTTTGTCGGGGATACTCAAGCGCCCTTCCAGGCGAAAAAACCCCACACCCAATACCTTCACAGAGCCCGTCGAATAGCCATCTTGCCCCTATTCGACTTCACTTTTTGGAGCCTCAACCAAATCCTTCGCATGTGAACCTTGCTCCCTTGGTCTGCGACAAGTAAAGTAGTCAAAAGTGCGGCAATGATTCCGCCACAGGATCAATTTTAGAGTAAGACGTCGAACGGGGTACGAACGTGTCGATCAAATTGCGCTATGCGGGCAGCACAGACGTGGGACGGAAGCGAGGCCATAACGAGGACAACCTCTGCCTCCTCCCCGAGCAAAATCTCTATCTCGTCGCCGATGGCATGGGGGGCCATGCAAGCGGCGAGGTGGCATCACAATTGGCAGTGGAGACGGTGGCCGAGTTCTTCGAGGAGACCGCCGACGACGCTGAGATGACCTGGCCCTACAAGATGGACAAGGACCTCAACTACGAGGAGAACCGACTGGCGGCGGGCATCAAGCTGGCCAACCTTCGGATCTTCGAGCAGGCCAAAGGGGACCCGGCCTCCCATCACGGCATGGGCACCACCGTGGTCTCCTCCTTCGTCTCCGGAGACGTCATCTACTTCGGTCACGTCGGCGACAGCCGCATCTACCGGCTTCGCGAAGATGAGTTGACCCAGGTCACGGAGGACCACTCCCTGCTCAACGACTACATCAAGATGAAAGATCTCACCGAAGAGGAGATCGAGAACTTCCCCCACAAAAATGTCATCGTCCGTGCCCTGGGCATGAAAGAGACCGTCCAGGTCGACGTCAATCACGAAAAACCGGAGCCCGGCGATGTCTACCTGCTCTGCTCCGACGGCCTGACGGATATGCTCAAAGACAAAGATATTCTGGAGATCATGCTCGACGAGCGCGACGATCTGGAAGCCTGCGTCCAACGGCTCATCGATCAGGCCAATGAAAATGGCGGCAAGGATAATATCACGGTCGTATTGGTCGAGGTCGTCAAAGCCTGATTCTCTACTTTTCGACTCCCCTCATCGGACATTTCCTCATGTCCCAATCACTCGACGAGTCCTCCGAATCCCTGTCTCTCGGACATCCGCGGGTGGTGATCATCACCGGGCTCAGCGGCTCGGGAAAGAGCACGGCCATTCGAGCCCTGGAGGATATGGGTTATTTCTGCATCGATAACCTGCCCGTCCCCCTTCTACCAAAAGTATTGGAACTGGCCGCCTCCGGCCCCTCCCATCAGGAATGGCGACGCCTGGCCTTCGTGGTCGACACCCGCGATCACGTCCACTTGGACCAGGCCCAGGCCATGTTCGATCAACTCCGCGACGAGGGGGTGAGCCTGCAGATCGCCTTTTTGGAAGCCGCCGAAGACGTGCTGGTCCGGCGGTTTAGCGAGACCCGGCGGCGCCACCCCTTGAGCGAGGGGGACACCGTGCGCGACGGAATCCGACGGGAGCGCGATCACCTCGAGGAGATGCGAGCTCGCGCCGACCTGGTCATCGACACCACCAATCACACCGTCCACACCCTCAAAGGCCTTCTCAACGAGCATTTCTCCTCCGAGGAGGCCCCGCCGCTGACGATCACGGTCTTGAGCTTTGGCTTCAAGCACGGCCTTCCCGTGGAATGCGACCTGGTCTTCGACCTGCGCTTTTTGCCAAACCCCTATTTCGTCGAAGAGCTGCGCCCCCAGACCGGCCTGGACGAGCCGGTCCAACATTTCGTGCTCGGCCTGCCCGAGGCGGCGCGTTTTCTGGGCATCTTCCAGCAGATGGCGGAGTTTATGCTCCCCATGTACGAGCGCGAGGGAAAGAGCTATCTGACCATTGGCATTGGCTGTACCGGCGGAAAACACCGCTCGGTGGCCATGTCCGAGACCATCGGCGAGCGCCTGCGCGACCGAGGCTGGCAGACCAATGTACGACACCGCGACGTCCCCCGGTAGAACTTCCCAGCTCAGGGGGATCATCTATTAGATATTTCTCCGTCATTGCCGGCAAATCGGCACTGCGAGTCGTGAGTTCGATGCTCCCCGATGAGCCGTGATTAGTTTTGATAGGGATAAGGTCACTTTGTCCCGTCGAGACAGCCATGGAATATCCCCGTCCGCCAAGCACTCAGGCCGCGCTGGAACAGTGGCTCGATATCGCCCCCTGGCCGATGCATTTCGTCGATCAACGGGCCGTCCCCCTGGCGGTCAATCCAGCCCTGACCGCATTGCTCGGCTTCGAGGCCCAGGAGATGACCCGCCAGCAACTGCGACAATGTATGCCGACCCGAACCCGCCGGCGCCTCCGTGAGGCCATCGAGGAGCTGTCCCAACGGGATCAACCCGAGCCCTTCGTGGAGCTGCCTCTGATTTATCTGCACCGCGATGGCAGTGAGCTCTGCGCCCAGCGAGCAAGGGTGAGTCTACAATCGCCGGGACAAGCCACCTTTCTTGTCATGCTCGCCGGCGTCGAAGCCGCCGAGGGGCTCAACCGAGCCGAACTTCAAGCCAGGCTCTGTCGGCTGGTAACCCACGACCTGAACAACGGATTTACGGTAGCCCAGAGCTTCGTCGACCTGACCCGGCGCCAGCGCCCGCGCTACGAACAGGCACGAGATTACCTGGACCGGGCCGCCCGAGCCCTTCGCCGGAGCATCGAGATCAGCAGAATGCTGGCCATCATCACCGTGGACCATCCCCTGCCCTACGAAGAGGTGGCGCTGGCCGAGGAGGCCACAGCCCTTCGGGCCTTCATCCCACGGCTCTTCTCACCGGGGCCACAGTGGTCCATCCACTGCGAAAACGATCTCCCCCTGGTGATGTCTCACCCCATCTATATCCGACGGCTCCTCCTCGATCTGAGCATCAACGCCCGTCTGCGCTGGCCCCACAGCGGGGAGCTCTCAATGGAGATTCGCACCTCCCGAGGCGAAGAGAACACCATCCTCATCCGAGTCACCCCGTCGGCGACGGCTTCCCCGGCCCATATGATCCCCTTTCGACTCTTCTTCACCCGCGCCGATCCCTTCACCCAGGTCATCGAAGATCCGCTATTCATTCGCGGTATCCTGCGCCACCACCGCGTCCCCATCGACGCCGCCGACGACGGGATCACCGCCATCTTGAGCACCGATTGACCCCGATGGTCCGAGAAAACTCTCTATGACCGTCTAAAACCGATCCCCCGAAAATCCGAGCCTTTGTCAATCGTGGCGACCTGAACTATAACTTCGATGGTGCCCGCTAGTATGGAGCCATCGTGTCGCAAGATGAACTGGACAATCCGACGTCACCTGCGGAGGAAGAAGCCGAGCTGCCCCGGTGGATGAGCCGCGCCCTGGAGTCGGCGGCGGTCGTGCCCGGAGCAGCCAGGCATATCTCTCTGTGGTTACCCACTCTTTCGGCGGCCTGGAGCGCCGGTCGGCGAGGAATGACGCTGGCCAAGGCGCTGCGCGACGGCCTGGAAGAAGGGGAACCGCTGGAGTGGCCAGACGAGCTGGCCGCCGATTTTACGGCCACCGTCGGCGAGCTCGGCGAAGCTCTTCCCGGCCTGGAGGAAGCCCTTCCATCGTTGGCGGGGCTCGTCGATGCCGGAGAGCAGCTCGTCGATCCCGAGCTTGCCAAAAGCCTGGTCATCGACGTGCTGGCTCAAGCCGAAAAGATCGGGGAGAAGCTGGTGGCCCGATTGGTCGACGCCGCCTTCTTTACGGCCAATGTCGGTGATTCGGCGCGGCGCACCCGCGACCTTCGCCAACTCTTTTTGCGCCTGGAGAAGCTCTTCGATCGAGCTCTCGAGGCCTGGGTCTTTCAACAAGACGACCAGGAGGCTCGCCAATGAGCCCTGCCGCCTCGCCACTCACCGCACACCAGATAGCCGATCTCGAAGAATTGATCGGCCCCCATCGGGTGCGCACATCCTTTCCCGACCGATTGGCCTACCAGAACGACTGCTGGCCTCGGGGCATCATCCTGTCCCGGGGACGTCGTCTGGACCACCACCTGCCGTCGGCGATCGTACAACCCGCCGATGAAGCCCAGGTGCGGGAGATCGTCAACTGGGCGCGCCGCCAATCGGTGCCGATCGTGCCCTTCGGGGCCGGCAGCGGGGTCTGCGGCGGAGCGGTGGCCGACGAGCAGGCCATCGTCGTCGACCTCAAGGGACTCGACGACCTGATCGAACTCGACGAAGAGGCGGCCACCGTGCGCGCCGGCCCGGGCATCATAGGCATGGATCTGGAGCGCTATCTAAACCAGGCGGGCTGGACGATGGGCCATTTCCCATCGTCCCTATATTGCTCGTCTCTGGGGGGCTATCTGGCCGGTCGAAGCGCCGGACAATGTTCGAGCCGCTACGGCAAGATCGAGGATATGGTGCTCTCCATGCGGGTCGTCACCGGCACGGGCCAGGTCTTGGACACCGCCGCCGATATCGGCCGACGCGCCCCCGCGCCGGGTCACGAACCGGGCCGCGATCTAAACCCGATCTTCGTGGGCAGCGAGGGCACCCTGGGGGTCATCACGGAAGCGCTGATGCGCATCGAGCCAATGCCCACCACACGCCGGTATCGGGGCTTTCAATTTAGCCGCCTCGACCTGGCGCTGGGCGCCATTCGGGAGGTCATGCAGCTCGGCCTTCGCCCGGCAGTGGTCCGCCTCTACGACGAGGTGGACAGCGTGATCGCCGGCTCCAAGAAAAAAGGGGGCGCCAAAAAGAGTCCCACCAGACCGTCGCTCTTTCAGAAATTAGCGGGCCGAGCCCTCGATTTCTTGCCCTCTTCCATCGAGGGTTCCGTCGAAGATACGGTCGAAAGAGCGGGCAAAGCCCTGATGGGCCGAGCCATCGGCCAGCCATTATTGCTCAACCGGGTCATCGACGCCGTTCCCGGCCACTGCATGTTGGTCATCGGCTTCGAGGGCACCAACGATCTGGTCGACGACGAGGCCGACTACGCCTTCGAGATCTTTCGCCGCTACGGCGTGGACATGGGCCGCGGCCCCGGCGATCACTGGCTGGAGAACCGCTATAGCGTCTCCTACAAACAATCGCCCATGTTCGACACCGGGGCCTTCGTCGACACCATGGAGGTCTCCACTACCTGGGATAAGGTGGAGGCCCTGTATCACAACGTGCGCCGCGCCCTTCGGCCCCATGTGTTCGTGATGGCTCATTTTAGCCACGTCTATCCCGAGGGAAGCTCCATCTACTTTACATTCGCCGGATTTGCCCCCGATCTGGACTCGACGCTCGAGAAATACGAGACCACCTGGAAGACCGGCCTCGACGCCGTGGCCTCCACCGGCGCCAGCGTGGCCCACCACCACGGCGTGGGCCAGTCGAAGGCCCCCTGGACCCATCACGACCACCCCGGGGGCCCGGCCCTATTCAAAACGGTCAAAGATAAATACGATCCGGACCGCATCCTCAACCCGGGAAAGGTCTACCCATGAGTCCACGATCGGCTGCACCTTCGAAATCATTCTACGAGGCCCGCCGCCTCAACCTGCCCGCCCGGGAGTTCAGCCCCGAAGGAACGGCCCAACTGTGCCAGCTCCTCGACGAGCTGCACCGCGACAACCGAGCCTGGACCCTCGTCGGCGACGGCCAGCACCTGCGACGAGATCTAAAGGACCAGGTCGCGGTGCGCACGACGGGATTGTCCGGGGTGCAGGACGTGGACCCCACGAGCGGCACGGTCCGCGTCGGCTCCGGCACCACCTGGCGAGAGCTTCAAAAGGGCGTGGACCACCGCGGCCTGTCCCTTCAGCGCTACGACCTGCAACCGCCATCGGCCACCGTGGGCGGCCTGCTCGCCAGGCGCCGCCCCGGCCCCCCGCTGCTTCGCGGCGGCAGCCTCCTCGACGGCTGCGTGGGCCTGGGGGTCCACAAACCGGCCGCCCATGGCTATCGCTATCTGACGGCTCCCCGCAAAGCGACGGGCCCCGATCTTCGCCACCTCTTTGCCGGAAACGACGGCGGCGACGGCGCCATCCTGGAGGCCACCCTGGTGGCCTGGCGACCGGTAAGCCAGCGGCTACTTCGCTTCGAGGGCTGCGATCTCGACGAGCTGACTCAGATCATGGACGGTCTCTTTCGGGCCGGTATCATGGCCAGTTGGGTTCACTACAAATTGAGCAACCAGACACTTCAGATGGCGTTGACCGGGCCGGGCCAATTGCTGCGAAGCCGCATCAACTGGATTACCGACAACCTGCGCGCCCCCGATGAGACTGGCGACAAGGAGAAGACCGAAACACGCCGACGATGGCTGGAGGCCCGCCACCCGGAGCGCCGGGAGCATCGCCTGGCCCCCACTACCCGGGTCTTCGCCGTCCTTCCCGCCGCCCTGAAATTGGGGGCCGCCGAGCTCTTTGGCCCCAACGTCAAAGAAGCGGAGATCATCCACTGGACACCCCGGCGGGCGATGGCCTTTGCCCGCTACGACAGCCCGATCACCGTCGACGATCTTCACGCCCCGCCGGCCGGAAGCTGCTGGGCCGACTGGCCGTTGATGCCCCTGCACTGATTTTGCACCGGAGTAGCCATGGATCGCCCCGATCTCGGCGCTGATATCGAAAAAATGACCGCCTACTGCACCTATTGTCCCAAGATGTGCCGATTTAGCTGTCCTGCAGCGGCGGCCGAGGGGCGAGAGACGGTCACCCCCTGGGGGATGATGCGGCTGCTGGAGTTGGCCCGCGACGGCTCGGTGGAGCTCGACGAGGAGGTGGCCGACATCTTTCATCACTGCACGGGCTGTCGGCGCTGTCAGACCTGGTGCAAACACGGCAACGACGTGCCCCGCGCATTGTGGAAGGCCCGTCGATGGGCCGCCGAGCAGGGATTTATGCCGCCCCAGCTGGCCTCATTACTCGACCATTTCGACGCCCATGATCGGCCCTTCGACCAGCCGCCGCCCGAGGTGGACGACACCCCTTTCGACGAAAGCGCCGGCCTGGCCTATTGGCCCGACTGCTCCACCGCCCAGAATCATCCCCATCTAGTGGGGGCCGTGGGTCGTCTGCTGGAGAAAGTCACGGGCTCGAAGGTCCGGCTCATTCGCTCTGAGGACACGGGCGCCACGCCCTGCTGCGGCTTTCCCTTGAGCGCCGCCGGCCTCGAGGAAAGCGAAACCATTCGCGCCGAGCGCTGGCCCGCCTTCGCCGGGGTGGAGCGGGTTGTGACCGATTGTGCCGCCCTGGCCGCCTGGAACCGCCCCGATAGCAGTTGGCCCATGGAACCACGGGCGGGCGACCCGGAGGTGGAGCATATTTTTGGGTT
Organism: Myxococcales bacterium; assembly: GCA_007135085.1. Lineage (GTDB taxonomy): Bacteria > Myxococcota_A > Bradymonadia > Bradymonadales > Bradymonadaceae > SLJM01. The sequence continues at coordinate 15,914 of SLJM01000036.1, forward strand.
ATTGGCCAAAGAGCTGCCCCAGCTCACCGCAACCGATCCCATCGACGGCGCCGATTCACTGCTCCATCACAGTTGTTATTCGGCTCGCCAGCTCGACGGGGTGGACCAGGTCCACACCATCATCGCCCAGATCTATGAGACGCCGCCGGCGGCCATGGCCTACGACGGCGACGAGAGCCCCTGCTGCGGCGGGCGCCACCACTACCGAGCGTTGGAGCCCGACAGCGCCAAAGAAGCGGCCCGGCGAGTGCTCAATTCAATGGACCGACGAGACGACGCATCTTCCATGGTCACCACCTCCTCCAATTGCCGCTGCGCCTTAAGCGACGCCGACGATCAGAAGCAGGTGACGTCCCTTCTGGAGCTGGTCTGTCAGGCCTATGGATGTCTTGAATGACCCGTCGAAGTCGAAACCAATGCAGAATGCGAAATATCCAACTGTTTGAAACTCTCGAGCCCCGGTGTTTTTGATGTCCTCCCCATCTGTCAATTACCGCACCTTCGTCATCGCCAACCCCATCGCCGCTGCGGGGAATGTCAAAGATGAGTGGCCTCTTATCGAGCGCCTGCTGCGGGCCAATCTGCCCGAGCTGGACTACGCCTTTACGGACGGTCCGGGCCACGCCACGCTGTTGACCCGCGAGGCCCTGCGGGCGGGCTGGGAGATGGTCGTCTCCGTCGGCGGCGACGGCACCCTCAATGAAGTGCTCAACGGCTTTTATGACCGCCCCAAAGCGCAGGAAGACTTCTCGATTTCGGAGCGCGGCTTTGTCTGCGCCGAAAACTCCACGCCCACACCGGTCAACCCCGACGCCGTGCTGGGCGTCATCCCCATGGGCACGGGCGGTGATTTTCGCCGTACTCTCGGCCTGATGGGCGGCATCGCCGAGACCGTCGATCGCCTCCGCGGACGCCATACGCGCGCCATCGACCTGGGCCAGGTGGCCTATTTGAACCACAAAGACAAATTGGCCAGCCACTACTTCCTCAATATCGCCGCCGCCGGCCTTAGCGGATTGGTCGACCACTACGTCAATCGCTCCTGGAAGGGACTGGGCGGAACCACCAGCTTTGCCATCGGCACCCTTCGAGCGGGCATAAAGTGGAAAAACGCTCAGATGGCGGTGGTCCTCGACGGCACCACCGAGATCGACGACATGCTCCAGAACGTCATCGTCGCCAACGGCGCCTATTTCGGCGGCGGCATGTGGATCGCCCCGGGCGCTCTGGTCGACGACGGTCAATTCGAGGTGATCCTGATGCGCGATCTGAGCTTTCGCGAATCATTGGTCATCCTCCCCCAGATCTATTCGGGAAAACACCTCTCGTCGCGCAAGGTCACCCGCCACCAGGCCGAGCAGATCGCCGTGCGAGCCGTCGGCGAAGATCGGGATATCCTGCTCGACATCGATGGGGAGCAGCCCGGTAAATTACCGGCCTTGTGGAAAATGCACCGTGGTGCGTTGAAGTTTAAGGTATGAACATCTTCAGCTCCTTCGGTCCCCCCTGGGAATAACCACCACCACACCGCACTTTTTGCACTGTCCGAACCGGCCATGCTTGATTGTAAGACCTGGCTTCTATAGGTTCTGAGGACTGGCGCCCCCCTGATGGGACGCCTGGCGTTTCTCGTAAATTTGGTGAGATGAACCCAACCCGCCTTCCACATAGGATGACCGACGCCGCCGCCTGGTTTTTAGGTGCGGCCCTGGTCCTGGCTTATTGCCTGGTCGCCCCGACGGCGGCCTGGGCCGAAGAGTCCTGCGATGAATCGGCGGAAGAGACGCTGACGTCCATGGCCGAGGTAATGCTGGCCTCCGCCAAAAAAAGCGGGCCGCTTCTATCGCCGGTGCCCGAGATGGCGCCGGCCACCCCCTGCTCGCTGAGCCAATACGACTCGCCAGGCTATAATGTGTGCTACGCCGCCAACCCCCGGCCGATCTCGACGATGCCCAAATGGCTCGCCGAATTGCAGGCCGAAGATGTGGTCAGCGGCGTCCTCGATCAAATCGATCACTTCATCGCCGAAGATGCTCCCCCACGGCGGTCGGCCAGATCTGCTCTGTCGGCGTCGATGCTGGCGGAGCTCATCGAATTTTATGAACGCAGCGAAATGGGCGGCCACCCTCTGCCGATGTGTGTGGAGGGCCTGGACGTCGATAGTTGCGAGGCCATTCCCCCGGCGGCGGCGCTGGTCTTTAGCAACGCCACCATTCCCGTGGTCCGCCCCGCCGAGCTCTCCGATCCACCGCTGCGACTCACGGCAGAGATGATCCAGCCTCCGCTGGTCGACCTGCGCGTGGGACCGGCCGCCGAACACCGAACGACTCCGGATCGCCCGCCGCCGGCATGACACCGGCTCCCTGGCCGGTCTTCCACCCATCGACATTGCAGATCTGCACCCTTGTGCACCTCCCCCGAATTATGCCATGTAGTCGGCATGCTCCGGAACTATGTCGAAGTGTGGAACGGATGCACAACCACAATAGCTCAAATCGAATACCCCGACATGCCGCGCTGTTGCGGCGTCGGGAAATCATATCCTGATAAGGAGATTTAGACTCATGGAAAACGCACAATCACAAGGACAAGGCAGCGTGATCCTCATGGTGATCGCTGGCACCCTTCTGGGCTTCGGCCTGGGATGGTTCGTGGGCGTCAACAATGTATCGCCCGAGAGCGCTGACGACACCCGAGCCGAGCAGGTCGCCGTCGACGGAGAATTGGCGGACAGCGATATTCTGCCCGTGGGCGACAGCCCCATTCTGGGCAACCCCAACGCACCGGTGACCATCGTGGAGTTCACCTCCATGCAGTGCCCCCACTGCGGCCGCGCCGGTGAGACCCTCAAGCAACTGGTGGAGCGCTATCCCGAAGACGTGCGACTGGTCTTCAAGCACTTCCCCCTTCGCATGCAGCAGCAGGCCCGACCGGCGTCGATCGCCGTGGAGGCCGCCCATCGCCAGGGCAAGGCTTTTGAGATGAAGGACGGTCTCTTTGCCCGCCTGAGCGACTATCGCAACAGCGATATGGAAGAACTGGCCTCGGAGATCGCCGAAGAGATCGGCCTCGACGTCGACCAGTTCCGCCAGGACTTCAACGACGACGCCGTGGCCGCCAAGGTCGACGCCGATCTGGAATTGGGCGGAAGAGTCGGCGTGCGCGGCACCCCTCACTTCTTCGTCAACGGCGAAACCATGAGCGGCGCCCAGCCCCTGGACGCCTTCGCCGAGACCGTGGAGCGCAAGCTCGAAGAGGTCGCTCAGATGCGCGAAGACGGCGTGGCCGACGACCAGATCTACGTGGCCTCCATTCAGCGCCACCTCGGTGACGACGACGGCCCGGCTGAACGCGCCGCCGATCAGCCCCAGCGTGAAGCCGCCGACGTCCATATGGTCGACGTCCACGACGACGACGCCATCAAAGGCGCCGCCGAAGATGACGTGCTCGTGACCATCATGGAATTCTCCAGCTTCCAATGTCCCTTCTGCGCTCGCGGCGCCGAGACGATGCGACAACTTCTGGAAAAACACGGCGACGAAGTGCGCCTGGTCTTCAAGCACTTCCCCCTTGGTAACCAGCAAATGGCCGAGCCCGCCTCGCGAGCCGCCATCGCCGCCGGCAATCAGGGCAAATTCTGGGAGATGTACGACCTGATCTACGAAAACCAGCGTCAGCTCAGCGACGACAAGCTCACCGAACTCGCCCAGCAGATCGGTGTGAATATGGACCGATGGCGAACCGACTGGGAAGCCTCGGAGACGGCCGAACTCGTCCAGCGCGCTCAGCGTGAAGGTCGATCCGCCGGCGTTCGCGGCACGCCGGGATTCTTGATCAACGGCATCGTCGTCAGCGGCGCCCAGCCCCTCAACGTCTTCGAAGGTCATGTCCACGACCAGATCGAAATCGCCAAGAAGGTGCGCGAAGAGACCGGTAAGAGCGGAAACGAGCTCTACGCCGCGATCGTCGAGTACAATAAAGAGAACGCCGGCGGCGGCGCCGAAGCTCCCACCCCGGAGCGCGAGCCCGCTGCAGATGAGCCCACCGTCATCGACGAAGACGCTCTCTCCGTTGGCGACTCCTACTTCAAGGGGGCCGAAGACGCTCCGGTGACGATCTATGAATTCTCCAGCTTCCAATGCCCCTTCTGCGCTCGCGGCGGAGAGACCATGAAGCAGATCCTGGAGCGCTACGACGGCCAGGTCAAATTGGTCTACAAGAACTTCCCCCTTCCCTTCCAGCAGCAGAGTGAGCCCGCCGCGCGAGCCGCTCTTGCCGCCGGTGAGCAGGGCAAGTTCTGGGAGATGCACGGAGCGCTGTTCGACAACCAGCAGCGACTGGCCCAGGACGGCATTTTCGAAGAATTGGCCCGCAATATCGGTCTGAATATGGACCAGTTCAAAGCCGACTTTGAAAGCGAAGCTATCGCCGAACAGGTCAAGGCCGAACAACGAGAAGGACAGTCCGTGGGTGTCCGTGGCACGCCGGCCTTTTTCGTCAACGGCGAAATGGTCAGCGGCGCCCAGCCCGTCGACGCCTTTGCCCGCATCATCGACCGACACCTCGAGGACAACTGAGCTTTTGCTGAGTTGACTCGAAGGTAGCTCGAACCCCCGTCGTTCCACTTTGGAGCGACGGGGGTTCTTTTTTCTGCGTCGAGTTCGCCCCCCGTCTCATCGAAGACCGATCGAATACCACCGGTGGTCAATCGCCTCACTCTTGGCTAGGATGCGCCCGTGTCACATCTAAGAAAGTTGACTTACCAATCGAAAAACGAGGACTTACTCATGAAGTTGAATAGGAAATTCACATTTGGTCTGGGCATCTTGCTCATCGCCGTATCTCTGACCTGGGGGGCCTGTTCGTCGGCCCCGGACACATCTGACGAAGAGGTGGCCGAACAACAGGCCGAACAACAGGCCGAACAACCGGTCCATCAGTTCGCCGATAGCGACCAGATTCCCGTGGGTGACAGCCCCATTCTGGGCAATCCCGACGCCCCGGTGACCATCGTCGAATTCTCGTCCATGCAATGCCCCTTCTGCGGCCGCGCCGCAGAGACCCTCGATCAATTGCTGGAGCGCTATCCCGGCCAGGTGCGAGTGGTCTTCAAACACTTCCCGCTGTCTATGCAGCAACAGGCGCGCCCGGCCTCGATCGCCGTGGAAGCTGCCCATCAGCAGGGGCAAGCCTTCGAGATGAAGAGCGCTCTCTTCACTCGCCTACAAGATTACCGCCGTTATGCGGGCCAGATGGAGGAGTTGGGCGCCGAAGTGGCTGAGCAGATCGGTCTGGACGTGGAGCAATTTCGCCGGGATTTCAACGACTCCGTGCTGGCCGCGAGAGTCGATGAGGACTTGAGATTAGGCGCCACACTGGGCGTGCGCGGTACTCCCGCCTTCTTTATCAATGGCGAGATGGTCAGCGGCGCCCAGCCACTGAATAAATTCGCCGAAGTCGTAGAGCGAAAATTGATCCAGATCGAGGAACTGGAAGCACAAGGGGTGGACCGACGTGAGCTCTATGCGGTAGCCGTCGATCACAACCTGGCCGCCGCCGAACAAGCCGCCCCCCCGGCACCTGAGCCCGCACCGGAACGACAGCCCACGATCATCGGCGAAGACGACCTGTCCATCGGCAACTCCCACGTCAAAGGCGCCGAAGGCGCCCCGGTGACGATCTACGAATTCTCCAGTTTCCAATGCCCCTTCTGTGCTCGCTCGGCAGAGACCATGCGCCAGATTCTCGACGAATACGACGGGCAGGTCCGCCTGGTGTACAAAAACTTCCCCCTCGCCTTTCAGGAACACAGCGAGCCCGCCGCACGAGCCGCTCTGGCCGCCGGTGAACAGGGCAAATTCTGGGAAATGCACCAGGCCCTCTTCGAGCATCAGCGAGAATTTGCTCAGGCCGGACGCTTTGAAGAGCTGGCCGCCGATCTGGGCCTAGATGTGGAACAATTTTTGGCCGATATGAACAGCGACGCCATCGCCGAGCAGGTCAAATCAGAGGTGGCCGAAGGTCGAAGCGTCGGCGTGCGCGGCACGCCGGCCTTCTTCATCAATGGCGAGATGGTCAGCGGTGCTCGGCCTATCGATGACTTTCGTGAGGTCATCGACCGCCACCTCGAGAAGTGAGGGGCATCTGGTCTAACCAACTCTGATATTGCCAGAAGAGCGACGTCGGTGAGATTCGTCGACGACTTCCGCCGATGGCGTCGGCCCAGGTGCCGACCCGTCGGCGGTGTTCTTTCCACAACTCGACGGGGTGGTCGGTGTCGATTTTGCCCTCCCGTCGGCGAAGCTCTGCAAGCTCGGCGCGCACCTGATCGGGCAATTCCATCTGAGCGGCCAGGGCGCGCCGATGGAATAATTCGTGACGCCAGAACAGGCTCTTATCGTCGAAGCGCCCCGCCGGCCGCGGCCCGAGCTCGCCCAACTCGCCATGCAGGCTAACCGGCTTAAAGACGCTCAGACAGGGTGAGGACGTGCCCGTGAGCCAGTGAGATTGGCCGTCTTCGCCGAGGCGACTGACCATGGATCCCACGGTCTGACCCGCCGTGCGCGTCGGCAGCCAGGAGGCGTGGGCGCAGGGAGCGGCCATGCGGATTCCCTTCGTCGGCGAACGGCCACCGTGGTTTCGCAAGGCGTCGATCATATGAGCCACCCGTAGATCTGGCTTATGTCGGCTCAGATCGCTCATGGTGCAACGCCTCCGGGCCACGGCGCCGGCCAAAAAATTCATCAGGGGATCACCGAAGGCCTTGTCGAATCGAAATTTCGCTTTTGACTCCGCCCAGCCTCGCTCCACGGCAAATTCGACGGCCCCGTCGCTGATGCGATCGAAATTTGCGCCGATGGTCAATCCGTTGGAAAGGCTCCAGACGGTGCGAACCCTTCGTGCAGCCCAGAAGTCGCCCGCCGTCTCCAGGACCCAGGCCTGGCCGGGATCGGCGATGATGAAGGAGCTGTGGTATCGAAAATTGGGGTGGCGATAACCGCACCGTCCACCCTGGCCGAAACGCTCCAGGTGATCGATGATGGTCGCCATAGCGTCGGCGGCTGTGGGAGCGCGCTCCAGAGCGATCCGGACCAGATCCATTCCCGTCAGCCCCGATTTCGGGACGTCAAAGCGGGTAAAGACGGCCTGATTTCCTATGACCACCCCCTGGTCGTTGGCGCCCATTTCGGCGCCCCACATCCAGAACGGCCGGCATAGGACGGTGCGAAAGGTGCGCCGGGCCTGGGGGATCTCGATCCAGGTCGCGCGCAGGATCGTCCCCGGCCGATGCTCTCGCCCCTTGCAGAGCTCGACGGCCTGGGCCTCACCGGGTTCGCGATCGCTATTTTTGGCAAATAGCACGGCCCCATCGGCGGTAGCAGCGGGGGCGGCGACCAGGGTATCACACATAGCTCGACTCGTTGGTTGAATTCAGCTCGTGGAAAATTCGTGACTCTAAGCTCTACGACAAAATTCATGTTCGGCGCAAACCTCAAGTGGTTTGGCCTCGCTCTGATGGGGGCTCTTTTGGCCGCGGCCTGCACCACCGGATCGGGCCTGCCCGACGCAGAAGGAGAGGTACAAGCAGAAGTAGAAGGACAGGAGAAGGTGGCGCTCGAGGACAGCCCGATTCTTCCCGTGGGCGCCAGCCCCACCATCGGCGCCGACGACGCCTGGGTGACCGTCGTGGTCTTCGCCGACTTCCAATGTCCCTTCAGCGCCCGACTGGCGGCCACGCTGGACGAGGTCTTCCACGGCGTCGACGAGGGCATTGTGCGGCGAGTCTTCAAATACCACCCCCGACAGGGCAGCGAGGGCTCCTTAAAAGCTGCCCGCGCCGCCGAAGCCGCCCATCGCCAGGGCAAATTCTGGGAGATGCACGACCACCTCTTTGACGCCTTTGCCGACCTCGGGGGCGATGATATCGACCAGGTCATCGCCGAGATTGCAGTCCATATTGACCTCGATCTCGACCGCTTCCACCGGGATATGGAAGAGCAGACCCTCCACCGCCGGGTCGACGACGACCTCGCCCTGGCGGCGAATTTGGAGTTGGCCCAGGAACCGGCGGTCTTCGTCAGCGGCGGGTATATCGCGGGCGTGCGCTCCCATATCACCTACGTGGAGGCCGTCACCCAGCTCTACGCCGCCCTTCGTCAGGCCGTGAGCCAGGGCGATATGGAGCGCTCACAGGTCTATCGTCAGTCTGTAGAAGCCCTCTTCGAACATACCCGCCAGGCCGGGGCCGCCTCTCGCCGCGCCGCCCCCTCGGTGGTAGAAGTTCCCATCGGCGGCGACGCTCCTGCCACAGGCCCCATCGACGACGCCGTCGTTCAGATCGGGGCCTTTATCAATCTCGGCGCCGACCCCACCCTGGAGATGCTCCGATTGCTCTTATACGAACTCGATGACCATGAGGATGATCTACGCCTGACCTTCTTTCATCTTCCCCACAGCGACGACACCACAGCGCATCTGGCCCATCGAGCGTTGGAGGGAGCCCGATCGGGCGATGAAGTCCGAGAACTCCTCACCTGGCTCAGCGATGAGGACAACCGGTGGCGCGACGATCCCGATCGACTCCAGGACTATCTCGATGAACAGGGGATCACAGCCGCTGACGAGAGGGACTTCGATCGAGCCTGGCGAGCCGATCTCAACGCAGCCGACGACTACGACGTCTACGCCACGCCGACGATCTTCATCAACGGCATCCCCCTGGCGGGCCTGCGCGACAGGGAGGAATTAATGCGCGTCGTCGACGAACAGCGCCAGCTGGGACGAGCCTTGAGAGACGACCAGGAGCTAGATGGATGGGAGCTGTACGAGAGGGCCGTGGAGATGAACCAACAGCGGTAATGGCCGGCGCTCTCTTATAAGAAAAACGACACGCCCAGACCGACGGCAAAGATCGGGAATAGGCCGGCCGTGACGTAGCCGCCCAGCTTGCGGTTGCCCACGATGCTGGCCATCACGGCCTTGACGATGCTGTTGGCCAAAATGGCGATCACGATCGACTGGGTGGCCACAGAGGCGCTGATCTCGCCGAGATTCTCCATGCGAGCCACGGCCAGGCTGATGGCGTTGGTCTCGGCCAACCCGCCAAAGACGGCGGCCACGTAGATGGCGCCGCCTCCGTAGAGCTCCTGCAGGAGGTTGGCGCCGCCGATGATGAGCATCAGAAGGGCCGCAAATTTCAGGGCCGGCACCAACTCGAAGGGGTTGCGGATATCGAGCTCCGGATCTTCGTCGGCCAGCTCCTCCAGTTCGTCATCACCGTCGCTGCTCTCCTGCTCTTCTTTTCTGGTCATATGCCGGTGCAAGACGATCCACATTCCCCCGGCGATAAGCGATCCGGGAATGGCCATGGCCACAAAGGGCACCCATAAGGTGGCGATGAGCGAGACGTTGATCACCGCCACTGCCACGGTGACTCGAAAGAACATAAACGCCGTGGCCAGCATGATCGCAAAGGCCGCCGCCAGGGTCACCGTCCTGGAGTCCGGTTGTTTTCGCACCTGCCGGGCCATCGCCAGGGTGACCGCCGTGCTCGAGGCCATGCCCCCCAGGACTCCTGTAAGGGTCAGGCCCCGCCGGGTGCCCATAAAGCGAATGGCGAAATAGGCCATGAAGCTGATCCCGCTGATCAGCACCACGAGCAGCCAGATCTCACGGGGGTTGTAGATCCCCCAGGGATCGACGGGCTCGTTGGGCAGCAGGGGAAGCAGGACCACCGTGACCAGCAAGAACTTCATCGTCGAGATGATCTCCGCCGGCGTCAAAAGGCGGACAAAGGAGCTGGTATAGCGCTTGGACGCCAACACGGCGGCCACGATCACGGCCAGGCTGGCCGCAAATAAAGGGTTCGACGGCACGAGCACGCCGATGACGAAGACCACCATCGCCGACACCTGGGTGGTGATCCCCACCTCGTGTTCGGTGGCCCGGCGCTCGTGCCAGAAAAAAGCCACCAGAAGAGCGAAATAGCCAATGCCGACCACGTAGACCAGACCGTTCATCACGGTCTCGGCCAACACGGCGGAGGTGCCCAGCAAGGAGGCCAGGGCAAAGGTGCGCATCCCCACCGAACCAAAGGGACTCTCATCGTCGCGGTGGCTCTGGCGCTCCAGGCCAACGATGCCGCCCAGAGCGAGGCTGATCACCACGGCGCGGATGAGCGTCCAATCCATGGTTGCTACGTCCACAGGAACTCTCTCCGTCGATCGTCAGGTGGGGTTAGAGTCATCACAGCAAATGATGACATCGATCGGGGGGAAAGGCCAGAAATCAGGGCGGTGAAAAGAAATCCGAAATTTGGGCCTTGTACAATTGGCGCCAGCGTTTATTCTGCCACCATCTCAGTACCAGCAGTACAACCCTCCGGGGGTCGTATCGAAGTCCGCAGTCCGGCACGGGCCTATTTGTCCTAAGACGAATTAATACCGAACCGCTCTGAGGAGACCAATAATCGATGGAAAATTATCAGACCGAGACACCGACTCCGGAACATACGAAGCCCCCCCGTCACCAGGATCAGACCCTGCCTGAGAATCAGCGTCTCTGTTCGTTCAACCCCGTCGATCGATCGGTGGTGGGCGAAGTAGAGCTGACTCCGGCGTCTCAGAGTGACACCATCGTCGAGCAGGCGAGCGACGCTCAGCGCGCCTTTCAGCGCCGGCCGCTCGACGAACGCATCAAGATCGGCCGACGCCTTGTCTCGCAGGTTCTGAAGTGGCGAACTGAATTGTTGGAGCTCATGGTCGACGAGACGGGCAAGAGCACTCTGGAAGCCCGCTGGGAGCTGTGGAAGACCTGCGATGAAGCAGGGGAATTGTTGTCACAGGCCAAAAAGAGGATCAGCGGCGATCGCACCCGCCAGTGGTGGCGCCCCCACCGGGTCATCGAATCCACCTGGCAGCCTCGAGGAGTGGTCCTTGTGGTGGCCTCGGCCTATGAACCCCTCCAGACCACGGTGGCCCCCGCGCTGGCCGCTCTGCTCGCCGGCAATGCGGTGATCGTCGTCGGCGATGAGCGGGCGCCGCTGACCGTCAAGTCCGTGACCAATATCGCCGCCGGCGTCACCGGCCAGGAGTCGTTGTGGACCGGCTGGGTCGGCGGCCGACGCCTGGTGGACTCTCTGGCCGACCGGGTGGACGCGGTGGTCTCCTACGGACCGCCCATGATGACCCGCAGGCTGGCGCGGCGCCAGGGCGATCGCACGATCCCCGTCATCGGCCGCTGGCCCACTCAGAACGCCATGATCGTGCTCAACGACGCCGATCTGGACCGGGCGGCCAGAGCGGCCGTCTTCGGCGCCTGCTCCGGCGCCGGCAGAAGCCGCCGGGCGATCCGGCGAATCTATGTCCAGGACTCGGTGGCCGATCTCTTCGTGGACTCCGTAGTCGAACAGATGGGCACCCTGCACCAGGGCAGCGACGGCGACGGCGATAATCGAAAGCGCCAGATCGGCCCCCTCTTCGAACCGCGCGATCTGGAGCGCCTGGAGAGCCTGGTCGACGACGCCTGCCGCAGCGGCGCTCGGCTCATCGCCGGAGGAAGGCCGCGTCCCCGCTGTCGAGGCACTTATTTCGAGCCTACCGTGCTCACCGGCGTCGACGAATCGATGCGCCTGTGGCGCGAGCCCGCCCCGGGCCCGGTGGTGGCCATCAGCTCCGTGCAGGCCCCGGCCGACGCCGCCCGCAGGGTGCGCGATATCCCGGGCTACGGAACGGTGGCGATCTTTTCGGCCAACCAACAGGTGGCCCGCAACCTGGCAATACGGCTGGAGGCCCCGGTGGTGGGGATCAATGAAGTCGTCGACGACCTGCGCGCCGCCTCTCCCACCGTGCAGGGCACCTTCGACGGGCCCATCGATCCGACCGGCGCCGATCGGCTCGAGGCCCTGTCCCGAAGGGTCGTCACCGTGGAGCGCCGCCTTTTGGGCCTGCCCAAAGTCCTGGAGACACGCCACGCCGGCCGCACCGAAAAAGCCCTCGACGCAGCGATGAGCGTGCTGCGCTTCGCTCGCACGCTGGGGTGAAGGGCGCTTACGCGCCCGGGGTGGAGCGGCTTCGCCGCGGGGTGGAGGGCCCTTTCGGGCCCGGGGTGGAGCGGCTGGACAGCGCCGCGGGGTGGAGCGTGCTACGCTTCGCTAAGGCACGCGGGGTGGAGGGCCTGGACTGATGGCCCGGTAACAACGGTAAACCCATGCGGTCGAGAAACTCTCAATGGCAAATATCACGATCAAGACTTTTACTGCGAAAGACCTCGATGGGTAGTTCAACCCGCGGCGCAGTTTAGCCGCTCCATCCCGCGGCGCAGTCCAGCCGCTCCATCCCGGGCCCGAAGGGCCCTCCACCCCGGCTGCGCAAGCAGCCTCCACCCCAGCGCGAGCTTGTCGAGCGCGCCTGGTCTGCGTAGACTGGAGGTGACTCTAACCCGTCCCCTACCAGAGCCCTACCAGAGGCATCGCCGATGGAAGATAAGCTGCAATTGGCCAAGGAACTCTTCCGCAAGATCGAGGAGACCGAAGGTGAGGAGCGATATCGCAGTTTTCGCGACCAGCTCTATGGATTGGGATCTGAAATTGCACCGGTCTTGCTGGAAAACTTAACCCACCGCAGTTATCTGCGCCGCATGGCAGCGGCCACCAACCTGGGCCGCCTGGGTTATAAGGACGCCGTCGGCGATCTGGTGGAGCTGCTCAACGATCCCCAGGCCGGGGTGCGGGAGATGGCCCTGTTCTCCCTGGGGATCCTCGGCGATCCGTCGGTGACCGAGCCCGTCTTACAGGCTCTTCACGACTACGATGCCGACGTGCGCTATCGAGCGCTGGTGGCCCTGGGCGACCTTAGTTATCCCCACCTGGAAGAAGTACTGATTCGCTGTATGGACGACGAATCCTACGGGGTTCGTGAGCAGGCGCTGTCCCAGCTTCGCGCCGTGGGCACCCCGCGGTGCGTGCCTGTGGTGCTCAAGGCGCTGCTCGAGCGCGAGCTCGATATGCAGCGAAGCGCCGAGGAGCTATTGGACCGCCTGGTGCCGCGGCTGACCCGCGAGCATTATCGCAAGCTGCCCCAGCAATTGAGCCCCCGAGAACGGCGGCTGATCCTCAACTATATGGAGGCCCGCAAACTCCAGGAGGTCTACGGCACCCTCTGGAAGCACCTCCAATTGACCTCCCCGGCGGTCAAAGAAGAGCGGGGACTCGATAAATACGGGCGCATCCTCAACAGCGACGACGAACGCGAATTTCTGGTCCGCGCCTACGGCCGCGACGACACGGTGGACACCCTGGTCGACCATTTTTGCGATCAGGGCTCGTCGCGCAGCATCTTGCTCGTCGGCGAAGCCGGCTCGGGCAAGACGGCCATCGTCCACGAGATGGTCCACCGCCTCCATGAGGTCGGCGAAGATGGTGAAGAGTGGACAGTCCTGGAGACCAATACGAGCGAGCTCATTAGCGGCACCCGCTACCTCGGCGATTGGGAGACCAAGCTCAAGGAGATGACCGAGGCCATTCTGGAGCACGATCGGGTCATCATCTACGTGACCAACCCCAACGATCTCCTCGGCGCCGGCGCCCACTCCAAGAGCGACGAGAATTTTGCCGATTTCTTCAAGCCCTATCTGCAGCGCGGTCAACTTCGGATGATCGCCGAATGCACCGAAGAGGACTTGAAAAACGGCCTGACCAGCGATCCCGGCTTCTTACGTCTCTTTCGCCAGGTCAAAGTCCAGCCCATGGACGAGGCGCAGACCCTGGAGGTCTTGAGCCGGCGGATCATGGATATCGACGTCGACGACGATCGGGTCGTGCGCGCCGAGCCGGGGTGTCTGGAACAGATCCTCGATTTTTCGGAGAGTTTTTATACTCGCAGCCATCCCCCGGGGAGGGCCTGCGATCTGATGGACGCCCTGGTGGACTATACGGAGCGCCACGACGACGGAGAGGGTGAATTCGTCCTCTCTGTAGAAAATATCCCGCCCTGCCTGGCAGAAGTGACGGGGATGAGCCTCGATCTGCTCGACGATACGGTGCCCCTCGATCTGAATGAGACTCGCCAGTGGTTCGTGGAGCGCCTCATCGATCAGGAGCACGCCGTGGAGGCCATCGTCGACCGGCTGGCCCTGGTCAAGACGGGGATGGGCGATCCCGACAAGCCTCTGGGGGTCTTCTTTTTGGTCGGTCCTACGGGCGTGGGCAAGACCTATTTTACCAAGCTCATCGCCGAGCGGCTCTTTGGCTCCCAGAAGCGCATGGTCCGCTTCGACCTGAGTGAATATCAGGGCCGCTACGCCGTGGAAAAGCTCATCGGATCGCCACATGACAAAGACCGCGAGGGCCTTCTCACCGAGGAGATCCGAAACCAGCCCTTCTCGGTGCTTCTCTTCGACGAATTCGAAAAGGCCGACCCGGAGATCTTCAATCTCTTCTTGCAGATCCTCGACGAGGGGCGGCTGACCGACGCCCGCGGGCGGACCACCGATTTTCGCCAGACCCTGATCTTTTTGACGAGCAACCTGGGGGCCTCGAAGATGAGCATCCAGCCCCTGGGCTTCGGCGCCGGCGCCGAGCAGGTGGGCGGCCAGATCCAGAAGAAGCTCGACGAATTTTTCGCCCCTGAATTTCTAAATCGCCTCGACGATACGCTGATCTTCAACCCCCTGTCTCGCTCGGCCATGGAGCGCCTGGTCGACATCGAGTTGGAGCGGGCTTTCGAGCGCCGGGGCTTTCGCCGCCGAAACCTCGAGGTCCAGGTCGACAAGCCAGTGCGCCACTGGCTCGAGGAGCAGGGCTTTAGCCAGCGTTTCGGCGCTCGAAAGCTAAAGCGGACGATTGAAAAATACGTCCTCACCGCGATCAGCCGCCAGATGTTGGCCGAGCCGGGCCCCCACGACGGAAAGCTTATCGAGGTCACCGTCGACGAAGGCGAGATCCTGGTCCAGCTCAAAGAACGGGCTACCGAATCCTCATCGGCCCCCAGTCTTCCGAGAGAACCACGAAGCCCGAGCCGCCTCGAGTCGCAATGAGCCCCCACACCTCGCTGGACCGCATCGCCGCCTTCTGCGCCGACGCCGACCTTCCCTGGGACGACGACCGCGCCGAGAAGATGGCCCACTATCTCGATCTGCTCATGCAGTTCAATCAGGCCATGAACCTCATCGGTCCCCTGACTAGCGACGAGGTGGTGGACCAACTTTTGCTCGACAGCCTGGTCGCCACGGCGGCCCGCAAGCCACAGGGTCCGATCCTGGACGTGGGCTGCGGCGCCGGTCTACCGGGCATCCCCATCAAAATCGCCTTCCCCGACTGCCCCTTGAGCCTGGTCGAACCACGCCGCAAGCGCTCGACCTTCTTGAAGATCGCCGCCCACCGCCTGGAGCTGACCGACGTCGACGTCTTCCGCAGCCGCATCGAGGACTTCCACGCCAAGGACTTCGACACGGTCATCTCCAAGGCCTTCCAGCCCCCCACCACCTGGCTTGAGACGGCCCGTCCCTTCATCGCCGACGACGGCGCCCTCATCGTCATGGGCCGCGAATCGGACCGCCCCGATCTGCTCGACGCCGCCAGGCCCCTGGGCCTTAGCCTCGAGGGCTCGGCCCGCGGCGCCGGCGACGGTCCGGAACAACGCGTATGCTACGCGTTTGGGGCTTAAATACCGCACCACCTCGATGGCCCCACCGAATAGACCCCGCTGATCTGCACCACCCCGCTCACCGCCCGTCGGGAGGTCCTGCGCCTCCCGACGGAATATTTGCGCGCCAGCGCTCTTAATTCGCCGCTAGTCCTGTACTAGCGGACCCATTGCAGACCTCGATGACTCGATCCCCTTGCTTTAAGACTCAACCGCTCTACCGCAGGGGAACCGCCAACTCGGCGCCGTATTCGTCGAGGCTCCAGGTGACCTCGTCGCGGAATCCGGCGGCGTCGCCGGCGACCTGGTAGGACATCGGGCCGTCTTCGATCTCGACGTGGACTTTGGAGACCAGCCAATCGCCCAGGCGTGACGGGGACATGCGGCCCTTCCAGAAGGCCGGCAGGTTGCTCAATACCCGGGGGATCGATCCCGTATAATAGCGGAGCTCGAAAAAACCGGGGCGCAGGTTGCAATAGGGGAACATGCGCACCTTAAAGCCCCAGTAGGGAATGGAGGCGGGGCTGGTGATCTTGATCGCTCCCCGATACAGAATTTCGCCGGGGCCAAGAGTGCGCACGATCTGGCCGTGCTCGTCGAGCTCATGGGCCTCTTCACCGAGGTTGGTGAAGGTGGCCACATAGGACCCCTTCTTGATCGCCCTCGGGATCGTGCGAGTGGCCACGGACATGACGTAGCCCCCAAGCCCGGTGGCGATCTGCTCCAGGACCGTATTGCGCACTGAATCTTTGAAGTCGTGGTAGTCGTTGAGAATATCGGCGTCCCAGCCAAAGCCGGCGAAGGGAAAGCGCTCCTCTCCGTCGCTGACCATATTGATGCGGCGCACCAACAGGGGCGCTCCCGCCGCCAGGGCCTCCAGATCCTCGATGATCGGTCCCGAGCCCACGTAGGTGGCGATGGCATTTCCCGTGCCCAGTCTCAACACGCCCACCAGGGGCGCCTGGTCGCGCTCGATTCGCCCCTTTTTGATAAACTCTTCGATGGCGTTGATCAGATAGACCACCGTACCGTCGCCACCGCCGGTAAAGACCACCGGATAGCCCCGGTCTATGATCCTATCGACCGACGTTCTGGCCTGGGTAAAATCGTCGGTCAAAAAGAGATCGCGATTGGGCACGAAGCGATTGACCGCCTCATGGACCGCGCCGGTCCATCCGCGAGCCCGGGCGTTGAGCAAGACGGCATACCGCTCCGGCGCCGCCTGCACCCGAACGGCCTCTTCATCGTATTCCACCATCCCAGATTATCCTTGTTGCAATTTGACCGCCCGCCCACGCCGAGATGACTCGAGATAGGCAAGGGTCAACAGCAACAGCTGGCGTGCCTCGCCCATCCCCAAAAGGGGCTCGTCTTCGCCGTAACAGGCGCTGACGAAATTCTGGGTAGCGCGCACGAAGCTGTCGCGAAATGCCGTATTGCGCTGGCCGTAATAGACCTTTCGATTATCCCGCCGAAGCTCCACGGGAGCTTCCAATTGGGTGGGATCGGAGCTGCGAATGATGTCGATGCTGCCCCGGGTGCCCTCGACGGTGATCAGGGCCTCCAGGGGGTGATGATCGGTGCGCATCTTGCGCTCCGGCGCGTATTGGAGGGTCATCGTGCCGTAGCAATCCTGCTGAAAATGCTTCCACATCGCCACCGTGGGGGCGTCGATATTCATCCCCTCCCGGATCTCTTTGTCGCTTCGCCAGACCTCGACCTTCTCCACATTGCCGATCAAAAAGAGGGCGATGCAAAAGGTCTGGTAGCCCACGTCATATAGCATTGGCGAGCCGCCTGAGAATTTCGGGTCGAAGCGCCACAGCCCTCGATCGTCTTTTTGGGAGGCAAAATCCCAGATGCTCGTATTGCCCTTGCCGATGGTCATGGACACCCGGATCGCCGTGGGCGTCCCCACCTCGCCGGCGTCGATGAGATTCCTGGCGTCAAGCAGAGGCTTGTAGAACAAGCAGGGCTCATAGACCTGCAACACCTTGCCCGAAGCCTCGGCGGTCTTGACCACCTTATTGGCCTCCTCCATGGACAGGGCGATGGGCCGCTCCACCGACACGTGCAGGCCCGCCTGGAGAGCGTCGATAACCTGGTCGGCGTGCAGATAATGGGGGGTCAGGATCTCGACGGCGTCCAGATCCTGGTTCTCCAACATCTCTTTGAAGTCCGTATAATAGGCACGGGCTCCCCAGTCGAGGGCGCGTTGAATGGCCCGATCCTCATCACGGTCGCAAACTGCAATAATCTCTGCTCGCGGTTCTTTTTCGTAACCGGCCGCATGGAGATCGGCGATGCTTCCTGCTCCCACGATGCCCACTTTCAATCGCGCCATCGATGCCTCGTCTCTGGACGTAAAGCGAATCTTTGATCACTCATCTTATAAGCCAGCTTGTTTCAACTTGTCAAAAGCGCGCTGCGCTTTGCTCGCCCGCTGGACAAAATGCGGTGAGACGAACTAATTTTCGATCAAGCAGTTGCCGGGCTAGCAGTCCAAGCCCTCCATACCGGGCCCCCAAGGGCCCTCCACCCCGCGCCGAAGGCGCCCCACCCCGGGCCCCCAAGGGCCCTCCACCCCGACGCGCGAGCGGAGCGTAGCGTGTCCAACCTCTGTCCAAATTGTGGCGCCGCCAATGCCGACGACGAGATCGTCTGCCAGAGCTGCGGCCTCACCCTGCAGGTGATGGGCTGGGGAAGCAACGAGGTCACCCGCCCGGAGCATAAGACCCATAGCTTCGAATCATTTAAACCGCCGCCGGGCATCGAGGGAGCCGACGGGATCAGCGACGCCGTCCTCGACGAGGGGCCAGAGCCCTTAAATTATGCCCCCGTCGAGGATTCCGAGCCCGATGCGCCGACGCTGCGCCTCGGTTTTTCTCAGGACAATGATCTCATCGTCCCCGTGCCCCAGGTGTCGTCGCGGCATGCCGAATTGGCGCGGACCTCGCGGGGCTATCTGATCCGCGACCTCCACTCCACCAACGGGACTTTCGTCAACGGTCAGCGCGTCCAGGTGGCCTATATTCAGCCCGGGGATCGCCTGGCGCTGGGGAGCTACGAATTCGTCTTCGACCAGGAGCTGGCCGCCCGGCTCGACGGCCTGGAGACTCATAGTGAGCATCAGGACCAGCCGCCGATTATCATCGGCCGCGACGATGTGGCCGACGTGGTCCTCGACGCTCCTCAGATCTCTCGCCAACACGTTCGCCTGACCCCCCTGGGGGAGAGGAGTTGGCGTGTCGAGGACCTGGGCAGCGCCAACGGCACCTTCGTCAACGACCGGCATCACCGCATCGACAAATCGATCGTCTCCGAGGAGGACGTCCTCTTTTTGGGGAGCTATCGCTTTCCCCTGACCCGGATCCGCGAGTTTTTGCACGTCGACGAGCCCTCACTGCCCTCGGGGGCCCTGGCCCTGCCCGCCGGCCAGCCGGTCATCACCTTCGGCCGTGGCGAGGATAACGACGTGGTCCTGGAGGCGCCGCAGATCTCGCGCTACCACGCCCGTCTTCTGCGCACCGCCGACGGGGTCTTCCTCGAAGATCTGGGCAGCGCCAACGGCACCTTCATCGACGGCGATCGGATCCACCGGGCCCCCGTGGAGTCCGGTCAGACCATCAGCCTCGGCTCCTATGCGATCCGCCTCGATCTGGAGGCCAATACGGTCCAGAAGAGCTACCGCGGCGATATCTTGCTTCAGGCCGAGAATCTGCGCGTCGAGGTCGATATCGGCGGTGGAGAGAAATTGCGCATCCTCGATGGGGTTTCCTTTACGGTCTACCCCACGGAATTCGTGGGACTTATGGGCCCATCGGGAGCGGGAAAGACCACTCTGCTCAACGCCCTTATCGGCTATACGCGGCCCACCTACGGCCGGACCCTGCTCAACGGCGACGAGCTCATCAGCCACTACGACCGCTACCGCGGGGCCATCGGCTACGTGCCCCAGGAAGACATCATCCACGGCGAGCTCACCGTCTACGAGGCCCTCTACTATACGGCCAAGCTGCGTCTTCCCCCGGACACCACGGACGACGAGATCAACCGCCGCATCGACGAGGTCTTAGCCGATCTGGAGATCTCGGAGACCCGGGACGTGCTCATCGGCTCCCCGGAGCGAAAGGGCATCTCCGGCGGTCAGCGCAAGCGGGTCAACCTGGCCATGGAGCTGCTCACCGACCCCAGCCTGCTCTGCCTCGACGAGCCCACCAGCGGCCTGGCCAGCGAGGACGCCTTAAACGTCATGCGTCTTCTGCGCCAGCTCGCCGACCGGGGCAAAACGATCTTGTTGACCATCCACCAGCCCTCGCTTCAGGCCTATCGGCTGATGGACAACACCCTGTATCTGGCCGACGGGGAGCAGGTCTATTACGGGCCGGCCTTTCCGGACTCCTTCTATTTTTTCCACCCCGGCATTCGCCCCAACACACCGGAGGCCGAGGAGATTCTCTCCGATCCGGGCACCTGCATGCGCCCTCTGATGGAGGCCAAGCGTGCCGGCGAGCCCATGGAGACTTTTGCCGCCCGCTATCGGCAGAGCCCCTATTTTGAGGAATTCGTCGACGAGCGGCGAAAAAACCGCACCGACGTTCGCCTCACCGGCTCGGGAGAGCGCCAGAAACCGAAATTTTCGGTGCGCGAGTTCATGACCCTCTGCCGTCGCTATATGACGATCAAGCTCAAGGACCGAATCGGCACGTTTATCCTGCTCATCCAGGCGCCGATCGTGGCCATTTTGCTCAACCTGGTCTTCGTCCAGGAGGCCGGCGGTGTGGTCAGCCGGGTTGAGCACACGCCGCTGGCCCTATTTTTACTCATCATCTCCGCCATCTGGTTCGGCTGCTCCAACGCCGCCCGCGAAATCGTCGGCGAACAGGCCATCTACAAACGGGAGCGCATGGTCAACCTGTCGATCCCGGCCTATGTAGCCAGCAAATTTGCGGTCCTGGCACTGCTCTGTCTGGTCCAATGCGTGGCCCTGTTGTCGCTGACCTATATCCCCCTCGATTTTCACGGCCCCCCGTTGATGCATCTGGCCGTCTTGTGGCTGTGCTCACTTGCCGGGGTGGCCACGGGGCTGCTCCTGTCGGCGCTGGTGCGCACCAGCGAGGCGGCGATCGCCCTGGTGCCCATCTTGCTCATCCCTCAGGTGGTCCTGGGCGGTGCGATCATGCCCATCGATCGCATGGATCCCGTCACCTCCCTGGCGTCGAGCGCTTCCTTTAGCCGCTGGGGCTTTGAGGGAGCCCTCCAGATCGAAGAGGCCCACGGCGCCTACGAGTGGCGATTGGAGCAAATGCCCCGCTCACCGGACCCCGACCTCTATCCGGCCCCGCCGACGGTGCCCCACCCCCTGGATCGCTTTTTTGGGGAGGCCGAGACCGACGTGCTCGTCGACCTGGGCGTACTCGGCGGCTTTACGATCGTCCTCATCGGCGGGGTGGCCACCGTTTTACGGGTTCGCGAGCGTCAATGAGCCTGGAGCGCGGCCAGCCTGGCCGCAATGCGGACTGGCAGTCCGCGCTCCAATGCAACAGGAGAGCTCAGAGTCGAATCCCCACTTAACATATCAGAACGGGGCCTGTGCTTTTATTTCCACCGTAATTTCGCTACCAATTAGAATAGACGGTCAAGTCGGCTATCGACTGCAACAGTCGGGACCATCGCGACACTTTTTGAGCATAACGGTGAAGATTATGAAGATGCGCCTATCTGTGCTGGTTGTTTTGACCTTATTGGTCGGTGCATTGGCCATCGCGGCCTGTACGGACACCGCCGGTTTGCACACCAATAGCAGCGACGGCAACGGGGACGAAGACTGTGAGGAAGGCTACGAGTTTAATCCCCAGCTCGACGAATGCGTGGAGTCGGAAGAAGATAATAGCACCTTCAACACCACCCTGCCCGATCCGAGCCAACTCGAGCCCTGGGGCGACGAAGCCAGCGACGGGATCCCGAACCAATACGACAACTGCCCGTTCCACTATAATCCGGATCAAACCGACACCTCCGGCGACGGCGTGGGCGACGTCTGCGATAACTGCCCCCACCTGGCCAACCCCGATCAGGCGGCGAGCCCGGACAACCCGGTGTGGCCCGACCGCTACGATGCCAACGGCGAGCCCATGCTCATGGGCGACGCCTGCGTGCCTGGCAACGAATATGTGGACGACGTCTCCGACAGCTCCGGCGACGGCGTGCCCGATGTGATGGACAACTGCCCGGATCACTTCAACCCGCCCTTGACCGCCGGATGCTCCTGCCCGGCCGGCGATCCCTATTGTGAAGCCTGCTGGTGTCAGTGCCCGGACGATCAATATCCCTGTGACGGCTGCGCCCAGCTCGACAGCTCCGGCGACGGCGTCGGCGACGCCTGTGACGTCTGCCCCGACCACTACAACCCCAACCAGACCACCTCACCGGGCAACCCGACCTGGCCCGATCGCCTCGACGGCAACGGCAACCCGATCGTCATGGGCGACGCCTGCTCGCCGGAGCCGGGCAATATTCCGATCTGTGCCACCCAGGATACGGAATTCGAACTCCTCGAGCCCAACGTCTATATCATGCTCGACATCTCGGGCTCCATGAGCTGGGCCGTCGATGGCTCCACCAACCCGCCGGCCGGACAGAGTCGCTGGGAGCTGGCCCTGGATGGGCTGGAATTGATGGCCGACGACCTCCACGACGAAGTGCGCTTCGGGATCGGCTCCTTCCCCGCTCCCGGCAGCAGTTGCAGCCCCGGCTTTGCCCACCTGTTGAATATGGGCGATCACAGCGCTCAAGCGCTCAAAAACGAATTCAATGCCCTCAGTCCCAACGGCGGCACGCCCATGTATATCGGGCTCGACGACATCCACAGCGGCAATCTGTACAACGATCCCGGCGATCCCCTCGACGCCCAGCGAATCAAGACCATTCTTCTCGTCACCGACGGCGAACCCAATTGTGACCCCTACGGCGACTGGGGCGCCGGAGCGGTCAATAACGTGGTCGACAAGCTCACCGAGATTTACAGCGACGGCATTCCCGTCTTCGTCCTCGGGTTTGCGCATAACACGGCGAGTCTGGCTTCTTACGCAGAAGCTGGCGGAACGGATGAGCACTTCCTGGCCGATGATGCACAATCACTGGCCGACGCCATGCGCGACGTGGCCGACCTCCTCATCAGTTGCAGCTATTCATTGGATCCGATTCCCGAAGACAGCAACAAGATCTGGATTTCCGTCGACGGCGACTATCTCGACCCCTCGCAATATTCCTACGATCACAGCGAGAACGTGCTGACCTTGAACGACGCCGCCTGTGACCAGGTGCGCTCCATCGACGCTGATATGTTGCAACTTGAGATCAAAATGGGCTGCGCTTCCCAATGCGTGGCCGAGCAGCCTCAGGGATTGTGTGACCTCTACTACGAGACCTGCGGCGAACCCTATCCCTGCGATGAGTGCTCCCCGGAGATCTGCGACGGGCAGGACAATAACTGCTCCGGCGTGATCGACGATAATTGCCCGGAATGCTCGATCTTCGAGGCTCCCTGCCAGAGCAGCAGTGATTGCTGTGAGCCCTTCATCTGCAACGAAGAGGGCTTCTGCGACCACGATTGCTATCCCTCGGGCACGACATGCCTGTCCAATGATCGATGCTGCTCCGGCGTCTGTGCCATCCCCTCCGGCTCGGAGGTGGGCTCTTGTATTGACGGGTGATCTCAGCGTCGCAAGGAGATCGCTCCCCCTTCCCGGGGGGGCGATCCTGGCGCCACTGATATCACCACCCGTTCACGCACCACCCCGCCGAGGGCGGTCCACAGGTCATCGTCCACCCCTCTTCCCAGGTCATCTCGTCCGGGTAGAGCAGGGCGTTGGGAAAGTCATCCTCCTCGTCGGGCTCATCGTCACCGAAAAACTCTTGATCATCGGTAAAATCGATGGGCTCGATGTGGTAGACGGCGGTGCGCTCCACTTCCACTACCGGGGAATCGGCTGCCGTGGACTCCGGGGCCGGGGCCATCCATAACGGCAGGGCGATAAGGGTGAATCCGGCGACCCCCACGGCGCTGGACTGGACAAGCCATCTCGGGCAGATCATGATCGCTCCTCATGGTATCGTCGGACTGCAGTGACGATCGAACCGGTCAGTGCGAAATATTAGCGCCAACGGCGAAGGACAAAATCGAGGTCCTCATGAGTTCCACGCTGAGCAATAAACAAGTGGCCGGGATATGTGCCGCCATCGTCGTCGGATTCGGCGCTCTCCACGCCTGGTTGACCCCGCCCTGGGTGGTGTGGAGCCAATTTGGAGACACGGCGGCCACGGCGCTGGGCACCTGGGCGGTGGCCCCCTGCGCCATGGCTGCTCTGGCATTGCTGGTGGGAGACGCCGACCTGTCGGCCCGCCGAAACTCTCCCTTCGACGACACACAGTCGATTATGGCCGCCGCCCTGTTGCCATTGCTCGTTCTGGCCGCCATGGCCGCCATGCGCGAGCCACTGGCCTACGCCCCTCAGGGATGGATGGCTCAACTGGCGCTCCCGGCGCTCGCCGTTGGTGCCGGCCTGGCCCTATGCGCCCTGTTCTGGCAGGGCGTCGTTCAACAGCGCATGCCCGAGCACTGGCCCGGGGTGATGCGAGTTATCGCCGCCGCCGGGCTGGCCTCGGTGATCTGGCTTCCCTTCGTGCTGAACGATGCCACCGGCGACGGTGACTTTCCGATCTGGATTGACCTCTTCTTACTCAGCGCCACGGCAGCTATCCTCCAGGAACTCGGCATGACCACCCGGGTGATCATGGGGCTCGTCGCTTTTGCCGGCGCAGGGGCCACCTTCGTACACGCTCCTCTCTTTCTTTAGGTCCTGGGGACTCGCCCGTCACTTTTAATCGCCGTGCACACTGGCTATCGTAATTGAAGACGGCGGACGAGAAATCGACTTGGATTTTTACCATGAAAAATTCAACCTCCCTGGTATTGACGAGCTTTATTCTCTTCGCTTTTCTCACCACCGCCTGTGGTGGCGAAGAGGTCTGTACCACCGACGACGATTGCGGCGATGGCGAGATCTGCGCCCAGGGTGAGTGCCTGGCCGGCGAAAATAGCGGCTTCGATATTGGTGAAGAAAACGGCGACGATTGCCCCCAGGAGGGCTGTCTACCGCCATGGCTGGTGACTTCGACATCTCTGGACTTTTATTTTTCTCAGCCGGGCTCGCCGCAGTGGCTTCCCCTCGAGGTTCGAAACGCCGGAGAGAGTCCCCTGGAGATCGAGGATATCACCATTGGAAGCGGCCAAGTCTTTGCGGTCACTTTTCCCCGCGACGGCCGTGACGAAGACGGCTTTTTCCCCCGTCCAGGAAACGACAGCGACAACTTCTCGCCGACCACGGTGTGGCCCGAGGGCGATCCCCTCCTGGTTCGGGTGTGGTTTCACCCTGAGGATCTGGAGCCCCATAGTGGGACCCTCGAGATTCACAGCAACGATCCCGACCAACCAGAGTACGTCATCGAACTCAACGCCAACCGCATGCGGGCCTGCCTGACAGTTGATCAGGTCGACGGCATTGACTTTCAATCGGCGCCTACCAATGAGATTACGACCCGGACGGTCAGCCTTCGAAATTGCAACGTCCGCCGCGACGTGCACCTCAACTCGATTACCATCTCCAACAGCGACGGCGGCTCCTTCTCCATCGACCCCGACTCCTATCCAGGTAGCCTTCCCGGTGAGACCCATATCTTGCCACCGATGGAAACCACGACGGTGATCGTGCGTTACCATCCCGAGCAAGCCGGTCCCAATGAAGGAGAGCTATTCATCTCGAGTACGGATGAGCGGAACCCGCAACTTCGCATTCCCCTCCTGGGTCAAGGTGTGGAAGGCGATTGTCCCCAGGGGGCCATCGGCGCCGCGATCGACGCCCCACCTACGGTGTCGATCCAGAAGATGGAGGCCAGCCCCCTGGAGACGGTCAATCTAAGCGTCATCGACGCCGAGGATCCCCAGGGTGGCCAGCTCAGCTACGAGTGGTCTCTCATCACCCGGCCTTTTGCCTCCGATGCCCGTCTGTCTCCTTCCGGCAATATCATCGACCCCGATCTGTGGCTCGATCTGGCCGGAACCTATGTCGTGGAGTTGACGGTGCGAAACGACGAGGGCGTCGGCTCCTGTTCACCGGCCCGTCTCGAGATCGAGGCCCGGCCCGACAACGATATCTATATCCAGCTCAACTGGTATACTCAGGCCATTCCCGAACCGGAGGGTGGAGAGGGCACCGACCTCGACCTGCACTACGTCCACCCCCAGGGGGACTGGGGATCGCCCCAATGGGCGGTCTGGGTGGACGAACAAGAACAGAACTGGGACGACGGGGTAGCCCGCATGCCAATCGCCGACGCCTGGGGCGAATTTCCCGAAGTGGTGACCCACGACAATCCCGTGGCCGGCCATCTCTACGCGGTGGGCGTACACTATAATTGGGACTTCCTACTTGGCTCCTCCGAGGCGTCGGTGCGAATCTTCATGAACGGCCTGTTAATGTGGGAGGAATTTGATCGCTCCTTACATGAAGTCGACGACCTCTGGTTCGTCGGTCATATCGAGTGGGGCGACGAACCCCAATTTCATCTAGTCGATGAAATGACCGGAGACCATGATCTGGTGGGCAGCGAGCCTCCATGGTGGTAGAAGAGGGGTTATGAATCGTAGGCAATTCCTAGTACTCGGGGGATTTTCCACGCTGGGCCTGGCCCTGGGCTCGACAGCCTTTCGCATCGGCGGTGTCTGGTGGGATCAGAGCGCCCATGAGGACTACCAACTGCTCAGCGCCCGGGAGGTGGAGATCGCCGAGGCCATCGTGGACGCCCTCTTTCCCGGCGACCACCTCAATATGCCCAACGGAAACGACGTAGGCGTCGTGGCCGAGCTCGACGATTACCTGGCGGCCATCCATCCCCATAAGGGCAATCTGCTGCGACTGTTGCTCCACGCCATCGACGATCTGGCCATCTTTGACGGCTTCGGGATGACCCCCTTTCGCCATCGCTCTCGCCAGGAGCGTATCGCCCTGCTCAACGGCTGGGACGACGCGAAACTCAACGCTCGACAGGAGGCTTTCTTCGGCCTCAAGGTCATCTTATCCATGGGCTATTGCGAGGCCCCGGAGGTGATCCGGGCGGCGGGCATCGACTACGACTGCGGAGCCTGGGAATGAGCGTTATCGACCACGGCGCCGTCGACTTTCTGGGCTCCTCGCTCCAGACGGCCCACACCTTCGGCGAGCACCCCACGACTATCGAGGAGAAGGTCGACGCCCTGATCATCGGCGCCGGACCGTCGGGGTTGGTGGTGGGCACCATCCTGGCCGAGGCCGGCCTGGAGGTGGTCATCGTCGAGGCCGGGCGCTTCTGGCGGCCCGAATGGTTTAAGCGAAAACAATCTTGGGCGGCCAAGCAGCTCATGCAGGAGCAGGCCACGCGGGTGATGACGGGAAACGCCTTCGTCCCCGTCGCCTCGGGACGCGGCGTCGGCGGCGGCACCCTGGTCAACTCGGCGATCTGCTTTCGCGCCCCCGAATGGGTCCTCGACGAATGGGTCGAGGACTGGGGGGTGGACTATTTTGCAAACAGCGAGCGAGAGGCCCTCTTCTCGGAGGTCGAAGAGCGCATCGGCGTGGCTCCTACCCCCTCAAATGTCGCCGGTGAGAACTCCGAGATTGCCCGCCAGGGTTTTGCAAAGCTCGGCGGCGTACACCACGGCTATATGCCGCGAAACGCCCCGGGTTGCGTGGGCTGCGGCACCTGCCAGACGGGCTGCCCCGTAGGGGGCAAGGCCACCGCCGATCTGACCTGGCTGCCCCGGTTTTTGCGCGCCGGGGGCAGACTCTACGCCGACACCCGAGCCGAAGAGATCGACGTCGACGACAAGACCGTCCGTGGGGCACGGGCGGTGATGGTCGACCCCGATTCTCGCACCCAATTGGCAGAATTTGAATTTCGCGCCCACCGCACCATCCTGGCCGCCGGGGCGATCAATACGGCGCTCCTCTTATTGGAGCAGAATCTGGCCAACAGCTCCGGCCAAGTAGGTCAGAACCTTTGGGTTCACCCCACCTGCGGAGCCGTGGCCAATTTCCCGAATCGGGAGGTCAAGCTATGGTCCGGGGCCACCCAGGGTTATTACGCCTACCACCCGCGAGACAGGGAGATCTTGCTCGAGACCTTTTCGGCCTCTCCCGACGTCTTTTTGGCGCAGATGGCCACCGTGGGCGACGTCAGCCCCGGGCAATTCCTGCGTCAATTCAAACACCTCGCCGCCTGCGGGCTGCTCCTTCGCGACTCCCGTCCCGGCCGCGTCCGCCCCGGCCGCGGCGGCGCACGGATCAATTATCGGATCACCCAGCGCGACGTGGATCGCTTCAAGATCGGCCTGTACACCATCATCGATATGTTCCACGAGGCGGGCTCCCGGGCCATCCGCCCCATGGTGGCCGGGAGTCGTTTCTTCGCCCATAAAAGAGACGCCCGCGACTGGGTGCGCCGCCATAACTCGCCGAAGAATTTCTCTCTCTATTCGAGCCATCCCATGGGCACCTGCCGTATCGGCACCGACCCGGGCCGCGCCGTGGTGCGCCCCGAAGATGGGCGCACCCACGACCTGGAGGGCCTGCACGTGGTGGACTCCTCGCTCTTTCCCACCGCCATGGGCGCCAACCCTCAGATCACGATCATGGCCCAGGCCCTGGCGCTGGGCCGCCGAATCGCCGAGAGCTAATGCCGTGAATACCACCACCCCACTGGCCGTCATCGACGGCGCGCAATTACGCCGCGACGGCGACGTGATCCCCTTTAGCTACAGCGATTCCTTCGGGCGAGAGCAAGAGGGCTTCGTCCTGCGCTGGCAGGGCGAATTTTTCGCCTACCAGAACCTCTGCCCTCATTGGAGCGCCCCCCTCGACGAATATGGCGACGGTCTATTCAGCCACGGCAGCAACGCCCTGATCTGCCAGACCCACGGGGCCCTCTTCGAGCCCCACAGCGGCGAGTGCATCAGCGGCCCCTGCGTGGGCGATAAATTGAAGAAATTTCGCGTCCAGACAGATGATGATGGACAACTCATCATCACCCGAGCCGGACTGTCGCTTAGCTGATCAACACTGACCTGCCATGCCGTGGAGCAGGCCGGTGATGATGGCATTCGCCGTCTCTTCGGCGCCATTGGTGCTGCCCGGGAAGGTGACCACCCAGGTCTTGTCGACCACACCTGCCACTCCGCGAGAGAGCATGGCGAAAGGCGTTCGCCCCTGCCCGTAGGCTCGCGCCGCCTCCATCACGCCCGGCGCCTCTCGGTCCAGGCGGGACCGCACCCGATCGACGGTGCAATCTTTGGGCTCCATTCCCGTCCCACCGACGGTGGCGATGAGGTCGAGATTCTCTCCCAGCAAATCGCCCAGAGCGGAGTCGACCTGTTCGGCCGCATTGCCCACGATCTGATAGTGGGCCAGGTCCACACCTTTTTTCTCCAGGGCGTGCCGTACGGCCTGCCCGGCTGTGTCCTCTTTCTCTCCGGCGGCCACCCCGTCGTGAGTGACAAGCACGGCGGCGCGCAGCCCTTCGGGCCTGGCGAAATCGCTCTTGCCTCCCCGTTTTTTGACGAGATGGACGTCGGTCACGGCGATTAGCCCCGTATCCTTCGATGCGTGTGGCTTGAGCATATCGTAGAGGTTCATCGCCGCCACCCCGGCTGCGTAGAGGGCCTCCATCTCCACGCCGGTGGCGGCGATGGTCGTGGCGCTGACCTCGAGATAGATCCCATCATCGCGAAGATCGAACTCCACGTCGCAATGAGTGATCGGTATGGGATGGCAAAACGGCAGGGCCTCCCAGGTGCGCTTGACGGCCATAATCCCGGCCACCCGAGAGGCCTCCAGGGCATTTCCCTTATCCGTATTTCGTCCAGACTCGGTGGCCTCCAAAATGGCCCTGTCGATGGACAAAAACGCGGCGGCCAGAGCTGTGCGGCGAGTGGTGGTCTTGTGGGTGATATCTTTCATTAATTACCTTTACCTTCTCTCAGGGGCACCCCATCTAAATACCGATCCTCTCCGTCTTCATAAAACTCGCGCTTCCAGATCGGGGTGCGCTCTTTGAGTTCGTCGATCGCATAGCGGGCGCCGTCGAAGGCAGCGGCCCGGTGGGCGGCGCGGCAGATGACGAGGACGCTCGATTGACCGACCTCGACCCGGCCCAGCCGATGCTGGACTCGACATTGATGAACCTCGAAATTTTCGCGCACTTCCGCTTCGATCGCCTCCAGCACTCTGGCGGCCATGGTGTGATGGGCTTCGTATTCAATGGCCACCACATCGCGGCGGCCGTCGTTATGATTGCGTATATCACCGCTGAAGATCACCAGGGCGCCGCAGCGATCGTCGGCGGTCTCCTCGATGAGAGCATCTCGATCAAGGGGTTGTTCAGAAAGCCACTTCCGCCAGGGATCGCTTCCTCCGCTGACCGGCGGGAGCAGGGCGATCGTGGCACCGTCGTCGACGGGAAAATCGCCGCCCACGATCTCGTCGCCCACGGCGCGAGCCACCGATTTCAGCGTCCCCCGAAGCACGGGCAGCTCCTGCTGCAGTTGTTCCACTGCACCATCGACGGTGACCTCATCACCGGATACCTCAACGCTGACCTCTGAGGTCCCCGCTCGCTGGCGAAGGCCGGCGTAGAATTTGAAGTGAATCCTCATGCTTATCCTCCCAGCGCGGACATGCCCGTCTCGGTCACATGCCCGTCGCGCCACTGATGACCCGCCGGCTTTTCGGCCACCGCCTTTCGGAAACCGGCGATCACTGCCAATTCGTCGCGAGCTTTGATGGCCTCTCCAACGGAGACGTGATTGTCATAGGCCAGACAGGCCCGAAGATCGCCCTTCGAGGTCAAACGCATCCGTGAACAGCTATCGCAATAGGAATTGGACATGGGCGTGATAAAGCCGATTCGTCCTTTCGCTCCCGGTTCGCGCCAGTAGCGGGCCGGACCGTTGCCCACCTCCGGATCAGCAGGCACGAGCCCCCGGGTCTCGACCAATCTATCCTTGAGGGTCGTCAGGTTCAGATAATCACCGAAGCTGCCCAGTTCGGCGCCCTCGCCGATGGGCATAAGCTCCATAAACCGCACGTCGATGGGGTTTTCTCGGGCCAGCTCCAGCCAATCGTCGACCTCGTCGTCGTTGAACCCGTCCAACAACAAGGTGTTGATTCTCATCGGCGACAGGCCCGCCTTCGAGGCAGCCTCAATCCCCTCCCAGACCTCGCTGAGAATGCCGTGGCGAGTGATCTTGGTAAACCGCTCCGGATCCAGCGAATCGAGGCTGATATTGATCCGCCTCAATCCGGCCTCGGCCAGGGCCCGGGCGTGGCGCGCCAATAAGAGTCCGTTGGTGGTCAGCGCAATATCGATGGCGTCGGTCTCGTCGTTGAGCATGGCGATCAACTCGGGCAACTCCGTCCGAAGAAGAGGCTCTCCGCCAGTGATCCGCACTCGGTCAACCCCCAGCGACAGGGCGACCTGCACGGCGAAGGTGATATCCTCGAAGCTGAGCAATTCCTCGCGGGGCACGAAGGGAAGACCCATGGCGGGCATGCAATAGCGGCACCGCAGATTGCAGCGATCGGTCACCGAGACTCGCAGGGAGCGATGACGGCGGCCAAATGAGTCGACCAGTGGTTTCATCAAGTTTCTCAGAAGGAGGGGAAAAACTCTGTCTCTTCGTCACGGCGCCGGGCGCGGCCGTCGACGAATGCCTCTTCCAGAGCCTGGGCGCTGTCGACGACGGCCTCGATAGTGGTCACCAACTCCGATGCGTTCAAGCCCCGAAAGTCGATCTCCACTGTGAGCTTGCCGAGGCGGATCTCAAACCACAGATAGGCGGGATCTTCGTCCAGTCGGCGCAGGGCCTCTTTGACCTCGGGCTGGCGCAGCCAGCTCAAGTGCTCGTCGTCGACCAGGCCGCCGATGATAAAATCGGCGTCGAATTTATCGTCTCCCGTCGGCGTATCGGGCTGGCCCCAGTCCACGTCGGCCATATTTCCAACGGCTCGCTTCTCCAATCGACCCAGCTTATCCCGGGGCTGGATGCGTAATTTTTTTATTCGCTCATCGTTGAGGCCCACCGAGATCCGCGGTCGATGGCGAAATTCACTGCCATTTCGGCGCAGCCTCTCCACCTTACCCAACCCCTCGATGGTTCGTCCCCGCCACTGCCCCTTGATCTGGGGCTCATGGCTGGGCAGATAGATCTGCTGGTCCTGATTAAAATAATCATAGGCCGACAATCCCGTGGGCCGGAGCTCAAATAGGAGCCCCAGCTTTTGGGCAGCCCCCTCAAAGGCATCCTGAACGCGCCGGTCCCGATCCTCTGGAAAGCCTCCGCGGATCAGGGCCGTAATAAGCGGCGCTAGCATGGCGAGCACCACCAGGCCACCCAACAAATAGATGATCGGGATCTTCTCAAAAATCATAGGCTAGCCTGGATTACATCCAGCCGCCGAGCTCGGGCTTGAGATCCCGCGCCATCAGATCGGCCACGGCCTGCTTCGGCTCTTTGCCCTCGTAGAGCACCTGGTAGACCTGTTCGGAGATGGGCATCTCCACTTCCATCTGGCGCGACAGATCGTAGACGCTCTTCGAGGTCTTGACCCCTTCGGCAACCATATTCATCTCGTCTAAGATCTCGTCGATGGTCATCCCCTGACCCAACTTAAAGCCCACCGTGCGATTACGGCTCAAGCCCCCGGTACAGGTAAGCACCAGGTCACCCATGCCGGCCAGGCCGGTCAAGGTCAGTGGATTGGCTCCCTTTCGCACCGCCAGGCGTGTGATCTCGTGCAGGCCGCGGGTGATCATTCCCGCCGAGGCGTTCAGCCCCAGCTCCATTCCGCTCACCGCCCCGGAGGCGATGGCGATCACGTTTTTGAGAGCCCCGCCGATCTCGACCCCGATGACGTCATTGGACGTATAGGCTCTGAAAAAACCATTACTGAAGACCTTCTGAACCCGCACGGCCAGTTGATGGTTATAGGAGGCGATGGTCACGGCCGTGGGCTTTTGCTCGGCTACCTCTTTGGCGAAGCTGGGCCCCGACAGATAGCATAAAAAGGGATGAAACCGCGGAGCCAGCACATCTTCGAAGATGTCGCTGATCAACATGAGGGTATCATTTTCGATGCCCTTGGTGGCGCTGACGATGGGCACTCCCTCCGGAATATGATCTCTGGCCTGCTCCAGGACGCTGCGCAAGACGTGGCTGGGCGGCACGGAGAGAATCATCTCCCGGCCCCCGACGGCCTCGGCCATATCATTGGTGGCCTTTAGATTCGGAGGAAGCTTGATGTCGGGCAGATAGGTCGTGTTCTCATGAAGCTCGTTGATCTTGGGGACCAACTCCGGCTCGTGTACCCAGAGGTGAACGTCATTGCCCTTGTCGGCCAATAACTTCGAAAGTGCCGTACCCCACGATCCTCCTCCGATAACGCCGATATCCATGATCTTCTCCCAATGCAATGATCAAACAGAAAAACTTCTCCTACGATGAGCACTGAATATCCAATCCAGTCGACGTCAATTCCTCAGGTTTGCCGAACCCGCCGCCGCAGAGAACGCAGAGTCTCGGCGGGGTTTCCGAAGACGTCGTGGAGCCGCCGGTTGGCATCGCGCATCTCCTGGACCAGGTCTTCGGCTAACTGATCGACGAGGCGATAGGCCGCCGCATCGCCCTGCTCGAAGAGTTCTTCGAAGGCCTTTCGACTGAGCTTCAACAACTCCGTTCCCTCCGGAGCGGTGGCGGCGCTGCCGTGAGTCCAGCTCTTGACCAGATAGGACAGGCCCAACACATCTCCCGGGCTGTTAAACTGAACGACCCGCTGACCGTCGAGATGAGAGCGATAGCTACGCTCCACGCAGCCGTCGATGAGGATAAAGGCGGCATCTCCCTTCTCACCCACTGCCCACAGCGCTTCTCGGGCAGCCAGCCGCCTGGGCTCGCAGGCCTCCACTACGGATCGCAGCTCCTCCTTTTCGAAAGATTCGAAAAAAGGAGTGGGCGCCAAGATTTCGCAATACTGGTCGACGTCAATCGTCATGGCCCGTATCTCATATCAAAAGAGTTTCAAGATTTTCGAAGGCGTCCCACCATTTCGTGGAGCTGGGACTCGAAGGCGTCGATATGGGAGGCCGGATCGTTGAAGACCTCCTGAATCCGGGCATCCGTCTGACGGCGACGCTCACCGACGGTGGCGGCCAATCCGAGGATGACCTTATAGGCCACTGGGCGTCGTTGGGCGCGCAGCTTGTCGAAGGCCTCTCGCTCGAGACGAAAGATATCGCATTCGCTCACGGAGCGCACAGTCGCCGATCGGGGACCACCCTCGATCAACGACATCTCCCCCACCACCGTACCCTGTCCGAGTATGGCGAGGACGACTTTCTCGCCCATCTCAGACCTGCCTACCACTTCCAGTTCCCCATGGCCGACGATGAATAATGCATCCGATTGGTCGCCCTGCTCAAAGAGCACTTCTCCCGGCCCGATATGAGCTTGCTTGCAGGCATGAACGATCTCGCCCAACTCTTCGCCCGACAACCCCTTGAAGAGTCCGATATTGTTGAAGATAGACTTCACTTCACTAAGACCGGTGGCCAGAGAGACTTCCTGAATACCTTCTTTTTGGTCGTCAGCCGTCATCTATGCTCGTCCCATTTTGCCTCTCCGCAAATCGAGAGGCAGAGATTGTATACGTTCTTTTCTTATTCGGCTCGGCTTGTGGCAGTGTATCGCTGCCCAAGTTTGGGCGCAACCGGGGAGGCCCGCTCCCGTCGTTCACCTTCCCCAGATAACCCAGCCCAGCACCAGCAGGGCCATCAATAGGGCGACCACCCCGATGGCGATCCAGAGGACACCCCCTTTTTGGGTATCTTTATCGGCATCCACGTCGGTCTGTGCACGGGCCACTTCGGGATCAACCGTCTTCTGTGGCCTTGACCCGGAGGTCGTACTCGATTCAGATGAGTCGTTAATACCAATATCAGTGGGCGCTCGCAGGGCGCGCAGCGCAGGCCGCTCGGCGGCAGTGGACTCCGAGTGGTCATCACCGAGTTGATGGGGGCCGCTTCCCGTCTTTTGCCGGGTTTGCTGTTCGCGGTGCTCCCTTCGAAGCTCAGAAATTCTTTTCGAGGGTCGCACCTCGGCTGTCTCCACGGTCTCGCTGCCCACGGTCTCGCTGTCCACAGTCTCGCTGCCCTCATTACCGAGGGTGGAAAGTTTCCGCAGGGAAGGACGCTCGGCGGCGGTGGAGGCCGAAATATCGGCGTCGTCCGTTTCGTCGACATCGTCTTCTGGTCGAACCAATACTTCCAGCCGCTGTGAGCGGGTATGCTCACTGGTGGCGCGCAATTCCTCATGAGCCCCTTTGGGGATATGAACGTGGGTCACTTCCTTGCTGTCCACCCCCGGCTTGTCGACGGCGACGACTCCCTCCGGTTCGTCGTCTACCCAGGCCTTCATCCCGGCCGACATGGGAATGGTCTCCATGACGTCGTCGAAGTCATCGTCATCCAGCTCTTCCACCTCGGGCCGGGCCCGCTCCGTGGTGGTGGGTAAAAAGTCATCGCCCGACTCGGAAAACGGCAGGGTCGTCGTCTCGTCGATCTGGCGCGGGTTGGTGTCTTTCGGCGGCTTTCGCTCCTGAGTTTCGGCCTGCGAGCTCTCCTCGAGGCCCCCTGCCTTTCGGCGAAGCGCCTTGACCCGATCCCTTTCGATCTTGCGCACCGCCGAGGTGCTCAACTCCACGGTCATCCCCGGCGAACTGTCGGCTCCATCGACCTCCAACGTATCTGCCCCGGAGGCCAGATATTCGAGCCGAAATTGATCGGTCTGATCGAGGGCCACCTCATCGGCGGCCAGGGCGAATTCCAGTAGATCCGCCGGCATGGGCCGAGTGATCGTATCTGAAGGCTCGGTCTCATCGCCGATCTTGATGAGGGCCTGGGTCATCTCCTTGATGGACTGGAAGCGGTTCTCCGGCTCTTTGGCCAGCGCCCTCAAGATGATCTCTTCCATCTCCGGTGAGAGATCGGGGCGAAGCTCGCTGGGCGGCGTGGGCGGTGCCTCGACCTGAGCCATCATCAGAGCGAATTCGGAAGAGGCGTTAAAGGGCACCTCGCCGGTGCATAATTTGTATAGCGAGCAGCCCAGGCTATAGATATCGGCCCGGCCGTCGATATTGCGCGAGCCCACGATCTGCTCGGGGCTCATATAGTGGAGTGTACCCACCGTGGTGCCGTCGGCGGTCAACTCCTTGCCCCGGCTGACCTTGGCCACCCCGAAGTCCATCACCTTTGGCTCGGCATAACCCGACGTCGTCTGCAGAAGCACGTTGCTCGGCTTGAGGTCGCGATGGACGATGCCCTTACTGTGGGCAAAGCCAACGGCGCTCATCACGGGCATGAGCAGCTCCACGATCTCCCGCTCCGACAGGGGCGCCTTGCGCTGGAGATATTCGTCGAGGGTCTCGCCATCGACATATTCCATCACGAAACAGAGCAGGGGCTCGCGCACCACCTGGTAGACGTGGACGATATTGGGATGCTTGAGCATCGCCTGGATTCGGCCCTCGTCGAGAAAGCGGGCCTTGACCACCGTGTTGTCAGAATAATGAGCGAACAGTATTTTGATCGCCACCGGCAGGCCCGACGTCTCGTCGACGGCCTGATAGATAGTGGCCATTCCCCCCTCGTCGATGCGGCGCTCGATGCGGTAGCGCTCGCAAAAGAGCATCCCTGGATGGATGCTCGACGGGCTGGGGTTATTTGGGACCATTGCCTGGGTTCGCTGGTTCGAGTGACGAAATAACGTGGTCAGTGTAGCGTAACAACGTGGCGACGCAAATTCGCGGTCGTCCCGCTGATAGGCAGGTCAAACCGCGATGATCGGGCTCCACGGTAGGTCTATTTGATGACTAACACCCAAAAGCTGGCCACCATTTCCGCAATCCTGATCCTGATCCTGGTTCTGTTCCTGCTCGTCTCCCTTCCTACCGAAGAACCACCTGATTCCGAAGAGCTACCCCGGTCACAGACATCATCAGCTCCCGAACAACCTGCCCGATCGGCGACGGCCGACGCCAAACCGGCCTCCACTGCTCCTGATCATTCCCATTCATTCGCCGATTCAGCTCCAGTCGATGAAGAGCCGCCCCAGCCTCCCCGGCCATTGCCCGGCCACGACTCCCGGGCCGACCAAGAAGTTTCCCAGGCACCACAGGAGCTGTCGATCACCATCGACGACCTCGACGAAGCGGTTGGTCCGGCGCGGTGGATGGCCCAACCCCACGACGTGGACGTGGAAGCTCTGGAAGAGGAACTCCACCAGGGGGCGATGGACCAAGAATTCGAAATCGCCCTGCGCCGTGACCGACGCCGCTCCATAGAGGTCGTCGACGCCGCCGTCCAGGACTGCTACCGGGCCTGGCGACGCCGTGGAATCGACGCCGAGATCGTCACCCAGGGCATCGATGACAGCCGGGTCGCCCTGGGGTGGACTCTGAACACCGAGGCCGGGCGGGGGCGAGTTGAAGACCCGCAGATCCTCCACCAACTGGGCCCTCGAGATGGGCGTTTTGAAGCCTGCTTGATCGACAATGTCGACGGCCTTCGCTTCCAGGCCGTCGGCGACGGGGCAAACCTGGAAGTCCAATGGGCGATGCAGCCTAATTGACCTTGAGCTGCCAGGCCTGAACGGTGGCGCCGAATAGAGAGAGAGCTACGATCCGGCCGTCGACCAGACGTCGTACCGTGCGCAGGCCGGCACCCACCGAAATCGTCCGCAGCACCTGGCCATGTGCCAGCGCGCCGATATGAAAACCGCCTCGGCCGTCGAGAGCAAAATAGTGCTCGTCATCGAGCAATCCCACGTCGGCGATGGCATCGGGGGCGACGGGAAGGTGCCATTTGAGCTGCTCGTCGCCGTCGACGAAGGCCATCGAACCATCCCACAACCCCACCAGCATCGCTCCCTTTCGCCCCGCCGACAGGGTGGAGATCGCATCGGGAAAGCGCAATAATTCATGGCTTGAGTTGGTGCGCAGATCGAGCTTCCATAATTGGCCCCGCTCCAGGCCGTAATAGACCACCGGCCCCGACGAGACCAACTCCAGCGCCAGCGGAGAGCCGTCGACCTGATGCTCGCTGCGTCGCCGCCCGGTGCCCGGGTCGAGCTCGCAGATCTGTCCCTCTCGGCCGGCGACGATCATATATCCGGCGTGGAGATCGAGATCGGTGGCGCAGATAATCTTGGAGCCGGCGATCGAATTTCGAAACGCCCCGGCTCCCAGGCCCACCAGGTGGACCGATTTTTTGGCATCGGCGAAGACGCAGGCCATGCCCTTGGGGTCGAGCACGGCAGCGGTGATCATGGGAATGGAGTCTCTTTCAAAGGGGGACTCCACCTCGGAGACCAGCTCCATATCGAGTTCGGTGTCGCTGGCCAGCCAGGGCGCCTCTTCGGCCTCGGTCATAGTGGGATCGTTGGCCAATTCAGTGGAGGTCCACTCGCTGAGACTGACCCACTCGAAGGGAGGCGGCGTGGTGACGGCGAAGTGACCCCGATCTGCATCGCTCTGCGATGGCTCGTCATACCCCACCGGCCGGTTGCCGAAGTGACGCGGGCTGCGCCCCTTCTGCAGGGCCATGAGATCTTCGTAGATCAGGTGGAGATCGTTCGGGCGGTCGGCCCGATCCCGGGCCATGAGATGGCCCACCAAAAACTCCAGGGGCTCTGAAAAGCTCTGCTCCTCGTTGGCCTCGGCCAGACGGGGGCGACGGTCGTGAACGTGGGCATCCATCACCCGAAGGGCATTGGTATAGGCAAAGGGAGGCTGACCGGTGAGCATATGATAGATCAAACAACCCAGGCTGTAGATATCACTGCGGGCGTCCGGGGGCGCCTCCTCCGTACACTGCTCGGGGGCTGCATAAAGGGGAGTGCCCTGAAAGCCGAAGCTCCCCGAGCTCGACCCGTCCTCTTCGATGTCGCGGGCGATGCCGAAATCCAACACCCGGGCAAACAGTCCGGAGGCCGGCAACTCCTCGATCATCACGTTCGCCGGCTTTAAATCACGGTGGATAATCCCCCGCGAATGGGCCTCGTGGAGGCCGTTGGCCAACTGCGCGGCGATCGCCAGCGCGTCGTCGACGGGAAGATAACCCCGCTCCTCGAGAATCTGCTCCAGAGTGCGCCCCTCCACAAAATTCATCACCAGCCCGAAGATATCCTTGTCGAGCTCGATGGCCTCGTAGA
The DNA here is from genome assembly GCA_007135085.1 of Myxococcales bacterium. Lineage (GTDB taxonomy): Bacteria > Myxococcota_A > Bradymonadia > Bradymonadales > Bradymonadaceae > SLJM01. Next base: position 54,908 of record SLJM01000036.1, read on the forward strand.
CGTCGATGACGTGGGGGTTTCGAATCTGGGTGATCGCATCCACTTCGGCGTGGAAGCGCTCGATGACCTTCTGGCGCACTTTGCCCTCTTCAAAGCGCCGGGCGTCGACGATCTTGAGCGCAAAGGGACGGCGAAACCGCAGCCCCCGGGCACGATAGACGTGGCCCGAAGCCCCGGAGTCCAGAAATCGGTCGATGAGATAACGCCCGTCGACGACTCGCCCCAAAAATGGGTAGGGATATTCCCGCAGCGACGGCCAATCGCCGTCGGGACGATCCTGACCACACTCGACACATTCATCTTTGGCCCGCTCAAAACAGGTATTGCACTGCGGGCACACGGCGTCGAGTAACGACGTAGTCAAAACGGAGGCGGCCACAACTACTCCGGGATATTCAACGGTTAATAATTCGTTCTTCTGCGCCGGCTTCGATGTCGACGTAATAAGTCTTATTGAGATTGAATTCGTCGTTGACCAGGACCACCTTGTGGCTCCCCACAGGCAATTCAAAATCGCGAAGCGGAGTATGATGTCCCGTATCGCGGTCGTTGATATAAACCCGGGCCACTGGACGGGAGGCGACGGTCAACGTTCCCGTACCGGCCGGCTCGGGCTCGGCCGGGGGATCGGGCGTGGGCGTGGGTGTGGGCTCGGCGCGGGCAGGTTCGGGCTCGGGCTCCGGTTCGGGCTGTGGCCGAGTGCGCCGTGGCGTGGGTTCGGGCGCCTGGCGAGCCGAGCCGCCATCGCTGCGACGGGGCGACGAGCCGGCCGAGGCATCGGCCACCGCCGTCTCTTCGCGCTCGAGCTCGGCCTCCATCTCCACTTCGCGCTCCATTCCGGGCTCGAAGGTCTCCTCCCAGCTCTCGTAGCGGTTTCGCTCCACCACGACCCGATAGGTCAACCGAGCGTCCAGCTCCTCGATGGTGTCCGGCGTGCGCCCCGAGGCGATCTCATCGTCGTTTTCGGCGTCCAGAATCTTATAATCCGAGCGATTCGGCGTCGAACTCAGGACCAGCGCCACCTGGGCGGGCCGAAGCTCCACCGCGACGTCGACGACCTCATCGTAGGTGATCTCCACCTCACGGGTCTCCTCGAGATAATCGTCAAGGACTATCTTAATCTCGTAGCTACCCGGTTTGAGCTCCCGTACTTCGACGGGCGTCGTCTCGTCGTATTCCTCGCCATCGACGAAGAGGGTCGCCTCCTCTGGAGCGGTGACCAGGTCAAAGCCGGTGTCGCTGAAGTCGTGCGGCGTCAATTCCTGGGCAACCCGGCGGGCCTGCCCGGCCTCGAAAGTCTCGTTCAGTTCCAGGGCATAATGATGCTCTCGTTCGACGACGATCGAGGCGACCCCGGCGGGCAGCTCGGTCTCAAAGGGGGTGGCCCCCTCATGGATGACCTCACCGTCGACGGTGATGACCACCGGCTCCTCGCCAAAATCAAAGGTCACCGCAGCGGTGGTCTCCATCATCATGAAATAATAGACGCCCAGACCGATCCCGACGACCAGCACCGCCACCAGGGCCACCACACCCAGCCGGGTCTTGGAGCCCGATTTGCCGCGAGTGCGCTGGGACTGGGGAAACATCTGTGCGTTGGGCACCGTCACCTGAGCCTGGGGCTCAGGCCGGCGCTCCACGGCGTGCATCTGAGCCGTCGGCTGGGGCTGGCGCCGCGGTTCGATCTCGATCCCTCGTCCACCGCCGGAGCGCTGACCAGCTAGATCGAGTTCTTCGTCCCACCGATTATACTCCATGGTGGGGTCGTCGTCGGCCAACCCGGGGACGTGAATCTGGGTCACCTCGTCATCACCGGCCCCGCCGCCGTGGACGTGACCCACGTCTTCAGCATAGACGATATCGGACTCGGTAATACTCTCCTCTTCCTCGTCTTCCCGACCGAAGATCTGGGTCTCCATCTCCTCGTCGCCCCAGCTCAGATCGGCCGCCGTGGGCGCCGAAGATTGCCCGGCGGGCGCCTGGCTTGCCATGATGGGCTGCAGGTCCAGGGAGCGATAATATTCGAGCTTCTTATTTTCGAATTCGATATCGGCCTGAAAGGCCTCCTTCATATAGGCGGCCAGATCCTTATTCGTATAATAATAGCCCTGGTTGCGCATAAAGAGCTCCAGGTCTTCCGCCAGCTCATAGGTCGACTGGTAGCGCTCCTCCGGAGTGCGCGCCAGCGCCTTTAAGACGATATCTTCCAGACCTTTTGGTATATGCGGATTGTATAGAGATGGCGGGCTCATCTCGACTTTACGGATCTTCTCCAGGGTGTCGAAATCGCTCTCTCCCAGGAACAGCCGCTCCAGGGTGAGCATCTCGTACATCACGATGCCCAGGCTAAATAGGTCGCTTCGGTGATCGACGTGCAGCCCCCGCACCTGCTCGGGGCTCATATAGCTGAATTTGCCCTTGAGGATTCCCACCTGAGTCTGGCTGGTCTTGCCCTGGGCCTTGGCGATGCCGAAGTCGATGATTTTGACCTCCCCCTCATAGGAGACCAGGATATTCTGCGGCGAGATATCGCGATGGACGATGTCTAAGGGGCGGCCCTGAGGGTCTTTTTTCTCGTGAGCGTGGCCCAGCCCCTCGCAGACCTTCATGATCGTGTAGCAGATACGGGGAATCGACACCTCTTCGCCGATGCGCCGGGCCCGCTCGAATTTGGTCTTCAGATCTTTGCCGCCGATATATTCGAGGGCGATAAAATAGGAGTCGTCCACCTGCCCCAGATCGAAAATCTGGGCAATATTGGGATGGTTGAGCTGGCCTGCGATCTTGGCCTCGTCGATGAACATTTTAATAAACGATTCATCTTCGGCGATGCTGTCCAGAATTTTTTTGATCGCCAGCAGCCGCTCAAACCCCTCCACGCCAAAGGCTTTTGCTTTATAGACCTCGGCCATGCCTCCCACGTTGACACGCTCGAGGAGGTAATATTTGCCGAATGGGATCGGTTCTGGAAGGATTCCCGGTTCGCTCATGTGCCCTACACCACATAGCTGGCGCGCCCCTATGCATGCAGGGGGCGCGCGGTGAAAAAGTCGGCGCTGTTAACGTCCGCTCTTATGAAGAGCAGCTAGATCTGTGCCGACGGCGCCCTGAATCGTAAGGAAAGGGCTCTCAAGTTGTCAATCATCGAGGACGAGCGAGTGAGAATGGGTTGACGAATCCCCCCTGCCAACGCACGGTCAGCGTCGGCGTTTGACTGACCTATGCCCCGACACTCGAATCTATGACACGAGCCGTACTGATAGTCGCTTTATTGCTGGTCACCCTGCCTGCCTATGCCCAGGATGACGAAGCGGATCAGCCAATCCCGCCCGACGATTCCGTAGAAGACACCGAGCCAGCCGAGCCAGCCGTCGGTGCCGAACCGGCCCCCACCACCCAGCGACTCACCCTGTTGCTCGACGGCAACGTGGACGGTTATTTCGCCGACGTCGATTGCCGGCAGGGCCCGCAGGAACAATCGCTGTGGTGGTCACGACATGCCGCCTATCATAAGTCGCTTGGCGAGTTGTCGGCGGCCTCGGGGCTACCCGAACCGGTGGCGCTCAATACGGGAAATTCGGTCTTCCCCGGCGTCCTCGGGCGCTATCTGGCCACCCGGGACGTCGACGAGGCCCGCCGGCTGGCCGAGATCATCGCCCAGGTGCCTACCAAGGTTCACGGCGCCGGAAACCGTGAATTTACGATTCCTCGCCAGGGCTTCGTCAATTTTGCCGAGGCACTCCAGGGCCAGGGCATAGACGTGCAGGCCGCCAATCTGGAATGCCCCGCCTTCGGCGGCTCCGAGGTGTTGTGTGACCTGGTCCAGACCGCCGACGACGATCGGGCCTTTCGAATCTACGAACGAGGGGGATTGCGAATCGCCGTGACCACCGTCCTGTCCCCGGATCTGCTGGACCGACTGATCCAGGAGCAGCGACAGGGCATCGAGCTCATCGATCCCCTGGAGGTGCTCCCCGACCTGGTGGAGCGAATGAGGGAGGCCGCCGATCTGGTCATCGTCCAATTTCAGGCTCCATCGAGGTCGGTCATGCAGGGCTCGCGCGAATTGGCCTCCCGAGTCGAGGGCATCGACCTGGTCATCACCAGCCAATCTCTCGATTCCACCGACGACGACGGCGAACTCTCCCCCTTGAGTTCTCTTGAAAGCGTCATCCGCGCCTCCGGCACAGGCACCCCCGTCATCAGCGCCGACGGTGGTCCGGCGGCCTTGATCAACGTCGACCTCAACCTGGTCACCGCCGGCAGAGACGACGATCGCTGGACGGTGCGCACCGCCATTCCCCGCCGGGTCGACTTGAGCGAGATGCCCATCGACCCACGTACGGGCAAACTTTTGCAGGAGAGCATCGAGGACTTCTGCGACCATTGGGGCGAAGCCATCGGCGACAACGCCAACCTGGCCGAGCCGATGGAGCTCGAGGATTTCCAGCGCTTCGTCTTAAATGTGATGCGCTTTTCCACCGGCCAGGAGGTGGCCCTGCTCAACCGCCGGGCCTTTCGCAAGGGCCCGGGGTTTCCGCTGACCGGCGAGCTGACCCGGGCTGATATTTACGCCACCATGCCCTTTGAGAATCGCCTGGTCCTCGCCGAGGTCTCCGGGGCGGTCCTCCAGCGGGTGGCGGGCTCTCTGGGCGAACATCTCATCGGCGTGGGTATCGACGTCGTCGACGGGGCGGTCACCATCAACGGCCGCTCTGTGCGCCCCGATCGCATGTACCGAGTCGCCGTCAACGACTTCTTATCCCAGGGCGGCGACCGCCATTTTCGGCCCGCCGAGTTGCAAAACCGCACCACCTTTTACCCCGACTGGAGCGTTGACCCTCCCACCATCGACGACGTGGTCATCGAATTTGTGGCAAATAACCGCCACCTCCAAAGAGGTCCCGTCGACGACGCCCTGTCGCCGGTGGGCAATTTTCCCGATCTGCACCGGAAATTTCTGTGGACCCTCACGGGCTCATTGAATTCGTCATACAACCAGGTCGCCGTCCACAACCCGGTCCTCGACGGCCAGCCCGGCTACGATCAGAGTCGGCTCACCGTCCAATCGACGGACCAGATCAATATCGAGAGCCGCTTTACGGCCAACGCCGACAGTCGCTCCCACGGCTGGAATAACGACCTGAACGTCCAATTTGCCCGGGCCCGGGTCCACGACGATGACGATGAGGCGCTCTTCGAGACGACCAAGGATCATATCCGGTTTCGAAGCCGCTACCGCTATCAGGGCTGGCGCGCCGCCGCTCAGGGCCGACGCTACGTGCCCGACCCGATGGTAGAGGGTCAGGTGGAGACCGAATTCCAACCGCCGCCGACCCGCGACTGGCATCGCCTGGACCTTCGGGGAATACTCGGGGTGTCGTTTCAACTCTTCGATCCCCTGGAATTGCGCGTCGGCGCCAACGTGCGCCACGAGGTCAATCGGCCCGACGCTCTACCGACCTGGGGAGTCAACGCCGGCTTTACCCTGGCCCGTATCAGCCCCTTCGATCTGCTGGGCCGACCCGTGCGTTTTGAGAGCGAATTGGAGTATTTCTACAACGATATCGCCCTCCAGAATATCCACGAAGGGCGCACGAGCAACCGCATCTTCTTCGCCGTCTTCGAGCAATTTTTCTTCACCACCACCTTCAACGCATTTCTCTACCGCGACGACGTCGTCGGCGAATTGGGCACCAATACGGAGCTCACCGTCGGGGTCAATTATAGCTGGGAGCTATCGCGGCAGACTCAGTGACGGACCACATCCATGGCTGAATTTACCTCCAGGAGCAGCGATCCCACCCCTTCCGAAGAAGAACACTCCGGGTGGTTCGCCCGCTTCTTGAACGTCGTCGAATGGCTGGGAAATCTGCTGCCCCATCCGGTGACCCTCTTCGCCCTCTTCGCCCTGGGGGTCATCCTCATCAGCGGCCTCGCCGAGTGGGTCAACCTTAGCGTTATCGACCCCCGGCCCGAGGGGGCCTCGGGGCGAAGTGAGTCGGGCACCATCGAGGCGGTGAGCCTCCTCAACGCCGACGGCCTGCGGCGGATCATCGAAAATCTGGTGAGCAATTTCGTCCACTTCGTGCCTCTGGGAACGGTCCTCGTCGCCCTGCTGGGCGTGGGCGTCGCCGAACACTCCGGGCTCTTGAGCGCCACCATTCGCGCCATCGTCCTAAAAGCCCCGGCCGGGCTGATCACGACGGCCATCGTCTTCGCCGGTGTTGTCTCCAACACGGCCTCCGAGGCCGGCTATGTGGTGCTCATCCCCCTGGCGGCGGTGATCTTTTTGGCCCTCGGGCGCCATCCCCTGGTGGGCATGGCGGCGGCCTTCGCAGGCGTGTCGGCCGGCTATAGCGCAAACCTCCTCATCGGCACCGTCGACCCCCTCCTGGCGGGGATCACCGAGGAGGCGGCCCACCTGATCGACCAGGACTATATGGTCCACCCGGCGGTCAATTGGTACTTCATGATCGTCAGCACCTTCCTCATCACCCTCGTGGGCACCCTGGTCACCACGAAGATCGTCGAGCCCAGACTCGGTGAATACGACCCCTCAAATGCTCGCGAAGGGGCCGCCGACGATCGCTCCATGGAGCCCCTGACCCGCCGGGAGTGGTGGGGGCTGGCCGCCGCCGGGGCGAGCGTCTTATTCGTCAGCGGTCTGCTCGCTTTAGGGGTGGTCCCCGAGTGGGGCATTTTGCGCAACCCCGAAGACGGAGACATCCTCAACTCGCCATTTCTGCGGGGCATGGTGGCCCTGATCTTCGTCTTCTTTCTCGTCCCCGGCGTCGTCTACGGTGCCGTGGTGGGCACCATCCGAAGCGACGAAGACGTCATCGATGGCATGGCCAACGCCATGAGCTCACTGGGTCTGTATATCGTGCTGGTCTTCTTCGCCGCCCAATTCGTCAGCTTCTTCGGCTGGACCAACCTGGGCGCCATACTCGCCGTCAACGGCGCCGACTTTTTGGAATCCTCGGGCCTGACGGGCCCCGTCGTCTTCATCTTCTTCATCCTCATCTGCTGCTTCGTTAACCTCATGCTGGGGAGCGCGTCGGCCCAGTGGGCCATGACGGCCCCCATCTTCGTCCCCATGCTCATGCTCGTCGGCTACTCCCCGGAGGTCATCCAGGCCGCCTACCGCATCGGCGACTCCACGACCAATATCATCACCCCCATGATGAGCTATTTCGGGCTGATCCTGGCCTTCGCCGACCGCTACCACAAGGGCATCGGCATCGGCACGGTGATCAGCATGATGCTCCCCTACACCATCTTCTTCCTCCTGAGCTGGGTCGGCCTCTTCTACCTGTGGGTCTTCGGCCTCGGCCTCCCCGTAGGCCCCGGCGCCCCCACCTACTACCCATAGAGATTTTCTCATGAGCGACCAAGAGGACTTCGAGTTTTATATGCAGAAAAAAACCGGCCGCGCCCTTACCTACGCCTTTTTGGGCGTCGCCGCCGCCCAATTCCCGGCGGTCGCCATCTGGATCGGCCTCGTCGTCAGCGGTGTATTCGACGCCGACGACCAACTCTATATCTTCATGACCAGCCAACTGCTCTATTTTCTCACCACCCTATCCATCGGCGTCTTCTTGGTGCGCCGCTACCTGGCCCGAGCCCGCGACGAATTTCCCGGCGAGCCTGACTGACCGCTATGACCGACGAACTCTTTCCCGACATCGATGAGGTCCGCTATGGACTCCTGACTATTCTGCCGAGTCTTCCTCAAACAACTCCCCCTGGTAACACCCACACCAGGTCGGTTTTACTGGATATTCCCTCGAACCTACCTCCCATCACTCTCGAATCGACCCTCGATGAGCGCCGTAAACTGAC